>NZ_CP015125.1:60000-372500 GCF_001653755.1 Dokdonia donghaensis DSW-1 | reverse complement strand
AAGTTTTTGCATTGCAGACTGTTGGTACTTCACAATGTTAGTACGAGTTTCTTGTACCTCGTTCATACGTCTTTGGTTCTCTTCATCTGTTTGCGTTTCTGCCTCACGGTTGTAACGCTCAAGTGTTTTTTGAAGTTCATTACCCATTCCTGAGATGTCGGCATCGTATGACTTCTGTAGCTTGTCAAGCTCTGCCATAGCTGTCTTATATGAAGGCATAGCTTCTACAAGAGACTGCGAGTTAATGTGTGCAACTTTGCTTTGTGCTTGCATAGCGCTGCTCATTCCTACGATAAGTGCAATTGCTGCTAATACTTTTGTAAACTGTTTCATTGTAATCTAATTTGAGTTAAGTGTAAAATTTAATAAGGGTTAAATACCTCCTCCATCTTCGCCATCTGCTTGTGAAGGATTTGCTTTTCTTTTTCTAGCTTCTATAATAGAATCTCTTTTTGCTTTACGTACAGCAATTATAGAATCTTTTCTTCTTTTTCTTGCCTCTAGGGCTGCTTCTTTTGCAGAGAGTGCATCACCTGTTTTTTTATCTAAAGTTGGAGTTCCAGAATTTCTACTTGCTGCTTTTGCCTCACGCACAGCTGTAATAGAGTCTTTTTTACGTTTACGTTCTTCAAGAAGTTTCTTTCTTCTTTCTTCAAAAGCTGCTTGACGCTCTGCCTTTTGAGCATTACGTTCTTTATTACGTGCTTCTAGTGCTGCCTCGCGCTCAGATTTTTTTGCCTCTATAGCACGTTGTCTTTCTTGGGTAGCTTTGTCTTGCTCTACAGTTTTTGCTTCGTCTATATCAAAGTCTCTTTCTTCTTTCTTATTGTTTATCTGGTTGCGCTTTGCAGCACGAGTGATACTTCTTAATACTTGATCGCTTATGTTAAGGCGGTCTGCAGTATAAAGCATCATAAGATCTGAAGATTTATCAAAAACTAAGTCAAACTTTTTGGCTGCAGATATCTCTTGCACCGCATTAAAAACTTGATCTTGTACGGGTTCTACGAGTTGTCTTCTTTGTATAGCGAGATCTCCTCCAGGTCCAAAGCGTTTTTGTTGATATTCTAAGATTTGATCTCTCTCAAAAGCAATCTCTTCATCACGCTCTTCTATAAGTTCTTTCGTTAATAGTGCTCGTTCGTTATCTAGCTGTTTTTTCATTGCAGATACTTCTTCGAGTTTTGTTTCTATCTCTCCTTTCCATCGTGCAACTTTTTCATCAAGTTGTGAGGAAGCTTCTTGATATTCTGGTACATTCTCGAGAATGTATTCCATATCAATATAACCTATACGTACACCACTTGCTCGTTGACCTTGAGCGCTAAGGCTTATAAGGAAAGTTGCTATTAATAAGATAAAAACGTTTGTCTTCATAATTTCAGAGTTGCATTAGAAATAATCGTGCCAAAAATTAAAACTGCTGTCCGATAATGAAGTGAGTTTCCCATCCATTTGCTCCTGTTGTACCAGGAATTGGGTCAAATCCATATCCAAAATCCAGACCTAATAATCCAAAGGCCGGCATAAATATACGAATTCCTGCCCCAGCAGATCTACTCAATTGAAACGGGTTATAATCTCTAAAATTGTCATAAGATGATCCTGCTTCTGCAAAAGTTAATGCATAGATGCTCGCCTGAGGGCTAAATGTGATAGGGTAACGTAGTTCAAGACTAAATTTATTGTAAATGGTAGCACCATCATTAGCCTGTCCTGTGCTTTGTAAAATAGCGCCTCTATCTATAGGAGTTACAGACTGGTTAGGGTATCCTCTAAGTCTTACAATCTCTCTACCATCAAGAGAGAAACCTCCTAGACCATCACCTCCTAAGAAGAAACGTTCAAAAGGTGGTACACCTCTATCTTGATTATAAGCACCTAGCCATCCAAATTCTACTCCAGATTGTAGTACAAACTTACCTACAAGTGGTGTGTACCACTTACCAGTAAACTTTACTTTATAGTATTCTAGCCAGTTAAAACGTTCTTGATCTATCTCTCCTACAGTTTTACCTGTGCTGCTAAGACCATCTGCGATAGCCTCATCGCGCTCTATAGCTAGACCTTTATAATCAACACCATTCCAAGCAGAGTATGGTAAGGTTAATTTTGCTGTTAGACTTATGTCAGATCCACTTGTAGGGAAAATTAATCCTCCATAAAGCTCACGTCTACTTAGACCTATAGTATAGGCTAAGTTTTCTGAAGCTCCATCTCCAAAGGTAAACAGACCTGTGTTATAGTTTTGTAAATCAAAGTGCTGGAAACTTATAGCGTGTGACAAGCTAAAGTTTCTATCTGGCCATTTAAGACGCTTAGATAACCCTACAGAACCTCCCGTAATTAAGAATTTACTGTTTCTATCTACACGATCACTTGCGCTACCTGTTGTAATACCTGTAAAAAGGTATTGTATAGTGTGCGAGAATGATGTAGAAAATTGTACTGGTTGTTTCCCTCCAAACCAAGGATCTGTAAGAGAGGCGCTATACGTCTGGAAAAACTGACTTGCTTGTGCTCTCAAAGAAAACTTCTGGCCATCACCCATAGGTAATGGGTTGTAGGCATCTTTATTAAATATGTTCTGTATAGAGAAGTTGTTAAATGAGAGTCCTAGAGTTCCCACAAAACCTCCACCACCAAAACCTCCTTGAAGTTCTATCTGGCTTGCTCCTTGCTCTACAACGTTATACTCTAGATCGACTGTTCCACCTACTGGGTCAAAATTATTGAAGTTAGGAGTAAGCTGCTGTGCGTCAAAGAAACCTAATTGACCAAGCTCACGTATTGTACCTACTACTGCTTTCTTACTGTAACGCTGTCCAGGCTTGGTAAGTAGCTCTCTGTAAATAACTTTATCTTTAGTCTTGTCATTACCTTTTACAGTTACTTTATTAAAGTAAGCGAGTTTACCTTCGGTAATACGCACCTCAAAGTTTATGGTGTCATTTTCTACACTAGTCTCTACTGGATTTACATTTGAGAATAAGTAACCACTGTTTTGATAAAGGTTTGCGATGTTATCTGCATCGGGGTCTGTATCATCTTTTATACGTTCTTGAAGTAAAACACCGTTGTAGACATCACCTCTTTTAAGACCTAACTGTCTACTTAGTTGCTCGTCTGTATAAACTGAGTTTCCTATGAAGTCTATGTCACCTATATAATATCTACGACCTTCTTCAACATTTATTTCTACAGTTATCGTTTTGTCATTATTCTTAATGATAGAATCTGATACAATTCTAGCATCACGATATCCCTTTTCTTTGTACTTATTTATAATGGCTACTTTGTCGTCTTCATAGTCTGCCTTAATAAATTTTGACCTTTTCCAAAGACGCCAGATTTTTTTCTCCTTTGTGTTTTTCATTGACCCAAGGAGCTTTGCTTCTTGTAATTTTTCACGGCCATTAAAGTTGATATCTTTAATTTTTACACGTTCTCCTTTGTCAATATTTACAATCATATTGACTTTGTTTTTACCCAACGTGTCTGATGCAGGTACTGTATTTACAAATACTTTTGAGTTTAAAAATCCTTTTTTCTTATATGAGTTCTCAATATAGTTTGTAGTGGTGGTCTCAAGGTTTTCTGTGACTTTTGCTCCTTTGTTAAGGCCATTGTCTTTGATAAAGGTAGAACCTTTCTTTTGCTTAATACCTTTAAAGCGCACTTCATTAAGTTCTGGCACTTCTTTAATATCTAGCTGGAGATCTACTTTATCACCATCTATTGCCGTCACATAAAGATTAATATCAGAAAACAGCTCTAATGACCACAATTTCTTAATTACGTTAGAAACTTTTGTGCCGGGAAGAGATATACGTTCTCCTACTCTTAACCCTGTAAATACAATTACAGTATTCTCATTGTAAGTAGAAGTTCCAGTAACCTTTATATCTGCAATTTCATACTTGATATTTGGATCTAGCGGGGTGTCTCTTTGCGCATTTACTAAGGTGCTACATAATAGGGCTAAAATAAAAATCCATCTGCCTGTTGCTCTTGAAAAAGTAGCTGTACTATTTAATCTGTTCACTTGTCTTTCCAAATCTTCGTTCTCTTTTCTGATAATTGTAAATAGCGTCATGTAAATGTTC
Source organism: Dokdonia donghaensis DSW-1 (assembly GCF_001653755.1). GTDB lineage: Bacteria > Bacteroidota > Bacteroidia > Flavobacteriales > Flavobacteriaceae > Dokdonia > Dokdonia donghaensis. Next base: position 368,394 of record NZ_CP015125.1, on the reverse strand, counting down.
CTTTCTGAAATCTGGCCACAATACTTCTGTAAAGTAAAATTCAGCATAGGCAATTTGCCATAACAAGAAATTGCTCACTCGTTGCTCTCCACTTGTACGTATTAACAGATCTACATCTGGTATGTCATAGGTGTAAAGATGCTGATTTATACAAGATTCATCTATTTCAGCTGGCGAAATTAGGTTATTTTTAACTTTATCGCTTATTTCTCGTACTGTTTTTATAAGCTCTTCTCTACTGCCGTAACTCAGTGCTAGAGTGAGTTTAAGCCTTTTGTTGTCTTTTGTTTTTTCTATCACTTCATTGAGTTCTCGCTGGGCTTTCTTAGGTAAAGAGCTCGTTAAACCTATGGTGTTGAGCGCAACATCATTGTCTTGAAGTGTAGAAATTTCTTTTTTTAGAGAAGAGACGAGTAGATTCATAAGTGTATCTACCTCTGCTTTAGGTCTGTTCCAGTTTTCTGTAGAAAAAGCGTAGAGTGTAAGGTGGGGTATGCCCAGCTCTGCAGCAGCCTCAACAGCTTCTCTTACAGCTTTTGTACCTTTTTTATGACCAACGGCTCTAAGGAGTCCTTGTTTTTTTGCCCATCGTCCATTACCATCCATAATGATGGCAACGTGCTGGGGTAATTTATTTTTGTCAATGTGGGCGAGTGCGTCCATTATATATTTAAAATGCGCAGAAACAAGGTCTGCGGCCAAAGGTAAAGCTTACAGTTACACCTGTAAACACATACCAGTCATTATTATTTCTATTTCCAATACTTATCGTATTGTCATCTCCTACGGGTGCGCTTCCATCCAGATTATCTGTAAATGTATAACGAGCACCACCTTCTAATGCAATAACCATAGAGTTAAAAGCTACTTTGTAGCCTAACACGATAGGTATTGCAAAGTCCAGAGCATTTCCATCTTGAGTAACGCCACTTACTCTAGAAATGTTTTCGTGATTAAATGCGGTTATACCTGAGTATAAGTATGGTGCATTTGCATTACGATCTTTAAACATATCAAATTCCCAAAAGGTATACTCCAGTCCCAGTGAGACTTCTTGTAAACTGTTTGTAAATGATAATCCTCTACTTTGTCTTCTAGCTTCGTGGCTATCTACATCATTTCCTTCTAGCTCTGTAAACAGGGCTGTAAACCTGAAGGAATGTCTTGAACTTCGGTTCCATTTTAAAATCGCTCCAAAAGCTGGTTTATTCGGCGCAATATAATTAGTTGATCCAATGTCACTTACAACATTTGATCCACCAATAAAGGCTCCTATTTCATAGGTTTGCCCTTGCACTTCAAAATTCCAAAAAATGGCGATTAAAACAATCGTCAGGTACTTCATATAGCCGTAAAAGTTTGCAAATATAACAATTCTGTGATGGTACTAGCAATAAGAGGTTATTAAGATGATTGTGTGAGTGTTCGCTTTCGCGAAAGCGTCTTTAAACCCTATATAGTCAGTCCTAAAAGAAAACAGCCTTTGTGCATAATTATTGTCTAGTTCCTTTTATCTTCTCCCCAGAGTAGTTTATGTCTTAGTGTTTTTAAAAAGCTATCTCCTTCTAAACGGATGAGGCTTATCTCAAATGGTGCTTTTTGTAGCGTTATAATTGTTTCATTATCTACCGTGGCTATTCTCGAGTCAAGAGAGATAAGATGTTGATCTGCTCTTCCAGACACGCTTAGTTCGATTGTAGTATCGTCTGGTATAACTAGTGGTCTTGCATTGAGGTTGTGAGGTGCTATTGGTGTGATTATTATGCTTGATGTTTGTGGTGTGATAACCGGTCCTCCACAACTTAGTGAGTAGCCTGTTGAGCCTGTGGGTGTGGCAACGATAAGACCATCTGCCCAGTAGTTTGTAAGGTTCTCACCGTCTAATTTTGTCGTTACAGAGATCATAGAGGTGGTGTTTTTTCTACTTACTGTAATCTCGTTAAGTGCAAAGTTGAGTTCTCCTATGGGATCTTTTTTACTATTGGTAGTGACTTGTAGTAGGCTTCTTTTTGAGATGCTGTACTTGCCGGTAAGTATTTTTTCTATAGAGGCGGCAATGTCATTTTTCTTGATAGTAGCAAGAAAACCTAGTCGACCTGTGTTTATCCCTATTATAGGTATGTTAAGATCTCGTACATATGTAACAGTTTTTAGAATTGTACCGTCTCCACCTATGCTTACAAAAAGGTCGTAAGTGTTATCTAGCTCTCTAAAGGTAGAAAAGTGATTGTAGTCCTTCTCTATAGTGTCATTCTCGTGTATAAGTTTGAGAAAGTTTTTCTCTATAATAACTTCTATTTGCTTTTTGTCTAAAATATCTAGGAGCTGCTGGATGTATTGTCCTGCGGCCTCGTGGTAGAACTGACCGTATATACCTATTTTCATAGTTAGTTATATGTTTAAGTATTTCTCAAGGTATTGTGATCGCTCACGTAGGTCTGTAAGAAATGTATCTTCTTGATGACTTGAGACTATTATGTAGCTGTATCTTCTAAAAGCTGCTAGTATATCGTTAAAGTTTGACCTTCCTATTTTAAGAGAAATCTCTGCTACATCATTTTCTATTTTTGAGATAAACATACCCCATAGTTTGCCATCATTAGACTCTACAATCTGACTTATCTCACTAAAAGAGTAGTCTTGCACTCCTTTTTCAATTACAACTACGCTTCCAGGCTCACTTATAAATGGTGTGTTATTAAAGAAATTCATCACATCTTCAAGTTCATAATAACCAAGATAGGTGTTGTTTTCTCCAAGTACTGGCATAAGGTTGCAGCCATTTTGAGCAAAGGCTTCTAGCACGTCTAGCCAGTTAGTATCAAATCTTACAAAAAATTGCTCATACCCGTGGTTATAATCACTTATGGGGGTAGTTGCATCTAGGCAATGTGTATCATTCTCAGGGAGCGACCCTACATAAATCCCATCTCGCTCAATAGGCACGTGAGAGTATGTGGTTTGTGTAAAAATAGATTGTACCTCGCCTATATTCTCTTTTTCTGAGACAGGCTTTATGTCATTTATTATAAAATCTGTTAATGTCATAATGCAAAATAATGAAAAAATACCCGCCCAGCACTGGTCTCTTTGTATTTTTGTGATATCAAATAATATATGATTGCTATGACAAAATTAAGCGTAAATATTAACAAAGTAGCCACATTGCGTAATGCTAGAGGAGGGAATGTGCCAGATCTATTAAAGGTGGCAAGCGACCTTGAGAAAATGGGCGCTCAAGGAATAACCATACACCCTAGACCTGATGAGCGCCATATACGATATCAAGATGCTCGCGATCTAGTAGATGTGGTGACTACAGAGTTTAATATAGAAGGTAATCCTATTCAAAAATTTATAGATCTCGTACTAGAGACTAAACCTACACAAGTTACACTAGTGCCAGATGCAGTAGATGCAATTACGAGTAATGCGGGATGGGATACAATAAAACATAAGGACTTTTTAAAGGAGGTTATAGTCGAATTTCAAAATGCAGGTATACGCACCTCAATCTTTGTTGACCCTGTATTAGAAATGATAGAAGGGGCAAAAGAAACAGGTGCAGATAGAATAGAATTGTATACAGAAGCCTATGCAGATGGTTATACCGAAAACAAGGAGGAGGCTATAAAACCATATATCACGGCAGCTTTTCTAGCTAGTGATCTAGGTATAGGCATTAATGCAGGACACGACCTTTCACTAGATAATGTGGCATATTTTCATAACAGCATCCCAGATTTGCTGGAGGTTTCTATAGGCCACGCTCTTATGGCAGAGTCATTATATCTAGGTTTTGAGACCGTAGTAGCCTCTTATTTAGAAAAATTACAATAAATGATAGTACACTCAAATATTATAGGAGAGGGCAAGCCACTGGTGATTTTACACGGCTTTTTAGGTATGGGGGATAACTGGAAAACGCTGGCAAAACAATTTGCTATAGATGGTTACCAGGTGCATCTTGTAGACCAGCGCAATCACGGTCGAAGTTTTCATAGTGGCACATTTAGCTACGAGGTGTTGGTAGAAGATCTAAAACTATATTGTGAAGAAAATGAACTTGATAAGATACACTTGTTAGGTCACTCTATGGGAGGTAAAACAGCAATGCTCTTTGCGGTTACATATCCAGCTATGGTAGATAAACTCATCATTGCAGATATAGGAGTTAAAGAATATCCACAGCATCATCAGACTATTTTAGAGGGGCTCACGGCACTTTCAAATAATAGCGAAGCGATGTCTAGTAGGTCTGGAGCTGATGAATTTCTAGCAAATTATATATCAGACTTAGGGACGAGAATGTTTTTACTTAAAAATCTTTATTGGGTAGAAAAAGGTGTTTTAGGTTTACGTATGAACCTAGCGGCTCTTATTCAAAATATAGAAGAAATAGGAAAGCCCTTACCGCTGGGCGCAACTTATAGCGATGCTACTTTATTCCTTAGAGGAGATAAGTCTAATTACATCCTCGAGGAAGACAAAAATGGGATTTATAACGCTTTCGCGAAAGCGCAAATCAAGACAATTTCTAATGCTGGTCACTGGCTTCACGCAGAAAATCCTAAAGATTTTTATAAAGAAGTGATAAATTTTTTATAGTATTGTCAATCACAAAAAGCTATGTATGCATAGTAAATGTGTAAAAAATCAATGTTTCCTTTATAAATAGCTTATTTTTGAAGGTACATTTTTACGAATAACACAATTCCCATAACCTAAATTAAATTATGAAAAAAGTATTAAGTGTCATTGTTCTGCTACTTGTTTGTGCAGTGACGTACGCCGGAGGTTACCGAGTGAGTCTACAGGGACAACGAGGTTTAGCAATGGGTCACACAGGTGTGGCTTATGTAAACAGTGCTGAGATAGCATTCTTTAACCCAGGAGGCCTTGTGCACCTAGAAAGTAAACTAAGTATATCTGTAGGAGGCTTTGGAGTATTTTCTGATGTAAAGTATCAGAATACACAGTTTGGAACATCTTCACAAACAGATAGCCCTACGGGAACGCCTCTATATTTATATGCAGCTTACAAGCTTAGCGAGAAGTCTTCTGTGGCGCTAGCGGTTTATACTCCGTATGGTAGTACAGTAGAGTATCCAACAGATTGGTCTGGATCGCACTTAGTAAATAGTATAGAACTATCTGCTATTTTTATACAGCCTATATTTTCTACAAAATTAACTGAAAACGTAAGTTTTGGAGGAGGACCGATACTGGCTATAGGAGGTGTAAACTTTAATCGTAATTTATCAAGAAGCTTGGCAGATACAGACGGTAACCGTTCTAATGTAGAGATTGATGCTTCTGGGGTAAACGGATATGGTTTTTCTGTAGGTGCTTATGCCCAGTTTAGCGATAAGTGGTCTTTTGGTGTAAACTACAGGTCTAGAATAGATATTGAGGTTGAGCCAGGTGATGGTGTCGCTACTTTTTCTAATGTGCCTAACTCACCACTTGCACCTATTACAAATGGAGATTTTGATTTTACAGCTACGCTACCATTACCAGCAGAGTGGACAGTAGGTGTAACTTACAAGCCTACAGATAAGTGGGTTCTTAACGCAGATGTAAATTATGCAGAGTGGGATATATACAACTCTCTTGATCTTAATTTTTTAAATCCTGATGGATCTGTAGCACTAGAGTCTATTAACCCAAGAAATTACCAAAACGCTTGGACATTACGCCTAGGAGCAGAGTATGCCGTAAGCGATAAGTTTGCTTTAAGAGGTGGTGCTTATTTTGACGAGTCTCCGGTACAAGAAGGATTCTTCTCTCCAGAAACTCCACGTAATGATTCTTTTGGTTTTACAGGAGGATTCTCTTATAACGTAACACAGAAGCTCGCTATAGATGCTTCTTTCTTATACTTAGCCTTTAGAGAGGTAGATGCTTCTTATGATGCATATACAGAAAGTGGTGTTGAAGCTCCATTTGCGGGAACGTATAGATCAAGTGCATTTGCACCAGGTTTAGGATTAAGCTACAAATTATAAAATTACAGCAATGAAAAAATATTTTAATTATATCGCACTTCCTGCGCTTGCACTTGGCCTTGTTGCTTGTGAGCCAGAATTTGAAAATGAAATTGAGGATGGAACAGTATACACAAATGGAGAAGCAAACTTTTCTTCATATGTTGCTGTAGGTAACTCGCTTACTGCAGGTTTTGCAGATGGAGCGCTTTATATAACTGGTCAAGAAAACTCATACCCTAACATTATGGCGCAGCAGTTTGCGCTTGCAGGTGGAGGTGAGTTTACACAGCCTTTAGTAAGTGATAACCTAGGAGGGTTAACACTAGGAGGTACTCAAATTGCAAATAATCGCTTTGTACTTGCGACAGATGCAAATGGTAATCCAGGACCAGCAGTATTATCTGGAACTCCTACTACAGAAATTACAAATGTTGTAACGGGACCTTTTAACAATGTGGGTGTACCAGGTGCAAAGAGTTTTCACCTTGTGGCGCCAGGTTATGGTAATGTAGCTGGAGTACCTACAGGACAGGCAAATCCATATTTTGCAAGATTTGCATCAGAGGCTAATGCTACAGTTATGGGAGATGCACTTGCGGCAAACCCATCATTTTTCTCTTTATGGATAGGTAACAATGATATTTTAGGTTTTGCAACATCAGGTGGTGCTGGTGTAGATCAGACAGGAAACTTTGATCCTACTACATACGGTCCTAATGACATTACAGACCCTAACGTTTTTGCTAGTGTGTATTCTCAAGAAGTTGGACTTTTAATAGGTTCTGGAGCACAAGGAGCACTTGTAAATATTCCGGATGTAACATCTATTCCTTTCTTTACTACGGTGCCATCTCAGGCTATTCCTTTAGACGCAGGTACTGCGGCTACTCTTAATGCAGCATTTGCAGCATATAACACTCAAGTGTTACCAGGTCTAGCATCTTTTGGAATCATCACTGCAGAAGAGGCTGCTGCTCGTCAAATCACATTTGCCGAAGGAGCAAACTTTATCACGATACAAGATGAAGACCTTACTGATATTTCTGCAATAGTACAAGGACCTCCTTTTAACTTAGACCCTATTACTGCGGGATTATTATCTCAATTACGCCAGACTACAAATGATGATCTAGTGCCACTTACTACAGCGGGAGTGCTTGGAACTACAGATCAAGATTTCTTAAATCTATTAGTTTCTTTAGGAATCCCTGCAGAGCAGGCTGCACTACAGGCTATAAATGGAGTGTCACGTCCTTTACAAGACCAGTTTATACTTACCTCACAAGAGCAAGAGCTTATCACGGCAGCACAAACACAGTACAATGCCACTATACAAGCACTTGCGCAGGCAAATGATCTTGCTTTTGTAGATGCGCGTTCTGCATTACAAGTGGTTGCAAATGGTGGTGTTTCTTTTAACGGTGGAGTGCTTACCTCAGACTTTGTAACTGGAGGAGCTTTCTCTCTAGATGGTGTACACCCTACACCTAGAGGTTATGCATTTACTGCAAACGCTATTATAGATGCAATAAATGATCAGTATGGTTCTACAATACCAGGAGTAGATATCGGTTCTTATGCAACAGTAGCTATAAGCAACGATGTAAACTAAGTTTTACAACCTACATACTATATAGTAAAAGCGCCTTTTTATAAAAGGCGCTTTTTTTATGTGTAAATTTATGCTTTCGTGAAAGCGTATTTAACCCATAAAACAACCTATTATGAATACAATTATTAAAATATTGCTTACAGCGGTTGCTGTAGTGGTGCTCTCAAAGTTTTTGCCAGGAGTAGCCGTAGATGGTTTTGTAACGGCTATCATTGTTGCTGTAGTACTTGCGTTACTTAAATTTATAGTGAGGCCTATACTTGTGATACTTACCTTGCCAGTTACTATTGTGACATTTGGACTGTTTTTATTTATCATAAATGCCATTATCATATTAATAGCAGATTATTTTGTGGGAGGTTTTTCTGTAAGTGGCGTTTGGATAGCACTCCTCTTTAGTATTTTGCTCAGTATTTTTCAGAGTATATTATTCTCGCTACTTAAAGATGATAAGTAAGAGGACGTTAAGCACTTATTAAAAGATTGTTGGAGTTGTAAAAATATCGTATTTTTGCGCCCTCAAAATTACATTATAATGAATATTACAAAAGAGCAAATAGACGACCTTAACGCAGTAGTGAAGGTAGAAATCGTTAAGGATGACTATAACGAGAAGGTAGAGTCTATACTTAAGAACTATCGTAAAACAGCAAATATTCCTGGTTTTAGAAAAGGTCACGTACCTATGGGAATGGTGAAGAAGCAATACGGGATGGCTGTGCGTGTAGATGAGGTAAATAAAATACTTCAAGAAGCTCTAGGTAAGTTCTTACAAGAGGAGAAGCTTGACGTATTAGGTAATCCGCTTCCAAAAAATCAAGAAGATTTTAACTGGGATGCAGAAGATTACAACTTTGAGTTTGAGCTAGGAATGGCGCCTAAGTTTGATGTAAATCTTAAGCCTAAAAAAGCAATCACTAGCTATAAGATTAAGGTAGATGATAAAATGGTAGATAGTCAAGTAACTACTATTAGAAAACAATACGGGAAGTTAATCTCTCAAACTGAGGTTGCAAAAGACAGTGAAGTAACTGGAACATTTGCAAGTGAGAAAGCGGGTATAGATAACCAAGCTACTTTTGAGATAGAGCAACTTAAAGGGAAGAAAAATGTAGATGCATTTGTAGGAGCAAAACCTGGAGATGTAATTACGGTTAAGACTAAAAGTCTTTTCTCAGAGCCTGGAACATACCAAGCAGCATTAAAAATCTCTGAAGACGAAGCAAAAGACCTGAATGCAGAAGTTACTTTTACAGTAACAGAAACAAACAAGCGTGAGCAAGCAGATCTTGATCAAGAGCTTTTTGATAAGTTATTTGGAAAGGACGTTGTAAAATCTGCGACAGAGCTTAAAGATAAAATAAAAGAAGATGGTGAGCGCCAGTTTACACAACAAAGCGACCAGCAACTTATGAATGACGTTACAGAGCGTCTTATTGATGAAACTAAGTTTGACCTGCCTGCAGACTTCTTAGCTAGATGGATACAATCTACTGGTGAGAAGCCTATGACAGAAGAAGAAGCAAAAGAAGAGTTTGCACGTTCTGAAAAAGGTTTAAGATGGCAACTTATAGAAGGTAAAGTCGTTACAGAAAACGAACTTCAAGTAACATTTGACGAGCTTAAAGATTATTCTAAAGATATGATCAAAGCACAAATGATGCAGTATGGGCAAATGAACCCAGAAGAGAAAGAACTTGATGATATCGCAGCACGTATATTAGGTAATCAAGAAGAAGTAAAGCGTCTTTCTGAGCAGCTTATGAATGTAAAAATGCTTACATTCTTTAAAGAAAATGTAAAACTTAAGGAGAAGGAAGTAACCTTTGACGAATTTGTTAAGGAAGTATACAATTAGAATACCTCCTAGATAATAAGTATCTTTAAAGCGTTTTACTAGACTAGGTAAAACGCTTTTTTATTAAAGAAAATATTGCTAGAATAGATATGGATTACGGAAAAGAATTTAAAAAATTTGCAATTAAAGATCAGGGTGTAAGCTCTAACTATTACGATAAAATCATAACGAGTATGCTTCCTCAGGGACTTACTCCTAACATTATAGAAGAACGCCAGATGAATATCGCGATCTTTGACGTGTTCTCACGTTTAATGATGGATCGCATCATTTTCTTGGGTACTGGAATAAATGACCAGGTAGCAAACATTGTACAGGCACAACTACTGTTTTTAGAAAGTACAGATGCAAACAAGGACATTCAGATTTACATAAACTCACCAGGAGGAAGCGTGTATGCTGGCTTAGGTATTTATGATACAATGCAGTTTATAAAGCCAGATGTAGCTACTATCTGTACAGGTATGGCAGCCTCTATGGGAGCCGTGTTGTTATGTGCTGGAGAAAAAGGTAAACGTAGTGGTCTACCACATAGCCGTGTGATGATACACCAGCCTATGGGTGGAGCTCAAGGTCAAGCAAGTGATATAGAGATTACCGCAAAGGAAATCCTTACGCTCAAGAAGGAGCTGTACGATATCATTGCAAAGCACTCAGGTCAAGACTATGATAAAGTATATAACGATAGTGATCGTGATTACTGGATGAAGGCAGATAAGGCCCTTGAGTACGGTATGATAGATGAAATTTTGAAGAGAGACTAAAAAGGTTTACGCTTTCGCGAAAGCGTAAATTCAAGTCAAAATAGTAAATAGAATGGCAAAGGAAGATTTAGAATGTTCATTTTGTGGCAGAAAAAAACCAGAGACTAACCTGCTCATTGCGGGGCTAGATGCACACATATGTGATAGATGTATCGAGCAGGCTCACGGTATTGTTATAGAAGAGTCTAAGGATGTAGCTACAAATGATCTTGAAGGAGAACTCAAGTTAAAGAAACCACAAGAGATAAAGTCGTTTCTAGATGAGTATGTGATAGGTCAAGAATTTACAAAGAGAGTAATGTCTGTAGCGGTTTATAATCACTATAAGAGATTATTACAACCAGCTACAGATGATGATATCGAGATCCAAAAAAGTAACATCGTGATGGTGGGACAAACGGGTACTGGTAAAACGCTTATAGCAAAAACAGTTGCGCGTATGCTTAACGTACCACTTGCTATTGTAGATGCAACGGTTCTTACAGAGGCTGGTTATGTAGGTGAAGATGTAGAGAGTATTTTAACTCGCTTGTTACAAGCAGCAGACTATAACCTAGAGAAAGCTCAACGTGGTATTGTATTTATAGATGAGATAGATAAAATTGCTCGTAAGAGTGATAACCCATCTATCACTCGTGATGTAAGTGGTGAAGGTGTGCAGCAAGCTTTATTAAAATTGCTAGAAGGGACGGTTGTAAACGTACCACCTAAGGGAGGACGAAAGCACCCAGACCAGAAGTTTATAGAAGTAAATACAGAGCATATTTTATTTATAGCTGGTGGAGCTTTTGACGGTATAGAGCGTCATATCTCTAAGCGTCTCAATATGCAGGCTATGGGATTTGTAGCAAGCAAAAGTGATGAGGCTCTAGAAAAGGATAATATGCTTAAGTATATTATACCTAAAGATCTAAAGGACTTTGGTCTTATACCAGAAATTATAGGTAGACTCCCTGTATTAACTCATATGAACCCGCTTGATGCAGGAACACTTAGAGCAATCCTTACAGAGCCTAAAAATGCGATTATAAAGCAATATAAGAAGCTTTTTGCGATGGATGATATAGAGTTTAGCATTACAGATGATGCGCTAGATTATCTCGTTGATAAGGCTATAGAGTATAAGCTAGGAGCTAGAGGGCTACGTAGCTTATGTGAGGCTATACTAACAGATGCAATGTTTGATCTACCTAGCTCAGATGAGAAGTCGCTTAATGTGACTAAGACCTATGCAGAGGGTAAACTTAATAAGTCTACACTCAAGAAGCTTAAAGCAGCTTCATAGTTGTAAAAAGCATAATAAATTGTATTAAAAGAAGCATCCGGACAAGGATGCTTCTTTTTTTGTTTTAAGCGTACAAGTAAACATAAAAAAACAGCTATCGGTCCCCCAACTGATAGCTGCTTTACAATCATTACATCACGTAATGATTGCTATTGTAATTGTTACTCTTTAGATATTACTATAAACTCTATGCGTCTGTTAAGTTCATTTTCTTGAGGAGTACAAGATGTACAGTTTATGAGTAATTGTTCTTCTCCAAAACCTTGAGACTGTAACCTATCTTTTGAAATTCCTTTGCTTAGTAAATAATTCATCGCCGAGGCGGCTCTTCGCATAGACAGTCTCTTGTTGTAGCCTGCGCTACCTTGTGCGTCTGTATGGGCGTTAATAGCAATTTTAATAGATGGGTTTGCCTTAAGTGTAGCAACTACTGTATTAAGAGTGATTGTTGAAACTTCTTTAATTCTATCACTATCAAGGTCAAACAGAATATTATCTATTTTTAGTATCGTTTTTTCTGCCGTTTTTACAATAGGGGCTGGTGTGGCTCCAAGTACGAGATTTTTGACAAATATTTTATCCTCTTGAGCGGCTGTGTTAAACGTCTCTCGAGTAGTTTCAAATCCATCTTTGTAAGCAATAACCGTATAGTTTACAAACCCTTCTACAGGAAAGTTATAACTACCATCTATATTAGAGCGTACACTCACTACTTCCTCGCCATAATCATCAAGTAGAGCAACTGTGGCGTTTGCTAGCGCAATCTCTGTCTCTGCATCTATCACTTTTCCTGCAACACTCAGTGCTAGTATAGATTCTTCTATTTTATAAATATCATAACCTCCATTACCACCATCTCTGTTTGAGGTCATATAACCTATATTCTCATTTGCCTGTATAAAGGCAACTTCATCCTTTGGAGAGTTAATGGTGCTTCCTAAGTTTCTTGTGGAAACAAAACCAAGCTTAGATTTTCTTGATCTAAAGATGTCATAACCACCTTGACTATCGTGTCCTTTTGAAGAAAAGTAAAGGTACTTGCCATCAAGAGAAGTTTGCGGAAACTTCTCATCAAGAACAGTGTTCACACTACCCTCAATCCTTTCTGCTTTTCCTATAAGTTCATTGTCTTTTACTGCAATTCTAAAAATGTCAAAACCTCCTATAGCTTCTGGTTTATTTGAAGAGAAGTAAAGCCACTCTCCATTTCTGCTTAAATGAGGGTTTTCAACAGAGTAGTCTCCATTTACAGATAGTGCAGTGATATTTATCCACTCACCTTCACGCTCTGGATTCATCTCTGCGCGATAAAGTTCAAAACTCTGTGTGTGATCTTCTTTACTCTGTGTAAAATATAAGGTATTGCCATCTTGAGAAAAAGCAAGGGTACCTAGATTGTCATTGCGATTTAAAATAGAAGAGAATAACAAAGGCCTTTTCAAATCATAATCATAGGTGATATCTGAGCAATATAACTTAGTATATGGTTCATTTGATATGGGATCCTTTTTTGCAAGGCCACCTATTTTACGAGCAGAAAATGAAATAAATTTCTCTCTAAAGAAGCCTATGCCGTAGTCAGAATATTTTGAGTTAATACCAGTATTAAAGGTTTCAAACTTAAAACCATTATCACCGTAGAAAGGTTTTTCTTCGGCACTATAATTTGCTACATTATCAGCAAGTGCAGTATAGGTTAATTGATCTTGACCTAGTGCTGTAAATGTGCAAAGCAATAAAGCTGTAACTGTAAAAAAAGTTAGCGTTGTTTTCATCTCCTTAATTATGACTCTGGGGAATCGCATTGCTCTAAATTAAGAGTGATATCCCTAAGAATAAAGTAAAAGCCTGACTTTTAGATAAGAAGGTGTTTTTTGCCGATGAGCGACTAAAAAAGCATATTTTTTCAAGTAGCTCCCTACGTGTTTTGGTAATTAATTGATATGTAGTAGAGCTTCAATAAAGTCACGTTTATTAGATAATCTAGGGACTTTATGTTGTCCTCCTAGCTTATTATTCTCTCGTAACCAGTCATAAAAGAGGTTCTCTCGAGCTGCGTGTATTTTTGGAGCATTAAGCGTAGTGTTATTAAAACGTTTGGCTTGGTAGTCGCTATTTACCTCTTGCAGCGCTAGATCAAGCTGGGTATTAAATAACGTCATATCCTCTGGAGGATTTTTAAACTCTATAACCCACTCGTGAGCACCTTTTTCTTTGCCATCCATAAATATAGGGGCAGCTGTATAATCTTTTATTTCACAGCCAGTTTCTAGGGTAGCTTTTTTGAGGGCTTGCTCTGCATTTTCAATTATAAGCTCTTCGCCAAAAACGTTAATGTGATGTTTTGTTCTGCCAGTTACTTTAATTTTATATGGACTGGTAGAAGTAAAACGCACTGTGTCACCTATTTTATACCTCCATAAACCTGCGTTTGTCGTAATAATAATTGCATAGTTTACACCAGCTTCTACCTCACTTAGAGGGATGATTTTTTGATCTAAAGTTCCGTAGGTGTTCATAGGGATAAACTCATAAAATATCCCGTAATCTAGCATAAGAAGCAACTCTTTTGAGTCATTCTGCCCTTGTATGGCAAAAAAGCCCTCAGAAGCATTATAAATCTCATAATACTTAAAGGAGTCTGATGATATAATTTTTTGATATTGATTAAGATAAGGATCAAAATTTACCCCTCCGTGAAAATAAACCTCTAGGTTAGGCCATATGTCTAGTATACTTTCTTTACCTGTAGTTTCTAATACATTATTGAGTAGTACAAGCATCCACGATGGGACACCTGCTAGACTGGTTACATCTTGTTGTATGGTCTCGTCTACAATAGCTTGCATTTTCACCTCCCAGTCACTTAATAATGAAATGTCGTGATTAGGAGTACTGCTAAATTCTGCCCAGAAAGGCATATTATCTATAAGAATGGCAGACAGATCGCCATATACAGTACCATTATCCTGGTATAATTGCTTACTACCACCTAAGCGTAACCCTTTGCCAGAAAATAAGTGAGAACCTTCATTATTATTGAGATACATACAGAGTAAATCTTTACTTGCGGCATAATGACAATCTTCTAGTGACTCTGGGCTTACGGGTATATACTTACTTCGTGCATTTGTAGTGCCGCTACTCTGCGCAAACCATTTTATAGGGGTAGGCCATAAGATGTTAGACTCTCCTTTACGAGTTCTTTCTATATAAGCTTGATTCTCCTCATAAGAGGTGATGGGGATCGTCTGGGCAAAGTCATTATAACTACGTATAGATCTAAAATCATACTTTTTACCTATCTCGGTATCCTTTGCTTTATCGATAAGTTTTGCGCGCAATTCTTCCTGCACTTCGGCTGGGTATTTCATAAAAAGCTCCATCTGGTGAATGCGCTTTTTTAAGAACCAAGAAGCAATAGAATGCACTAAAGGGATCGGCATAAAGTTGGTATATTTACACGTGTGTGATAGGTTGTTTTTTTGCTTTCGCGAAAGCTAATTTAACCTTTTTTATACAATGCAGTAATCAAAATTCTTATAAATGCAATACCAAGGTGTCCTCAAGAAAATGCAAACGGAGCATACAGATCCTATAAATTATTACCTCGTAATGGAAGGTGATTTTATACAGGTGAATCAGTTGCTTAATAGGAGACTGCATATCGAGTTTGTAAAATATGAGTGCCTTGCCTGTGGGGAGAATAAAAAGATTTTTAGACAAGGATATTGCTATGATGATTTTTATAAAGTACCCCAAGCAGCAGAGTGGATTATGAAACCAGAACTGTCTAAAGCGCATCTAGGAGAAGAAGATCGCGATCTCGCTTATGAGCAAAGCGTGCAACTGCAACCGCACATTGTTTATCTAGCAAATTCTAGTAATGTAAAAGTAGGAGTAACTCGTAAAACTCAAGTGCCTACAAGATGGATAGACCAAGGTGCTCACGAGGCTATAGAAATTGTAGAAGTACCTAACCGCTACCTTGCAGGTATTACAGAGCTTGCGTTAAAGGAACACGTTTCTGACAAAACAAACTGGCGCAAAATGCTTAAAAATGATATAGAAGATGTAAATCTTAAGGAGCATCGAGAAATTTTAAAACAATATATACCAGAAGAAGCAAAGCAATATTTCATCCCTACTAATGAGGAGACGCACGTGCACTTTCCTGTAGAGCGTTACCCAGAAAAACTTAAGACACTTAACTTAGATAAAACACCTGCATACGAGGGAACTCTTAAGGGAATAAAGGGGCAGTACCTCATTTTTGAAGACGACACTGTTTTTAACGTGCGTAGCTGGGAGGGTTATGTAGTGCGACTAGAGATTCTTAACTAACTACTAGTTTTACGAGCTGTATCACCGAGAGTACAATAAGTGTGATCCCTATGTAACGATTAAGAGAATTAGGGCTAGAGGTAGACCTTTGTTTAATATGAGAGCCAAACTTGCTGTACATCAAGAGTGTGGCTATTTTACCTGAGAACACGCCTGCAAGCAATAAAATGGTCCATATATAGGGATGGGACCCGGCGGTAAGCATCCATTTGCTTAGTAGTGAAAACACAACGACCCAATAAACTAAAACAGGAAGATTTATAAAGCTCAAAATAAAGCCTATAAAGTATTGAGATTGTTTTCTTTGTCTTGTAATTTTTGAAGAATGCTTCTTTTTTGTAAAATAGACGCCTACAAGAGCAAGTAAAAAGGCAACGAGATATTGCACCCAGTAGTTCATAGAGATAAACTCTTGTACTACCATCCCAAAGCTTAAAGCAGTAAGTGCAAGTAATGCCTCACCTAGACCAGCGCCATAGCTCAATTTTACAGCATCTTGATAAGAACCTTTTACTCGTGCTTTAATCACTGCAAGGTTAGATGCTCCAGGTGGCAGTGCACCTATAACTGTGGCGGTAAAGCCTATGATAAAAGCAAGAATAATCATAAAACATTAGTAGTTGTACTACGGTAAAACTTACACTATCTGAACTTATTTATGAAGTAATAAGCTTTATGGATTGAAAGATAGCAGCAGTTATAAGTACAATACCTATCACTATATTCATTTTATTTTCAAGATTAGAAAACTTATTTGAAAAAAAATCACTCAGTCTTGCATATACATAAAGCATCACAACTTTTCCTATTAGAACTCCCGAAAGAAAAGAGAGTATAACACTCCACGGGGAGTTTTTACCTATAAACACATAGCTCGAAATAGAAGACAGCACAGCTACCCAAAAAATAAACATAGGGATGTTTAAAAAGCCAAGTAAAAAACCTGTGCCAAAGTTTTGATGTGCTTCATCTTCTGAGGTTTGTGAGCTAGTTTTTTTTAGAATAAGCAAGATGCCGGCTAAGAGCATTAATACTACAAAAGCAATTTGTATCCATAAGTAATCTTGGTATAGCTTTTTTACTAAAAAACCAAAGCTTATAGCAAATCCTGCCACAATAGTTTCACCCAGTGCAGCTCCGTATGCAACAAACATTGCTTTAAATAAGCTGCCGCTTGTAGCTTTTTTAAGCACAAGTAAATTTGTAGCGCTAGGGACAATTGTAGCGACTAGGGCAATCCCAAAACCAAGGAGTAGTAAGAGTAAAATCAATTAAAGTGTGTTATGAGGATGTAAAATTAAATTATAGATACCTAGTTCTCATTAAGTTTATCATATCCTTAGCATTTTAAGCAATCCTTGGTTCATTATGTGACGATGTATTTACGTTGTTTACCATCTCTTTGTCCTTTTTAAAAGCCTATCTTTGCAGACCTAAAAATTTTACAATGAGTACCATAGTAGCTATTGTGGGGCGCCCTAATGTAGGGAAATCCACTTTTTTTAATCGGTTAGTGCAACGTCGTGAGGCAATTGTTGATGCCGTGAGTGGTGTGACCAGAGATCGCCACTACGGAAAAACAGATTGGAATGGACGTGAGTTTACAGTCATAGATACTGGTGGATATGTTGTGGGAAGTGACGACATTTTTGAAGCAGAGATAGACAAGCAAGTAGAGCTTGCCATAGACGAGGCAGATGCTATCATCTTTATGGTAGATGTAGAGCACGGTATCACTGGGATGGATGAAGAGGTTGCAAACTTACTACGTAGATCTAAGAAACCTATTTTTCTTGCTGTAAATAAAGTAGATAATAATAAACGTGCGGCAGATGCTGTAGAGTTTTATAATCTAGGTCTTGGTGATTTTTATACCATTGCCGCTACAAATGGTAGTGGTACGGGAGACCTCCTAGATGCTGTAGTCGAGGCATTACCAGAAAAAGAAGAAGAAAGCGAAGAAGATGAGTTACCACGCTTTGCGGTAGTAGGTCGTCCTAATGCGGGTAAATCTTCTTTTATAAATGCATTAATAGGTGAGGAGCGTTATATCGTAACAAATATTGCAGGAACCACCCGTGATGCGATGGATACAAAGTATAATCGCTACGGTTTTGAGTTTAACCTTGTAGACACGGCAGGTATACGTCGTAAGGCTAAGGTAAAAGAAGATCTTGAGTTTTACTCTGTGATGAGATCTGTGCGTGCTATTGAGCACGCAGATGTTGTACTACTTGTAGTAGATGCAACAAGGGGCTTTGATGGCCAGGTACAAAATATATTCTGGCTTGCAGAACGCAACAGAAAAGGAATAGTAATCTTAGTAAACAAGTGGGACCTTGTAGAAAAGAAGACTAACACAATGAAAGAATTTGAAAAGCACATAAGGAAACAAATAGAGCCATTTACAGATGTGCCTATTGTATTTATATCTGTGCTTGAGAAGCAGCGTATTTTTAAAGCTATTGAGACTGCCGTAAAAGTATACGAGAGTAAAACAAAACGTATCAAAACCAGTGAGCTTAATGAGTTTTTCTTACCGCTAGTAGAGGCATTTCCTCCACCGGCTATTAAGGGTAAATATGTAAAAATCAAGTACTGTATGCAGCTACCTACACCACAACCACAGTTTGCGTTGTTCTGTAACCTGCCGCAATACCTTAAAGAAGGTTACAGAAGATTTTTAGAAAACAAACTTCGAGCAGCTTACGACTTCTCTGGAGTGCCTATTTCTATTTACTTTAGAAAGAAATAATATCATACTTCGTATATATCATAAAAGCGACCTTCACGGGTCGCTTTTTTTGTTTGAACTACTTAATTTAGGTCCAGTTGTGGGATTTTTTACGCTTTCGCGAAAGCTTCTACAGAAAGAATAACTCAGAAGACCTTTTTAAGGAGCATCTCAAATTGTTAAAATTATATTAAAAATGACATCCTTCTAAAACTTCTCATTAAAAGGTTAGTTCTTTATGTACTTATCAATCAATCAGTATAATGCAATTACGTCATCTAGTAATCTTAGTTGGACTTCTTTTAGTTTCAGCTTTCGCGAAAGCGCAAAACTTCTCAGTTACAGGCACACTTTCAGACAAGGAATCAAAAGAGCCACTTGAGGCTGCTACCGTTTTTCTTGAAACCGTAAAAGATAGTACGCTCATCACGTATACCATCACAAATCAAAATGGAGCTTTTACCTTAGAAGGGAGAGCCCAAGAAAAGGATGCTCGGGTAAATATATCTTTTTTAGGATATGAAAATTATAGCAAACAAGTAGACCTTAGTGCGGGCGATATTTCTTTAGGTGCAATAGAAGTGGGACTTGCGACTAACACACTGGGAGAGGTTATAGTAAAAAGTAGAGCGCCCATTACTGTAAAAAAAGATACACTAGAGTTTAATGTATCCTCTTTTAAAACTAAAAAGGATGCAAATATTGAAGACCTTCTAAAGGAGTTGCCAGGGGTTGAGGTAGATGAAGATGGTAAAATCTTAGTAAATGGCAAGGAGGTTAACCAGATACTTGTAAATGGGAAACCCTTTTTTGGCGACGACCCCACGGTGGCTACGCGTAATCTTACTAAAGAAATGGTGGAGAAAATACAGGTAGTAGATACAAAAACAGATGACGAGGCCTTTGCTGGTGAAGATGGTGACCAAGAGAATAAAACCATAAACCTAACCATCTCTGAGGAGAAGAACAAGGGCGTTTTTGGGCGAGTAGCTGCTGGTGCAGGTACAGATGAGCGCTTTGAGTATGCGGGTATTGTAAATGCTTTTGATAATGACAGGCGCATAAGTGTTCTTGCTGGAGGTAATAATATAAACGAGGCTGGTTTTAGTTTTGGAGAGATACGTAAGATGTTTGGCGGCGGGAGAAGTGTCTACTTTAACGGTAATGGAAGTTTTGGTATAGACGGGCGCAGT
The DNA here is from genome assembly GCF_001653755.1 of Dokdonia donghaensis DSW-1. Classification (GTDB taxonomy): domain Bacteria; phylum Bacteroidota; class Bacteroidia; order Flavobacteriales; family Flavobacteriaceae; genus Dokdonia; species Dokdonia donghaensis. The sequence goes on along the minus strand of NZ_CP015125.1, from coordinate 348,614 downwards.
TTTGGTGGTGGCCAGGGTATTACAAACAGTCGCAGCATCGGGACAAATTATACAGATGAGTATGCAAAAGGTTTTGATGCGAGTATGGATTACTTCTACTCTGCAGCAAACTCTTTTGACGAGACACGTATCGAGCGTGAGAACATCTTGCCAGACCGTCGTTTTTTTACAAATAGCAACTCAAGAAGTGACTCAAACTCTGATAATCATAGTGCAAATGCAACTATAAACATAAAGAAGGATTCTACTATTCTTATAAACATACGCCCTAAGTTTTCTTATGCAAAGAGTGAGACGCGCTATACTCGTGATGAAGAGTCTCTTGATGAAAATGGTGATCTTATAAACCAGTCTGATAATGCAAACTTTATAAAAGATCAAGGTAAGAACTTTGAAAACACATTGAGTATAACAAAAAAGTGGGGTGACAAAGGAGCCTACGTGCGTGCTCGTCTTCAGAACGAAATAAACAGACAAGAGAGTGAAGATTTTATAGTCTCTAATACTGCCATACTAGGAGATGCTCCAGAGCTTATAGAGCGCAACCAGTTTACAGATGGTGAGACTAAACTTGATGGATACAATCTTAACTTTACATACCGCATACCACTTATTGCAAAAAAGTTATTTCTAGATGCAGATTTTGGTCATCGTGATGATAGCCGAAAGCGATCAAGAACTACTTTTGATTTTGATGAAAATACCCAGCAATATACAACGCTCAATGAGGCATTAAGTACAGACTTTGAGGGTCGCAATATGCGCACGACACCTAAGCTTGGACTTAATTATAACACAGAGAAGTTTAATATTAACTTTGGAGCAGGTTATGTTTTTAGAACACTAGAAAATACAGATAACTTGCGTCCAGAACTTAATGTAAAGGAAAATTTTGAAGCGCTAGAACTAGACTCTTACATCAACTATCGTTTTAGTCCAAAGGCATCTTTATATGCCAGTGTGAGTAAGAGTAATAGTCCGCCAGATGTGCAACAGCTCAATCCTTTTGTAGATGTGTCAGACCCACTTAATATCACTGTGGGTAATCCAGATTTATCACCTTCTAATGTCTATAACTTTTATGGAGGGTTTAATAATTTTGATTTCCAGAAAGGTGGTGGTTGGTACTTAAACGGTAATGGTAGTATTACAAATGATGCCGTGGTAAATAAAACTACCATAGATGAAAACCTTGTGCGTACCACTACTTATGAGAATGTAGATGGTAATTATAACGTAGGCGCTGGTGGTGGTTATAATAAAACGCTCAAGATAGATTCACTAAGAACCATAAAATATGGTGGAGGTATTTACGGGAACTTTGGCCGTAATGTAAACTTCAATAATGATGTGAAGTATGCAAGTAAAACAAGATCACTCACCCCAAGAGTAAATGTGACTTTTACTTGGAAAGACCTCTTTGAGGTGCGCCCTAGTTATAACATCTCATTTTCAAAAACAGAGTTTGGTCTAGATGCATTTGATGATCAAGAGTTTATCTCGCACACAGTGCGCTTGAGTACGGCTCTTTTTGTGCCAAAAAACTGGGAATGGCGTAATGAGATAAACTATAACTATAACCCTAATATTGCAAGTGACTTTCAGCAAAGTGCTTTGTTCTGGAACTCGACACTAGCATACTCTTTTGCTAAAGAAAGAGCAACAGCTACACTTAAGGTGTATGACGTGCTTGATCAAAACACAAACGCCCGTCGTACGGCAAATGCAAACTTTATACAAGACGTACAGAGTACGGTATTGCAACAGTATTTTATGCTTAGCTTGAGCTGGAAGTTTAACACGCTAGGTAAAAAAGGCGAGACGGATAATGGTGGGATAATGTTCTTTTAGACGCTTTCGCGAAAGCGTAAAACTATTTGTAATTTAAAAACCTTATTTTCGACTAGCTATTAGTTAAAACGAGGTATGCGGGCATTAGTCATTTCAGGAGGAGGAAGTAAAGGCGCTTTTGGCGGCGGTGTTGCTCAGTACCTTATGCAAGAAATGGGCAAAGAGTATGATATGCTTGTAGGTACCTCTACAGGAAGTCTTTTAGTGCCTCATCTTGCACTTCAAAATATCGAAAAGATAAAAGAGGTATACACCTCTGTAAATCAAAATGCCATTTTTAATGTATGTCCTTTTGTAATAAAGAAAGATAAATTTGGCGAGCAATCTATTGCTATAGATCACTGGAGCGTACTGCGCAATTTTTTAAAAGGCTCTAAAACCTTTGGAGAAAGTAAGAAGCTACGCAAGCTTATAGAAAAAACCTTTACCCGTGAAAATTATGAACAGCTACAAGCTAGTGGTAAAGAAGTACTAGTCACAGTTTCTAATCTCTCACTTCATAAAACGGAATATAAATCTAGTAAGGAAGAGACCTACGAAGATTTTTGTGACTGGGTGTGGATGTCGTGTAATTATATCCCGTTTATGAGCCTCGCCTCAAAAAATGGATGCGAGTATGCAGATGGAGGTTTTGGGGCACTAGTACCCATCAAGGAGGCTGTAGAACGCGGCGCAACCGAAATTGATGTAATCATATTAGAAACAGAGGTTACTTATTATAACAATCTCCCTTCTTCTAACGTGTTCTCCCTGTTGAGCAATCTACACGGCTTTATGATGGACCGTATAGAAAAGCAAAATATCACCATAGGTAAATATGCTGCCAACCAAAAAGAGGCGATAATAAACTTCTATTATACACCGACGGTGCTCACTACAAACTCACTTATTTTTAATAAAGAAAAAATGAAAATCTGGTGGAAGAGTGGTTTTGACTATGCCAAGTATAAAAACGAAGAGCTCAACGAGATTAAGGTAGATGATGAGGGGTAGTATCCCGCTTTCGCGAAAGCGGAAACATTTTTGAGAGTTTATACGTTGCTAATTAAGTTGGAACAGCTTATATTGTAGTCTTTTACCCACAAATCAATCAAGCTTTGAAGCATATTTTACGTTTACTATTCATTCTTTTTTTTACAACACTCTATTCTCAAAATCCTAGTATAAAACAAATCCCATCGTGGGTAAATAAAGTTGACTATAAGGAGAATATTGAAAATGAAGAAGCAGAAAGTGGCTACTACTATCTTCTATATGATAAGCAGCTTAATGCTGTAAATAAAACTAGATATAGTAACTCTGTAGTTAAAATTATAAATGGAGAGGGCATAACTCAAATGTCTAATCTAACGTTTGAATTTGACCCATCTTATGAGAAGCTCATTTTTCATAAAATTGATATAATACGCAATGGGGAGCGTATCTCTCAACTTAATCTTAATAAGATTGAGACTATACAAAGAGAGTCTAATCTAGAAAAGAATCTATATGACGGGAGACTTACAAGTCTTGTAAATCTTACAGATGTGCGAGAGGGCGATGTGATAGACTATGCATACTCTATAGCTGGAGAGAATCCTATTTATGAAGGAGGATATAGTAGCAGTCTTTATTTTCAATATGCAGCCCCTGTAGGTAAACTACACTTTACGGTGACTGTGCTTAATAATGACTCTTTTAAGTTTAAATACTTTAATAATGCACCTAAGCCAGCAGAAAGTATTTCAGGTAATAGCAAGGTTTACGAATGGACGCTAGAAGATGTTGCACCTAAGTTTTATGATACTAACGAGCCTATGTGGTATGATGATTATGGTTTTGTGCAATTTGTAAATTATGAATCGTGGGAGAGTATTGTAAATCAGTACAAAGAGATCTATACTTTAAGTGCCGCAGATAAAAAGCGATTAAAACGACTGTCAGATCAAAATATAAAAAGTAAGACCAAAGATCTTGCTCCTTCTAAAGAGGAGATTGCAAATACTCTTATAGATTTTGTACAAGATGATGTTAGGTATTTTGGTTTCGAAAATGGGATGAATTCTCATAAACCAGAGTCACCACTTAAGGTGCTTGAGCAACGATTTGGAGATTGTAAAGGGAAGTCATTTTTGCTAAGTGAGTTACTGCAAGCAAATGGCATTGAGGCATACCCTATGCTGGTAAACAGTACCGCAGGAAAGAGTATAGGTGATAAACTCCCAACGCCTAATCTCTTTGACCATTGTGTTGTTACCTATAATCTAGACGGTGAAGATTATTATATCGATCCCACAATCTCAAATCAGGGTGCAGGAGCAAAGGGTAAATTTTTTCCAAATTATGAGAAGGGGCTCGTTTTAAAACCTGGAGAAAAAGGGCTGACTCAAATTGATTTTAAGCCAACAGGAGGGGTTGCTATAAGTGAGATATATGATGTAGATGAGATTAATGGGTCTGGAGCATTAACCGTTGTAACTACATATAAAGGGAGTGATGCAGATAGATTACGTGCAGATTTTGACCAGCGTAGTAATGCTTCAATTCAAAAAGACTACCTGCGATTTTACAGTACATTATATCCTAATATAAAAAAAGGAGATGACCTCGAGGTAGAGGATTTAAGAAGTACTCGTAATGAGTTTATAGTAAGAGAGTCTTACGTTATAGATTCTATCTGGGCAAAGTCACCAGACAATGAGCAGCTTATATATATTGAGACCTATCCGTTATTATTAGAGAGTTATGTAAACCCTACTACATCACCAGAGCGCACGGCGCCATATGCTATAAACTATCCATTAGATATTGAGTTTAATATCACAGTCAACTTACCGGAGCCTTGGGAATTTGAAGATTATAAAAATACGATCGAAAGCTCATATTTTAAGTATGAACAGCAAGCAAGCCATTTTGGAAACAAACTACTAGTAACTCATAATTACTCTAGAAAGAAAGATTTTGTTGAGGCTGGTGACGTGCGTAAGTACATATCTGATCATAGTAAGATTCAAGATGATCTTTCTTATTTTATTACTTATGACCTAGAAGCAGCCTCTGCGATGGAAACCTCAGGATTAAGTTATATCGCTATTTTCCTACTAGTAATTAGCTTGATGTTGTTTGGGTATGGAGCTTATAGACTTTATTACGAATATGATGTTCCCGCTCAGGTTAAGGATACACAAGGGAAAAATATAGGAGGCTGGCTCATACTTATTGCAATAGGTCTTGTTTTTACTCCTATCGTTATTTTAGTGCAAATACTTTCTGAAGACGGTTATTTTGATGCCTATACTTGGTCTGCTCTATGGAATTCTGAAGGCTTAACAGGAAAGCCAATGATTATACTCATCGCCATAGAGATGATTGTTAATGTAGCGCTTATCGTATATAGTTTTGTGGTAATTATATTGTTCTTTAAGAGAAGGACAATTGTTCCTAGGTTAATGATTATTCTATATGCTGGCACACTTACTTTCTTAATTTTAGATAGTGTTGCAGCAAATGCACTTGCTTCAGATATGTTTACTCCAGAAGAGAATCAAGAGTCGCTTAAAGAAATTATTAAGGCTATTTTTAGGTGTGCTGTTTGGATTCCGTACTTTATTATGTCAGAACGAGTAAAGGAAACCTTTGTGAAAAGAGCTCCTGGATATGTAGCCCCACCAGAGACAGTAGAGCAATCTAGTGTTCAAGTTATAGAGAGTGCAGAAACTCCAAAGGAATATAATAGTCTCGAAAATAGGTTAGAAAATGAGCGTGATAAAAACGGTTAATTAATTAACCGTATCCTTCACCGTTTCTTTTGTTGTTTTCTTTTTTCCAAAGAGACCACCAAGTATTCCCGTAGCAACATCTTTAATGGCGTCTTCGGCTTTTGGGGTTGTGGTGGTGTTTTGAGGAGTCTGTGTGTCAGTAGTTGTGCTATCTGTCTCAGTAGTGTTTGGTGTTGATTTGTTGCCACCTAATAGACCTCCTAACACATCTGTGAGTTTATCTTCTACTTTGTTTTTTGCGCGTTGCTTCTGGATCTCTATAATCTGGTTAGTAAGTGCTGTGGTAGCTGCTTTTAAGTTAAGGTCTACCTTAGGCGCAGTAAAATTTCCCGAAAGGGAAACAGGAACGTCTATATGGATACTCTCTTTTTCGGCATCTGTAAGTTTTGAGAGTAAGCCGCTCACGTCTCCACCTAGATATTTTGCAGGGAGGTCAAGGTTGAGCGTGTAGTTCATCTCATTTGTAAAGCTATGCCCACCGCTTACCTGTACATTAATTCCTTTTACGTTAAAATCAAAAGGCTTTACAGCCACTTGACCATCATTAAATGTAAGGCTGGTTTTGAGCTTGTCTAGTTTCAGGTCATCAAGGTTTATAAAATCAAGTTTTTGTGATAGGAGATTAAGAAGCGGCATTTTATCTGCATCAACATCTGCGGTCAAAATCTCTGCAAAGGCATCTCCAGAAATGGTGCTAAGTATAGGGCTAAAATTATCATCCAGCTGTCCCTGCAATTGTATCTTGGTATTGAGTGCGCCTTGTAGCGCTTTTGCAATAGGAGCAAGTCCTTGCAGCATCTCTAGCTCCTTAAAAGAGCGGTCTATATCTATACTGCTCAAGTCTACAGTCATATTAAAAGTAGGAGTGCCATCACGTGTGGTGACAGATCCAGAGAGTCCCGCCGCACCGCCAAAGATGCCAGAGTTAAGATTACTCAATGATGCCTGCTCATTTGCAATAGTCACGCTTCCCTTGGTATTTGTAAGTTCCAGACCATCATAAATCACCTTTTCGGCATTAAAGTTTACAGAGGCGTCTAGAAAATCTGGAATTTGTACAGCGGTATCACTTTCGCTTGTACTGGCTTGAATAGTGCCAGATGTAGTTGCAGTCGTGGTTGCAGTCGTGGTTGCAAAATCATCGAGGTTAAACACCTTTGAGGTCACGTCAAAACGACCTTTTAAATCTTCCTTAGACATCACAAAAGGGATAAGGTTTTCTATAGATCCCGTTGCATTTATATCTGAAGTTCCACTTGTTGCGGCAAATGAGTTAAGTGCAATATTACCGGTTTTAAAACTCACATCTGCATTTTGTATAGCAATGGGATTTGGCAGTTCTGGAGTGCTGTAAGTGAAGTCACTAAGCGTAGCATTACCAGCGCTTTTTATATTTTGATACTGTTGCTTCTCGACAGCGTTCATATCAAAACTCGTCACCACATCTGCAACCAGTCTACCTTGTAGTGGCTGGTCTAGATTAAGTGGGTATACTTTGTCAATGTTACCTAAGTCTAGCGCACCATCTAGGTCAAGATTAACAAGCATATTACCCATCAAGTTTTTAAGCGTTCCCTTTGCTGTAAAGGTGTCTTGGTCAATCTTAAAACGTAGGTCGTTTATCTCAATATAAGTAAGTTCTGTAATACCAGTATCATTTTTAATTTTTACATCTATGTTGATGTTGTTCATCCTTTTAGGGAGGTCTGGATACTTAAAAGAAGCATTGTTAGACATAATCTCAATATCAAGATTTGGGATGCTAGTCTCAGTTGTTTTCCCTTTTATAATTCCGCTTACGCGAAAGTCGCCACTCGTTTCCACGCCATCGAGATTTGCTCTATATTCCTTAGGGATTAGGGCTAGAAAGTTCTTAAAATCTGATGAAGGCGTTTTAAATGATAAATCCATAAGATTGCCATCTTCAAGAAGCTCTATAAAACCATTAAACTCTAGTGGGAGTTCGTTTATTTTGGCTAGGTTTTCCTTAAAAGTATACTTCTGTTTTTCTAGCTCCATTTGTATAACAGCCTCGAGGTCTAGGTCGTGCCCGTCTAAGTAATGTGTGCCGCCATAATCAAAAGATACTACAGCGTGGGTCTTCGTATCTAGTTCACTCTCAATAGCCGAAAAATCTCCAGAACCAGTATGGTTTACCTCTGTAAGTTCTAAGTGGGTTTGTGTAGAGCGGTCGTCATAAATTATTTTTGAGTCTATGAGGCTATACTCTTGTAAATTAAAAACAAAAGGTTCTGAGCTCTCCTCAGTAGTAGTCTCTGTAGTTGGCGTCTCTTTTACAATATCATAATTTGCATTGCCTAAGGAGTCTACTTGTAAGTGTACGTTTGCTTCTAGAAGTGATAGTGCATCTATAGCAATAGGCTCATCTGCTGTGTTTTTAAAGAGTTGGGTAACGCCCATCTCAATGCGTATTTCTTTACCACTCGCAAGTTTGTCACCAGCAAATGGTGCGTTGTTTATTACCGTAAAGTCATTTACTATAACCGTAGCATCAGGAAAACTCCTAAAGAGGCTTAGATCCAGAGAAGACCATTCTACTTGAGCGTTGAGGTTATTGTTTATGGTTTCCTTGAGGAGGTCTTCTAGTTTTCCTCTAAACAAAAATGGAGAAACAGCCAGCACGATAACAAGTACAAGAACTACTATGCCTATAATTTTAAATATCTTTTTCATTTGTTGTTTTCTAATGTTGTCTTTTACAATCTGCCTTAGTGTGAATATACTTGTTTATACAGGAAGCTTAATTTCTTCTCCTTCTTCAAGATTAAAACGCTTCTTAAATAGCCATACACCTAGATAAAGGAACGGTGTGTCGAATGCCGCTACGAGAATTTTAAATAAGAATCCACCTAGTAATAGTCCGCCAAATAAATTCCATTCTATTAACCCAAAAGCGCACAAGAGCAAAAGCACACTTGCCGTATCTATAAATTGTGATAAAAAGGTGGAGAAGTTATTTCTGAGCCACAGGTGTTTGCCCTTGGTTACTCGTTTCCAAAAATGATAAATGTGTATGTCTACATATTGCGCAAGTAAGTATGCCATCATACTTGCGAAAACCGCCAGCGCCGTAGCGCCAAATACGGTGGTAAAGAGACTATCACTTACAGGCGACCAGCTAGTAGCAGGAACGACTTTTGCCACATAAACGATGAGTAGCGAAAAGAGAGAGGCAAAAATGCCAGCAGTGACCATCTGGTTTGCTTTTTTTCTTCCGTAAATCTCGCTTACAATATCGGTAATAAGAAAGGTGATAGGGTAGGGAAGTATTCCTACAGAAATCTCAAAAGTATAAATGCCAAAAAAGTCCCAGCTAAAGAATTTTTGAAATATAAGGTTAGATACCACCAGGGCACATATAAAAAGAGCACCTAGTGTAAAATAGATGCGATAGGCTAGTTGTAAGTCCTTTGAATTTAAGTGACTAGAGATTTGATTCATTTTCTTAATAACTTCAATTTCAAAATTAGGGCATTGTGATTTTGATTTCCTTAATTTGTTGTGAAATCTTAAGCCCAACTTAGAATAGCTATCTCATTGCATACTATATACTTATCATTAGGCAGTAATCAAGGTAATACGTACGAGGCACTCAATAATGCAATTCAATTGCTTTTTGAGCGTGTAGGTCGTGTGCGCAAAATCTCACCAGTGTATCAAAGCCCAGCTTGGGGTTTTGATGGAGCAGATTTTCATAACTGTGCTGTAAAGATGGAAACATCACTATCTGCAAGTAAGCTCTTAGATGCAACGCAAGCTATAGAAAAGTTACTAGGCAGAGATAAAACAGAGGGAGAAGGATATCAATCACGATATATCGATATAGACATATTACTATATGACGATGTTGTAAAGAAAAAAGAGCGATTAACCATACCACACGAGCATATGCTCAAGCGTCGTTTTGTACTGCAACCGCTCGTAGATATAAGTGCAGAAGATGTAGCTCCTGTTTTTAATAAGTCATTTACAGAGCTGCTAGAAGACTGTGAAGATGATAGCATATTAACAAAGCAAGCAAAGTGGCTCAAGAAGCCACAAGACAGTATAGATCTAGGTGGTTACAATTATATAGCGATTGAAGGTAATATAGGCGCTGGTAAAACAAGTCTAGCTACAATGATCTCTGAGGAGTTTAATGCAAAGCTCATTTTAGAGCGATTTAAAGACAATGCATTTTTACCTAAATTTTACAAAGACCCAGATAGGTTTGCCTTCCCTCTAGAAATGTCTTTTCTAGCAGATCGCTATCAGCAATTGCTTGATGATATTGGTCAGTTTGATTTGTTTAAAGACTTTATGTGTGCAGATTATGATCGATATAAATCGCTCATCTTTGCACAAGTTACATTACAAGAAGAAGAGTATGTGCTGTACAAGCGTCTCCACGAGATGATGTATAAAGATATGCCACAACCAGACTTGTATGTGTATTTATATCAAAACACGGAGCGTTTGCTTAAAAATATAAAGAAGCGTGGCCGTAGTTATGAGAAAAGTATTGCTCCAGAGTATCTAGAAAAAATCAATCAAGGGTATCTAGATTTTATAAAGGGACAGCATAATCTTAATGTAAAGATTATAGACATCTCAGATCTTGATTTTGTAAAAAACCGCGAAGACTTTTTGAAGGTGATTAACTCTTTTACTGCTTAGTTTTACAGTCGCTTGTTATTTTAAATCACTAATGTATTTGTCCAAAAAGGCAAGTCTTTTTTTTGTCCATTCTTGCATATACGTAATACCTTCTTCCTCATAAATAAACGTGTCCCATACGAGCGCTTCTCTCTCGTAAACCTTCTGTTCTTTTAGTGACTTATAGGTATCCATTTGTTTTTTGAGCAACTGCTCTTCGCTTAAAACCCCTTGTCGTAAGGTGAGCCATCGCGCTTGAAAACGTGCAATAAAATCATCTGCATCTGTGGCGATAAGCCTTCTTAATAGTCCGTTGCTTAAAAAGTCATTTGTGGTATTTATACGCTTTCCGCTGTAAATGGTGCCTAGTGTTCCGTCCAAATCCCAAGGAGCATAAAAGTAAGGAGCTCCGGCATCATAACGTATTAGGTAGAGGTTTTTCCCTAGATTATCTGGTGCTCGTAGGGCATTTATATATAAGAAGTAATCTATAGCATTATCAAGTACAAATTGTTTTGAGATCGCTTTCGCGAAAGCGTCATCATCACTATTAACCACAAAGTCTGTAAAAGGATATACATTGTCCCAAGGCGCATTAGTAGGCGATGGGTACTTTATATCATAACCACCCCAGCTGGCTAAAAAATTCTTTGCAGGAGGTATAGAATCAAAGGAACTGGCCCCAAGGTAGCGTGCCCCTTGAAAGATCTCACCACGTGCGGTATCGCCTTTGTTTTTCTTTATCTTAACTAGCTTGCGATCTACCTGCTCCTGCAGTAAGAAAAGACCTTTGTAGCGACCATTTATAAACACCTCGCTATAAGCCGCGGTCGCACCAGCCTTTGCCTTAGGCTCTTTATCTAGATAATGCGGTGTGTAGATCTCATTCCAGAGATTAAGTGAGATAAAAGAGCGCATACGTAAGGGCTCGTTATAAAGTCCATCCAGAATCCAATCATCATCAGAGCGCATTCCAGCCAGCTTGTAGTCTTGATTTTCAAAACCTAGACTGTCTTTATAAAAGTTGAGGTCATAGGTTTTCTTCTTAAAAACAAGCGAACTGCTACCTCGTAGCTCAATACCGGCATAACTTGTAAATGTGATTTCCTCATCTGCATACCCAATGCGACACATACGTTTAGGCTCATTTACAATTTCTTGCGAGGCGTTTATAGTAATAAGCGGTAGGGATGTTATGTAAGCTTTATAGGTATTGTTATTAAGCTTGAGGGTGTGGGCTGTACTATATATAGAGTCTGTGCTATGAAGGGTAAGTGTGTATGAATCATTGCCCAGGGAGAAAACCTCCGTTTGTGATAGCTTTCTATTTTTTGGTATCTGTATGACGGCAATCTGTAACGAGTCATCTATAGCAAGTTGCTCACTATGCCAGGTAGTTTGAGCACAGCTAGAGAGGCTCACTGCGGCTAATAAAATAAATAGAAAATACTTCACGAGTAACATTGATTAGTTCTCGTAAATTTAAGCAAATGGAGTGCCATAATAAACTCTTAGTTAAAAGTTTACGAAGGGACTGCTTGTAAAAGGTGTATGCTCGCTAATATGTGCGCTTCATAAGCCCTTGCCCAAAAAGCCTGAGCGTTTCCTTTTTATCTTCTGAGATGTCTACATTATCAAGTGCGGTAAACGCTTTTTGAGTATACTTAGCTATTTCTTCTTCGGTTGCTTTTGCGGCGCCTGAGTCCAGAAACTGTTGCTTTACCGTCTCTATTTTATCTGTAGGGTCTGCCGGTGAGATAGAGAAAAAGTGCTCTAGCTGTTGTGCATCATCCTTGTTTGAATTTGCTAGGGCAGTGAGGTATAAAAATGTTTTTTTGTTTTCTATAATATCGCCACCTACTTGCTTTCCAAAACTCTCTGGATCGCCAAAGGCATCTAGATAATCATCTTGTAGTTGAAAAGCCAGTCCAAGATCACGGCCGTAGTTATAAATACCTTCTTGACAACTCTTTGATGCGCCAGCTACAATAGCTCCCATTTTAAGTGCAGCACCTACGAGAACAGCAGTTTTATACTCAATCATCTTCATATATTCTGGGATAGTCACATCGTCACGCGTCTCAAAATCTACATCATACTGTTGTCCCTCACAAACCTCTATTGCTGTTTTTGAAAATAGTTTTGCCAGCTCCTTAAAGGTGGCTCCCTCATAATTTTCAAAAAGCTGGTAGGCACGTATAAGCATTGCATCACCAGAAAGAATACCTGTGTTAATATCCCACTTCTCGTGCACCGTTTCTTCCCCGCGTCTCAAGGGTGCATCATCCATAATATCATCGTGCACTAGAGAGAAGTTATGAAAAATCTCTACTGCCAGCGCTGCATCTAGTGCATCCTTATAATCTTTTTCAAAAAGCTCACACGCCATAAGTGTAAGTACTGGACGCAATCTTTTACCACCTAGTTGTAAGATGTAATTAATAGGCTCATAAAGATTTTTAGGCTCTTTCTCTAGTGCGTGCTTGTTGAGATATTCTAAAAATATAGATGTGTATTCTGGTATGCTGTGCATAAATGGCAATTTTTTGTAAAAATAAGTGATAAAAGGAGATTATGCCCTATTACGCTTTCGCGAAAGCGCACAGTAAAAACTTACAGTTGTTAAATTTTAACTAAAGTTAACGGAAACTTTAAAAACTAAAAAAGTTTCCTACGTATCTTTGTGCCTTGACTATGAAAGAACAATTATTAAAAACTGCCACTGAACTGTTTTTAAATCAAGGATTTAAGAGCATTACTATGGATGATATTGCCCGTGAGATGGGAATGTCTAAAAAGACGGTGTACAGCTATTATGAAAATAAAGAGGCTATTGTCTCTGCCTGTGCTTTACACATATTTACTTCTGTGTGTGGAGGTATAGATGGGATATGCGCGCGTGAGATGAATCCTATAGAAGAGCTTTATGATATTAAAAAATATGTTCTTGAGCATATAAATGGTGAGCGTACCTCTTCTATGTATCAACTCCAAAAATACTATCCAAAAATACATCAAGAATTACGCAAGAGTCAGTACGACTATATGCAAAGCTGTGTGACTACAAATGTACTTAGAGGTATAGAGCAAGGACTTTTTATTAGCGAAATAAGTGTGCCGTTTGTGGTAAACATTTACTTCACCGGTATGACAGGTATTAAAGATGAGACGATTTTCCCTAGATCTGCTTTTCCTGTAGGAGACTTACACGATATGTATTTAGAGTATCACATACGCGGTATTGTAACCCCTAAGGGTAGAAAAATTTTAAATAAACTTATTAAATCTAACCATAACTAATGATACAGAGATTATATATAGCTGTAATGTTTCTTGCTAGTGTAGGCGTGACCGCACAGACTAGAAGTTTTACTGTAGAAGAGGCTGTGACTTTTGCTCTAGATAGCAACTACACAGCAATAAATAGCCGTCGTGATATCGCAAAGGCAATAAAGCAAAAGTGGGAGACCACAGCGAGTGGGTTACCACAGGTAAGCGCAAGTCTAGATTATAATTATCAAATCAAGCAGCCTACACAGCTTATACCAGCCGAGTTTACTGGAGGAGAGCCAGGTACTTTTATACCCGTAGTTTTTGGAACACAGCAAAATGCTACTGCGACCGCTACATTGAGTCAGCTTATTTTTGATGGTTCATACCTTGTAGGGCTACAAGCTGCAAAGACCTTTCTAGATTATTCTAAAAATGCAAATGAAAAAACACAACTCGAAGTACGCAAAGGAGTTATAAATGCTTATGGCGGTGTGTTACTTGCACAAGAAAGTGTAGCAATTTTAGATAGAAACATTGCAAACCTAGAAGATAACCTTAAGGAAACAAAACTCATTTTTGAAAATGGTTTTGCAGAAGAGGAAGATGTAGAGCAGCTACAAATCACTTATTTATCGCTTCAAAATCAGCGTGCAAATGCAAAGCGTATGGTGGTGATTGCAAAGCAAATGTTTAACCTCGCAATAGGTGTAGGGGTAGATGAGGAGACAGTTCTTAAAGATAGCTTAGAGTCACTTGCTGTTCCAGCACTAGGATTACTTAATGATACGGTTAACATTGAGCAAAATGTAAACTATAAGATTGTAAATAATCTTAATGAGCAAAGAGCACTAGAGCTCAAGCTAGAAAAGAGCAAGGCCTTACCTACACTAGGAGCATTTATAAACGTAGGAACCTTTGCAGGACGTAACGAGTTTAACTTTTTTGATAGTGATGAGAAGTGGTTTGCACAGTCTATCACAGGTTTTACACTCAACATCCCTATTTTCAGTTCTGGTATGCGTAATGCAAGAACAGCGCAAGCAGAGATTGCGCTAGATCAAGCAGCAACACAAAGAGAGGAGACAGAGCAACAGATAAAACTTGCTTATGCATCTGCAAAAAGTGATCACGAGCTTGCGATAGATAACTACAACACCGCGCTAGAAAACATCAAACTTGCAGAGCGCATTGAAAATAAAAACCAAGTAAAGTTTAGAGAAGGGCTTAGTACGAGTTTTGATTTAAGACAAGCACAAACGCAGCTTTACCAAGTACAGCAAGAATTAATACAGGCAATGCTACAAATTGTAACCACAAAAGCAGAGTTAGAGACTATTCTTAATGTACCTAACTATACAAACAACTAGTTTTTAAAAAGAGAATCCAAATAGTACCAATCAGTAATATTACAATGATGAAAAAATATATCACACTTGCCATCTTAAGTATCGCGCTAGCCTCTTGCGGTGGAGACAGTAACGAGAAATCTGTAGAAGCCCTTCTAGAGTCTGGATCTGTAGAGGAGTTACAGGCAAAACAAGAAGCACTTAAGGCAGATGTCGCAGCGACAAATGATCAACTAGCACAAATAGAAAAGGTGCTAGAAGAAAAGAACCCAAGAGATAAAAAAGAGGTTCTTATTACCACAATGACGGTAAAAGACACCTTGTTTAATCACTTTATAGAGGTGCAAGGTAATGTAGAGACTAAGCAAAATGTACTTATCTACCCAGAGTATCAAGGTACCTTATCTCGTGTAGTTGTAAAAGAAGGACAGCGCGTGCGTAAAGGGCAAACACTGGCTCGTATAGATGACGGTGGCCTAAGCAGTCAAGTAGCACAAATGGAATCTCAACTAGCACTTGCAAAAACTACTTTTGAGCGCCAGCAACGTCTTTGGGATCAAAAAATAGGGTCAGAAATACAATACCTACAGGCAAAAACACAATATGAGTCATCACAAAATATGGTGAGCCAGATTAAAAGTCAGCTGGGTAAAACAACGGTTACAGCTCCTTTTTCTGGAGTAATAGATGAGGTGATTACAGACCAAGGTACAGTGGTTGCTCCAGGTATGGCATTATTCAGAATCGTAAATCTGGATAATATGTATGTAGCAGCAGAGATTCCAGAAAGCTACCTGCCTACAGTAACTGCAGGTAAAAAGGTAAAAGTAGAGTTTCCAGTACTAGGAGAGTCTGTAGAGACTACCGTGCGCCAGACGGGTAATTATATCAAGCCATCAAACAGAAGTTTTGCAATAGAAGTAGATGTTCCTAATAAGGATGGAAAGGTAAAACCTAATCTTACAGCGAGACTTTCTATCAACGATTACACAGCAGAAAGTGCAATTTTAATCCCTCTCAATGTGATTAATGAAAATGCAGCTGGTGAGCAATTTGTGTATACCGCTTTCGCGAAAGCGGACGAAATGGTAGCACAGCAAAAAATCATCACTACAGGTAAATCACAAGGACCTAACATAGAAGTACTATCTGGTCTAGAAGTGGGAGATAAAATCATTGTAGAAGGTGCGAGATCTGTAAAAGATAACCAGCCAGTAAAAATCTTAACATACTAAGCGATGACAGATAAGAAAAAGAAAAATGTAAACAAGGAGTTTGCGATTTCAAGTTGGGCGATAGATAATCCTACGATTATTTACGTTCTTATGGCGCTGTTTCTTGCCTTAGGAATGGGAGCCTACCTAGGGATGGCTCGTGAGAACTTTCCGGAAATTAATGAGACTAAAATTTATATCTCTGCACCTTACCCAGGTAACACTGCCGAAGATATAGAACGTCTCATAGTAGATCCTCTAGAAGATAAACTGCAGAATCTTTCTGACGTGGTAGAAGTATTATCTACCTCACAAGAAGATTATGCGATCATCACAGTAGAGTTTAAAGAAGGTGTAGATGTACAAGTTGCAAAGCAACGTGTTAAGGATGAGGTAGACTCAGAAACTGCAAATGAGGACTGGCCTACGTTTAACAACGCAAAGGTAGAGCCTAATGTTTTTGACCTAAGTATCTCAGAAGAGACACCTATTCTTAATGTAAACGTATCTGGTAACTACCCTACTATAAAGCTCAAGGAGTATGCAGAGTACCTACAAGACGAGATTGAGAGCCTTAAGGAAATCAAGGAAGCAACCATACGTGGTGCTCAAGAACGCGAGGTAGAAGTAGCAGTAGATGTGTATAAAATGATTGCTGCACAAGTAAGTTTTAACGACATACTTGCTTCTATAGGTAACGAGAATATGACTCTCTCTGCAGGTAACCTTATAAGCAGTGGGCAGCGTCGTAACATACGTGTTATAGGAGAGATTCAAAGCCCAGAAGAGCTTGAAGACTTTGTGATCAAATCAGAAAATGGAGCGATATACCTAAAGGATATCGCAACGGTATCATTTACAGAAGAAGACAAAACTACTTATGCGCGTGACCTTACGCTTTATGATGGAGACACCGTAGATGATGAGGAGATAAGCGAGACAGTGGTAATGCTAGATGTAAAGAAACGTTCTGGCGAAAATATGATTGAAGCTGTTGAGCAAATCAACAAGATTATCGAAAACGCCACGGCAGAGGTCTTTCCTCCAGATGTAGTCGTACGTACAGCAAATGACCAGAGTGCCAAAACAGAAAACCAAGTAAACGACCTAGTAAACAATATCATCTTCGGGATTATACTTGTAGTAGGTGTACTTATGTTTTTCTTAGGATTTAAAAATGCACTCTTTGTAGGTTTTGCGATTCCTATGTCTATGTTTATGAGTTTTATGATCCTTAATTTAATGGGTTATACGATGAATACAATGATACTTTTTGCCCTCATTATGGGTCTAGGTATGCTTGTAGATAACGGGATTGTGGTGGTAGAAAACGTATACCGCCTTATGGATGAAGAAGGTATGGGACGCATAGAAGCAGCCAAAAAAGGTATAGGAGAGATTGCCTTCCCTATTATCATTTCTACACTTACTACCGTAGCAGCCTTTGTGCCGTTAGGACTATGGCCAGGTATTATGGGGCAGTTTATGATTTACTTCCCTATCACATTATCTGTGGTACTAGGTTCATCATTATTTGTGGCAATATTTATAAACTCGATGCTCGTATCACAGTTTATGAATACAGAGGAGAAGGCGCTTTCGCGAAAATTTCTCATCCGCACATCACTCATTATGTTGCCTATTGGGTTAATGATATTATTTTTAGGAGGAAGCATACGCGGTCTAGGAAGTCTAGTGCTAGCGACTATTATCTTTATGTGGATCTACAAATACCTACTGAAAGGTGCCGCCGATGTTTTTCAGCAGCGTTTCCTTACGTGGCTTGAGAAGGTGTATAAAAACTTCTTAGGGTGGTCTATTAGGGGCTACAGACCTATTGCATTTGTAGGAGGTATTTTTCTACTGTTAATTTTAACTTTTATGGCATTTGGAGGTTCTATAGGTGCAGGTCGTACCGCTATAGAGTTCTTCCCAGATAATAAGCCTAACCAGATTACGGTGTATATCGAGTATCCAGAGGGGACAGCCATCGAGAAAACAAATGCCATTACTAAAGAGATAGAGCAGCGCGTCTTTAAAGTATTTAATGACGAAGCATATCTAGAGGGCGAAGATTACAATGCTCTTGTAGAAACTTCTGTATCACAAGTAGGTGAGGGTGCAGGTAATCCTCAAACAGATGGCGGTAGTGCTGCCGAAATGCCGCATAAAGCAAAAATTACGGCAACAATGCGTGAGTATAAGTACCGTAACGAGGCAGATAGTGAAGAGCTGCGCTTTAAAGTGCAAGATGCCGTGCGAGGTGTGTATCCAGGGGTTGTAATTACAGTAGAAAAAGATGCTGCAGGACCACCACAAGGATACCCTATTAACATCGAGCTAGAAGGTAAAGATTACCAAGAACTCATTATCGCAGCAGAGCAAATGCGTAACTATATCAACAGCCGTAACGTGCCAGGTGTAGATGAGCTTAAGATTAATGTAAATAGAGGTAAACCAGGTACAGAGGTCATCGTAGATCGCCAGAAGGCTGGAGAGCTAGGTGTGGCAACCGGTCAAGTGGGTATGCAGCTGCGTCGTTCTATCTTTGGGGATAAAGCTGGAGTATATAAGAAAGACGGAGAAGATTATGACATCTACGTGCGCTTTAATGAAGAGCAGCGTTATGATAAATCTGCTTTGTTTAATCAGAATATTACGTTTAGAGATCCAGCAACTGGGCAAGTGAAAGAAGTGCCAGTGAGTGCTGTTACTACTACAAAAAATACATCATCTTTTAGCGCGATCAAGCACAGAGATTCAAAACGTGTGGTAACGGTATATTCTAACCTTGCTGCTGGATTTACAGATGCGGGTGTGGTAGTTGCAGCCATTCAAGAAGAGATGAAAAACTTTGATGGTGTGCCTAAGGATATCAAGGTAAATTATACAGGACAAATTGAAGAACAAGCTAAAGAGATGAACTTCTTAGTAAGTGCCTTCTTTGGAGGTCTTGCATTGATTTTCTTCTTACTTATTTTCCAGTTTAGCTCTATATCAAAACCAGTGATTATTATGATTGCAATCTTCTTGAGCTTTATAGGGGTTTTTGGAGGTATTATTATAAGTGGAGCGCCTTTCGTTATTATAATGACTATGATGGGTATTATATCACTTGCTGGTATTGTGGTAAATAATGGGGTGGTCCTTCTAGACTACACGCAGTTATTAGTAGATAGAAAAGAAGTAGCGCTAGGTCTTGAAGACAAGCAATTGCTTGATAAAAAAACAATGCAAGAATTGATTATAGAAGGAGGTCGTGCACGTTTACGCCCAGTATTGCTTACTGCCATCACAACCGTTCTTGGTCTAATACCGCTTGCCATAGGAATTAACATAGACTTTTTTGGATTGTTCCAAGAGTTTGATGCAGGGGTTTATGTAGGAGGTGATAACGTGATTTTCTGGGGGCCACTTGCGTGGACAGTAATCTACGGGTTAATCATAGCTACCTTCCTTACTCTTATTATCGTACCATTGCTATATTACATAGTATATCGTATTAAATATAAAATACGAGGAGGTAAAGAAACAGCAGCAGAAGAAAAAGAGCTGCCAGAAGCGGCATAATTTGTTAGTTAGTTAAGTGTGGAAAAGCGCATTCGGCAATAAGCTGAGTGCGCTTTTTTTGTGGGTAATTACGCTTTCGCGAAAGCATAAAAAAACACCCTATACGCAGGGTGTTTTAGAATTGCTCAATAACTTAATATTAAAGTTCTGTAAGCGGTATCGGAAATTGAGAGAATACATCATCATTTGCTCTGTCTATAGGGAGCTCATCAAGACGATTGTAACGACGTACATCAATCCATCTGTGTCCTTCTGCATAGAGTGAGTACCTACGTTGTGTAAGCATCTCATCTGTAAGAGAAGCAGCATCCATAGCTCCGGTATAAGGATCCAGTCCAGCACTTTCACGTATGATATCTAAAGCTGTAACTGCCTCCATAGGGTTAATTGTAATGTTTGCCTCTGCGTATAATAAGAGTAGTTCTTCTTTACGTATGATTGGAATAGGGTCTACGTTACTAGTATATCTAAACACATCATACTCTCCAGTAAGACCATCTAGAGTAAGAGCAGATTCCCTAAGCACAACTTTGTCAAGACGTTGGTCATCTGTCTCGGCATCTGTGATAAAAGATGGTTGTGCAATACGAGCACCTGCAGTAGATGAGTTGAGAGCAAAAAACATAGGGTTAAGAATATCTGTCTGGTCTTGAGTAAAGTTGTGATAAACACCTAAATCTAATTCATTATTATCTAGTGTTAAAAATGAATCTTCAAGAGATGATAGTACGCCAGCAAAATCGCCTTGATATGCAGCCACACGTGCCGCAAGCGCATTACTTACTTGGCTAAAGCTTGCTGGAGTATTAAAATCTCCAAAGCCCGAAGAAAGTACAAATGGAAATGCATCACCACCAGCGCTTAGGTCTAAGGCAGCAGCATCTAGTGTTGATTTTATAAAGCTTAACGCTTCACTTTTTGAAACAATAGGTCCTAGATTAGTCTCATCTGCTACATCTATACGTATACCACCTTCATCTGTAAGATTAAGGTTGAGAAGTAGCTCGTGTGCAATCATTGTATTAAGAAATCCTCTTGTTGCACTAAGCTCTTCGTTAGTAAATATTGCAGAGAGATCTTGGGCTTCGAGAAAACCTAAAATAAGATTTGCATTTTTTACAGTTCTATAGCGGGCAGACCAGGGGGTTGTGATATAAAACGTGTTATTGTCTAGCACAGAGTTCTCACCACCTAGTAAATCACTAGTAAAACGCGGGTCAGAACTTGAGAATCTATAGTATTCTCTTCCTATAACTCCGCAGTCGTCATAGTAGGTGCCAAGCCCAACTCTTGAGCTGTATAAAATCCCTCCTACGAGATCTTGTAGGTCACCCCTTGTTAGGTTTTCTGCAAAAGCATCAACCTCAGGGTTATTTAAATCTGAATATTCTTGAACTTCACAAGAATAAAACCCGGCGCAAATACTTAATGCGAGTAGGCTTTTTATAAAATATTTTTTCATCTTTTTATATTAAAAGTTTACAGCGAGGTTAAATAAGAATCGCTTAGAAGATGGGAAAGGTGTAACCTCTACACCGGTAAAGATACCGCCACCACCAAAGTTTGATACTTCTGGATCATAACTGTTATAGTCAAATATGTTAATTAGGTTAGTACCTGAGAAGCCAACTTTAATGTTATCTATATTACCACCTAAAAAGTTTTCTAGAGTAGCAGAAGGAAGCGTGTAGTATAAACCTACTTCACGTAATCTTAAGTAAGATGCATCCTCTACAAATACCTCTGCAGATGATCCTAGTTGACTTACTCTATATGGTCCATTTGCAAGCGTACCGGTTGGATCTAAACCAGAGTCGTCATAATCTGCACTTGTGCCATTAAGATCAGATAGAAGTGTAGTTAAGTTAATGTTATCTCCACCTTTCTTCCATTGCCATAAAAATGATAATTGAAAATCTTTATATTGAAGGCTATTATTAAGCGCCATTTGAAAATCTGGCTCAGAATCTCCAAACTTCTGGAATCCATTTGCTCCAGGGTTAGGTCCTATACCTACAATTTGAGTTGCGCTTGACCCTTCCTCAATTCTAAAGGTTCCTAATGTCGCTCCAAAAGCTCCTACGTTAAAAGGATCTACATCAAGACGAGTGATTTTTGAAGTGTTTTTAAACCAGTTTACACTAGCATCCCAAACGAAGTTTTCTGACTCGATGATAGTGCTGTTAAGAGATAGCTCAATACCTTTATTTTGTAATTCACCTGCATTAACAAACTCGCTAGTAAAACCTGAAGAAGGTGATAGTGCAGAGTTGAGAATTAAATCATCTACAGTTTTGATATAGTAAGTTGCAGAAAAATCTATCTTATTATTAAGGAAAGTAATATCTGTACCAAATTCAAGTTCTTTTTGACGTTCTGGGCTTAATCCAGCGTCTCCACGTACACCTACAAGACTTATACCTAGTAATCCATCTGTAGAGAATGAAGTATATGAGGTAAATAGTGCGCCAAATGGAGCAAAGTTGCCAGCTTCTCCATAAGCCGTTCTAAGCTTAAGTTTGTTTATAAAGCCATCTTCTTTCCAAAAATCAAACTTATTGATATTGGCAGCAAGGGAAGCTTTTGGGTAATAGTTTAACTTATTTGCATCCCCATTATTTGAAGACTTATCGCCTCTAAGGCCTATAGCTCCTATAAGTTTGTCTTGGTAGTTAATCTCTTCTTGTACAAAAAATCCTGCATCTTCTTGAAGTAGTCTAAACTGGTTAGTACCCGTATTAGCCGCTTGATCAACATTAGTTTCAGACGCTACAAGGCCACTTGCTGTGATAAGTTGTGTGTTTCTGTCAAAATACTCGCGAGTTATACCAGCTTGAGTTCTAAAAGATAGATCATTATCTGTTCTATAATTATGAACTAAAAATGCTGCTAGGTTGTAGTTTCTATTTTGAGTATCTCCTTGTACGGCAACACCATTTTGACCACCATTTTCAGGTCGTTGAAATTGTAAATCTTTAGGGAAGATAGCTCTTGACTTCTGTCCATAGGTATCAAGTCCACCACGCATTATTAATTCTAGGCTTGACTTTTCAGCCTTGAAAATATCAAGATTTGCAGAGGCGCCTATGATAAATCTATCTACTGTTTCTCTATTTGTTACTCTATCGCGTGTCTGTAAAGGGTTAGACGCACCGGCTGGGTTGTCTGGATACACACCATTTTCATCTGGAAATAGTTCTAACCAAGGTGTTGTTCCTGTTAATGTAACTCCAATAGTTGTTCCTGAGTTGTCATTATTAAAGAAACCACGATCAGACTTTGAGTTGATATAGTTTGTATTAAGAGATACTTTTAAAAAGTCTGTTGCTCTGTGATCTAAATTTAATCTAAGAGAGGTTTTCTCATATCCAGTATTTTTTACAATACCATTTTCATTACTATGCGTAACTCCAGCATAAAATCTAGTTTTGGTATCACCACCACTCATACTAAAGTTGGTTTTACTTATAAGACCTTTCTCGCCAAAAATTTCTTCTTCATAATCTACTAGGCGACCTTCATTTCTAGCTGCTATAAAAAGTGGCACAGCATCTGGACCAAAACTATCTTCTACACGCTGCTCGTTGTAGTTACGTAATCCTAAGAGTTTAGTCACTTGAGTCCATCCAAAGGATTGACCAAATTTAAACTGTGTTTCTCCAGCTTTACCTTTTTTGGTGGTGATAATAACTACCCCAGCTGCGGCACGAGACCCATAAATAGCAGCAGCAGAAGCTCCTTTTAATATCTCGATGTTCTGTATATCATCTGGGTTAATATCTGCTATTCTATTTGTTGGGTTGTCTTGGTTTGAAGCACTACCTCCAGCCGATGCTGCAGATACTGCATTAAGACCAGCAGAGATAGAAGAGTTGTCTACATATACACCATCTATAATATATAATGGTTGTGTATTACCTTGTATAGAAGTTGCTCCACGTAATTTTATAGAAAGTCCTCCACCAGGTGCTCCAGAGTTTTGACTCACTAGCGCTCCGGCAAATTTTCCGTAAAGCGCACCGTCTAGTGTAGGTGGTGGTGTTGTACCTGTAATTTGCTCGGCAGAGATTGATGCAACGGCATTTGCTGCGTTAGATCTTTTTACAGAAGACGCAAGTCCAGAAATAACAACTTCATCTAGTGATTCAGAAGATTCTTCAAGAGTTACATTAAGTGTTTGTGAGCTAGTAACTGCAATTTCTTGAGTTGCGTAGCCTAAATAAGTAAATTCTAATGTTCCAGAGTCGCCAGATAATGTTATAGAATAATTTCCGTCAAAATTTGATGTAGTTCCGTTTGATGTTCCTTTTTCAATAACGTTTACAAAAGGAATTGGGTTATTTCCTGCATCACTTATAACTCCAGTAACGACAGATTGACCCATCATTGCACAAGGAATTAAAAATAACAAGAAATAAACCATTTTGATGAATGGATGTTTTTGTTTCATATAATTTGGATTTTAAATTCGTATCCAAATTATAAATAATATTTAATATAAATTACATATAAGTGTGTATTTGTTAATGAAAAGCTTAATTATATGTGATTTTTAAGGATAATTCATATTTTTATTGAAAATAATGATTTTTCTTACAGTTGTTTGCGGTGGGTTTCAGTATTTAATAGTTTTAAGATATTGAAAATAAAAACACAATAAATTATTCCTATTGTTTTTGGATGATTTTAAATTGGTTTAAATCGATTTTATATTTAGCGGGTTGTGCTTGTGTGTTGGCCGCAGTAAAAAGCTCTTAAAACGCTTTATTTTACGCTTTCGCGAAAGCGGACTAAAAAAATGTGTAAAACTGGGGATAACATTCCTTAGGTCATTAATGTCAACACAAAAGAATGGCGTATTTTTATTTTCCTTAAAAATTACAGTTTGGCAAAGAAGAAAGTGACCCCATTAATGCAACAATACAATGGTATCAAGGCAAAATATCCTGATGCTTTGTTACTCTTTAGAGTTGGCGATTTTTATGAAACATTTGGTGAAGATGCAGTAAAAGCTGCTGCCATTCTCAATATCACGTTAACTAATCGTAATAATGGTGGAGAGCGCACTGAGCTTGCGGGCTTCCCGCATCACTCACTTAATACCTACCTGCCTAAACTCGTAAAAGCGGGTTGTCGTGTCGCTATTTGTGATCAACTTGAGGACCCAAAACAAACAAAAAAAATCGTAAAGCGAGGCGTTACAGAGCTTGTCACACCTGGCGTTGCGATGAATGATGATATACTCTCTGCAAAGACAAATAACTTTCTGGGAGCTGTATATTTTGAAAAAGACAAGGTGGGTGTTTCTTTTTTAGATGTGTCTACGGGAGAGTATCTTACGGCTCAAGGAGATGTCGCTTATGTAGATAAGTTGCTCCAGAATTTTGCACCTAGTGAATTACTTGTTTCTAAGGCTCAAAAAAAGAAATTCATAGAGTCATATGGGCCAGATTATCACACTTTTTATCAAGAAGATTGGGTTTTTCACATAGATTATGCGAGAGAATCATTGCATAAGCACTTTAATGTGAAGTCTCTTAAAGGTTTTGGTGTTGAGCATCTTACGGCAGGTATTATAGCTGCTGGGGCTGCTTTACATTATCTAGGAGAAACGCAACACCATAAGCTACAGCATATCACAAGCATAAGTCGTATTGCTGCAGATGATTATGTGTGGATGGATCGCTTTACCATACGTAACTTAGAGCTATATAACTCTGCTTCTGGAGTAAAGGCTATCACCTTAATAGATATAATAGATAAAACCACTTCTGCAATGGGCGGGCGTCTTCTTAAAAGGTGGCTTGCATTACCGCTTAAAAGGCTAGATGAGATAAAGCGACGTCACGAGGTGGTCTCATTTTTATCAGACAATGGTGATATTTTTGATAAAATGCAGTCTCATATCAAACAGATAGGAGACCTCGAGCGTTTAATAAGTAAGGTTGCAACAGGCAAGATTAGCCCGCGAGAAGTCATACAGCTCAAAAACTCTCTTGAAGCTATTGTGCCTATTAAAGCTATTGCTTCTCAAGCAGATAACGACTCGCTAAAAATCATAGCAGAACAGCTCCAAAACTGTGAAGTATTACGTTCTAAAATAAAAGAAACCTTAAGAGAAGAGGCTCCTGTCTCTATCGTAAAAGGTGGCGCAATTGCTCCTGGTTTTCATAAAGAACTAGATGATTTAAGGGCACTGTCACAAGGTGGTAAGGATTACCTAGAAAAGATGCTGGAGCGCGAGACAGAGCGCACAGGTATTACTTCTTTAAAAATAGCATCAAATAACGTTTTTGGGTATTACATAGAAGTAAGAAACACCCATAAAGATAAGGTGCCTGAGGAGTGGATCAGAAAACAAACTCTTGTCAATGCTGAGCGTTATATTACAGATGAGCTTAAGGAGTATGAGGGTAAAATACTTGGAGCAGAAGAGCGTATACAAGCCATAGAGCAGCAACTATTTACAGAGCTTGTGAGTTGGGTAGGTGGTTTTATCCCGCAAGTACAGGCTAATGCAACACAAATTGCACAACTTGATTGCTTGCTTGGGTTTACACAACTGGCAAGAGAAAATAATTATGTGAGACCCACCCTAGATGAGTCTCAAGTAATAGATATAAAGGAAGGGCGTCACCCTGTTATAGAAAAGCAATTACCACTAGGTGAGGCATATGTTACAAATGATGTATATCTAGATAGTGCAGATCAACAAATGATTATGATTACTGGACCTAATATGTCTGGTAAGAGTGCTATTTTAAGGCAAACAGCGTTAATAGTGTTGCTTGCTCAAATGGGAAGTTTTGTGCCAGCGCAAGCGGCTCACATAGGCCTAGTAGATAAGATTTTTACCAGAGTAGGAGCTAGTGATAATATATCTATGGGTGAGAGTACCTTTATGGTAGAGATGAATGAAACAGCTAGTATACTTAATAACTTGAGCGATCGCAGCCTTGTGTTGTTAGATGAAATAGGTAGGGGGACAAGTACCTACGACGGTATATCAATAGCCTGGGCAATAAGTGAGTACCTGCACGAGCACCCTGGCAGGCCAAAAACGCTTTTTGCCACACACTATCACGAGCTCAACGAGATGTGTGAAACCTTTGAGCGTATTAAGAACTATAACGTCTCTGTAAAAGAGCTTAAAGACAATGTCTTATTTCTACGTAAACTGGTGCCAGGAGGAAGTGCGCATAGTTTTGGTATACACGTAGCAAAAATGGCGGGAATGCCACAGCAAGTATTGCGTCGCGCTACTAAGATGATGGGTAAACTAGAAAAGTCTCACGGTAGTGAAGAGCTTACGGGTACCCTAAAAGATGCTGCAGAGGAAGAAATGCAACTTAGCTTCTTTAATCTAGATGATCCATTACTAGAAGAAATAAAAGAAGAGATACTTCATATAGATATTGACACGCTTACACCGGTGGAAGCACTTATGAAACTCAATGAGATAAAAAGAATGCTTGTTAAGAAAAAGAGTAAATCAACATCTTAATGTGTTAACATTAAATTGATTAAAGCAAAAAAAAAGCTTCCTGAATGAAAGTCTTTTGTACTCGAGACGGGTCCCTGTAGCTATCGGGATGAACCTGTTATTTATACTTTTGAATCAGCTCTTGTGTTATTTCGTCATACTTCTTGAGGTTTACTAAATATGTTTTGCTTTTCATATTCTTGATATGCTTTTCGATTCTCTGTGCTTGTTGATATTCTAAATTTATTATTTTAAAGAAGATTTTCCAATCTTGTGCTCTAGCCGTAAACCCTTTATTGTTTAATATATGTTGCTGAATTCTTTGTTCTAAATCTAGGCAGCTGCCTATATAATAGCGGTCAAGGTTATCGGAATAGAGGATATAGACTATAGCCATTATTAATAGTTATAAAATAAAAAAGGCTTCCTAAATGGAAGCCTTTTGTACTCGAGACGGGACTTGAACCCGTACGTCCTAATGGACATTGGATTTTAAGTCCAACGTGTCTACCAATTCCACCACTCGAGCATATTCTCACGGATGTGAAAATAAAATTGGTATATTTTCTATACGCTTTCGCGAAAGCGTAATTATTTAAAATTTGAGCGAAAGACGAGATTTGAACTCGCGACCCCCACCTTGGCAAGGTGATGCTCTACCCCTGAGCTACTTTCGCATTTCATTCTGTAAAGAACATCACTATTTCTCATAGCGGATGCAAATTTAAGTCTTTTCTAGTTTTTACAAAGGGTTTTCTACATTTTTTTGACAAAATAAAATTAAGCACTGCTAGCTCTAGGGGAAATGATGTTTCTCACTCTGAGATTTTTAAAAAATTTCCGAACCGAACCTTAAGGCAGTTCGTATGTATTTATAATTTGTGATTTTTGACGTATAGTTAATTGTCTGTTATTAAGCAATTTAGGTAAAATAAATTAATGTCGTTCGTCGACACTAAACTTCATTTAATCGATATAAATAAATCAATTAATCGTTAAAAAGTTAAATATTAACGATTAAGTGTATATTTGTAGTATGTTATACAAGTAATTAAATTAGATTTGTAAGTAAGATTTTGATTTCCTCTTTTGGGGATGGGCATATCTAGTTTTATTGATTTTAGAGATAGATAGGCTTTAAGGCTAGATCGTTAAGGTGTTTAAAAAAAAGAATTTATATATGGGAAAAATTACTATTCCTTCTGGACAGATTAAAAAATCATCTTTCTTACCTCATAAGAGTGAGGTGGTAATGTCAATAACTAGCGTGAGAAGTGCTCTGAGCAAACTAGGAGTTTTTTCTGTGTTGTATGTACTTTTAATAGGTTCTTCTCTGGCAGCGCCAAATGAGGTGGTTGAGAGCTGTAGCGATGACCTAAAAATAAGTTCCTTTTATGCAGATCCTGTTCTGGATCTTAACTTTTATGCTGCAGGAGTTGATAATGAAGTGCAGTGGAATGTTCCATCTAATGGTATTAGTCCTTTGTTCAAAGTACCTACACTAACTTCTGATACTGGCACTATATTAAGTGCTAGTATAGATTTTACGGGTGTCGTAGATGCTTCAGAATTTCTTTATGTAACTACTGGTCACATACCTAATGGATTTTTTCAGTTTGACTTAGATGATACTAACGCTCCTCAAAATTTCACTGTCAACTCAACAACGCTAACTGTCGTTCACTCAGGTCCTGATTTTGTAATAACAGAGGCATCTGGTAACCCAATACCTAACGATGATCTTGTAGCATTTTTTAAAACGCTTTATTATAGAAATACTACAGCTGCCCCAACGGCAGGTGTAAGGAATGCAACTGTGACAGTGACAGATCCAAATTTGGCAACAGCTACCGCAGTGAGTCAAACGAGAGTTTTTATAAATGGCCCCGTAGCAACAGATGACGCAGGCTCTGTCGCTGCAAATACAGTAGGGGGTATACCTGGTAATGTTTTAGCTAATGATACTGGTAATTCAATAGTGGTCTCTGAGGTAGATGTATTCGCTACAGCTGTGGGTAATTCTTATGAAACTTTATATGGTTCAATTATTTTTCAACCAAATGGAAGTTATGTTTATGATGTGGATGAGACAAATTCTTCTGTTACAGGTTTGAAAAGTGGAGAGTCTATCGATGATATAATATCGTATACAGTTCAAGACAATGCGTCGATTATTGATTATGGTATATTAACCATAACCATTAATGGTGTTGATGAGGCGCCTGATGCTGAAGATAACAATGATTCCATTACAGTAGTTACAGAAGTTGATGTTTCTGGAAATATTATTACTGATGAGGGTGTGAATGGGGTTGATGCTATAGATAGAGGATTAAGTACACTAGTATGGGAAACCGAATTTAGTACGCCTGGAGGTGGTTTGTCTGGACCTGTAGATATGGAGATGAGAACTATTGATGGTGTAACTCTAAACTTTCAATCCACTGACCCTTCAAATATTGGAGTCGCTAATCAAAATCAAGTGGTATTTCAAACTGGAGTTAATGGTGGTCATCAGGGATATTTTTTATATTCTATAAATGCCGCTACGAGTCCGTCTCAAGATACAGAGCTTATTATAGATTTTGATGAGCCCGTATTCAATTTAGGATTTTTAGTAGTTGATATTGATTTCTCCCAAGCTACAAGCTGGCAGGATCAAATTAGAATTAATGGATTATTAGACGGTGTAAGTTCTATTTATAAAGTTGTTACGACTGGCGGTGTAGTTGAAGCAGGAAATAATACTTTTTATGGCACTGGAAATGCTATTCCACAAGATGCCACGGGTAATGTTAACATCGTTTTTGAAGAGCCTATAAATCAACTAATATTAAGTTATAACTATGGTCCTGATGCAACTGACAATGATAAAGCAGGACAAATTGCAGGAATATCAGATATATACTGGCAAGGCAAGGCAGAAAATATTGTTATAATTGAGATTGATGGAAGTCCTGTTGCTGTAGGTGGTTCTGTTTTTGTGGGAACTTATGGAAGTATTGAGGTATTCCCTGATGGAACATATATTTATACCCCAGATACAAGTAATCCCGCAGTTGCTGGGTTATTGACAGGGCAGACGTTAACAGAAGATTTTGATTATGTACTATCGGATGGTGTTGCAACTGATCAAGCACAACTCATAATTACATTAAATGGAGATAAAACTGCGCCTACCATAACGATTGATACTCCTATTGAAGGTGATAATATTGTAGATAGCGCAGAGGTAGGTAGTGTAAGCACTTCTGGAACTACAACAGATGTCGAGGATGGTCAGATTGTAACCGTAACATTCTCAGATGGTACAAACACTGTTACGACCACCGCAACCGTAACGGGTGGCGTATGGACAGCTACAGATGTGGATATTTCTAGTCTTTCAAATGGTCCTATCACTGTTACTGCAGATGTAACTGACGTCGGTGGTAATCCAGCAACAGATAATACACTAATTACATTAGATAATATTGTGATAGATCCTTGTGATGCTGTTGTATCAGGTAATCCTGATAATGACGGAGATGGAATAAGTGATAGTTGTGATCTTGATGATGATAATGATGGGATTTTAGATACAGAAGAGTGTTATGAAAGTAATGTAGGTAATGTTTTGCCAGATGGTAATGAGGATGGAAATTTTCCTGTAGGATATTGGGATGCTGAGTACTATGAGGGTCATTTTGCTATTTCGGGCTCATCTTTTGGAACAAGTGATCAGGATACTCAATTGGATGGAACGCCTGGAACACCCATTTTTAACGGGGAGGCATTTCTAGGTATAAACTCATTTAGTTTTACAGATTCAAGGTCTTACCCAGGTACTGGCCCATATGATACAAATACTAGTACAGGGTTAGTTCCTGAAAATTATGTAGGTGTTAATAATGATAACATACCTTTTCAGCCTTTTTATCAAACTATATTTAAAAGACGATTCGAATTGGCAGGCGAGCTTACTTATGGTGGACCTGGACTTAGTGTAGATGACGTATTTGAAGTTTTTGTAAATGGAACACGAGTTAGTTTTAAGTCCTTTTGTTGTGGTGCAGACACCCAACCTTCAGTGGCTGAAAATGTTACTATAAACTCAGGTGATAATGTGGAATTAAGGTATACTAACCTTGGTTTTGTAGGGGGGTATGGGTTTAATGTTGAATTTACTCCGGCTTGTGAAGTTGATACAGATTTGGATGGAATTCCAAATGGCTTAGATTTGGATTCAGATAACGATGGCTGTAATGACGTTTTAGAGTCTGGCGGGTTAGACCCTAATGGAGATGGAATTTTAGGAGCAATACCTACTACTGTTAATAGTGACGGACTCGTTACAGGAGGTTCTCCTGCTACGGGGGGGTATGATGGTGCTAACGGAAATGAAATAGTTGCAACACAAGTTAATGTGGCGGTAATGCAGCCTGTTGACCAAACGGCTACAACAGGTGAGTCTGCAACCTTTACAGT
Source organism: Dokdonia donghaensis DSW-1 (assembly GCF_001653755.1). Taxonomy (GTDB): domain Bacteria; phylum Bacteroidota; class Bacteroidia; order Flavobacteriales; family Flavobacteriaceae; genus Dokdonia; species Dokdonia donghaensis. The sequence goes on along the minus strand of NZ_CP015125.1, from coordinate 316,996 downwards.
TACGGCCACTGCAGATAATTCGACTGGATTTACAACAGGTGTTCCAAATTATGGAACACCTGGAAATGCAAATGCGGGAATAAACTATATGTGGTATATAGGTGATCCAGATACATCTGGAACCCTTATTACTGCAGGAGATACTAATTATAGTGGGGAAAATACGGATTCATTAATAGTAAATGATGTAACAGGCTTAGATGGTACAGAATATTTTGTTGTCATTACACACGATGATAATGTGTGTTTTAAAGAAACACGTTCAGCTACGCTTAGTATTGCGCAGGCTGATGTAAGTATTGATAAAGTATTGGTAGATAGTAGTCCTTATGGAGTAGGGGATACAGTGACGTATACATTAACAGTAAGTAATGCAGGCCCTGATGAAGCAACTAATGTTGTAGTCACGGATATTCCTGAAAATTTAACAATTACAAATGTCTCCAATGGTTGTACCGCACTGCCTTGTACTATAGCAAGTATTGCTGCGGGAACAATGAATGATGTGACAATAACAGTTACAGCAACAATTGATAGTGAGGGTGCCTTTTCAAATGGAGCTTCTGTAGTGGCAGATCAAGATGATCCAGATACTGCAAATAATGAAGATTTATCAATAGAAGCTGACAATCAAGGAACAGTTCCAAGTGTTCCGCCAGTAGCACAGAATGACATAAGTAGTCCGGCTTCTCCAGGAGCAACCGTAAGTGTAGATCCAACTGTAGATAATGGTAATGGAGTAGATGCCGATCCTGATGGTACCCTAGATGTAACAACTGTGAGCTTAGTAGTTCCGGCAGGCTCAACGATGGTAGAAACGGATGCAGACGGTGATATTACAGGGTACACAGTGCCAGGTGAAGGGGCTTGGGAGGTAAATCCTGTAACTGGAGAGATAAGTTTTGCGCCAGAGGCTGGCTTTAGTGACGATCCAACAAATCCTGCTAGTTATACAATAGACGATAATGCTGGTAATACTTCTAACCAGGCTACAGTAACAATAGATTACGTTCCTGTTGCAACTGCAGATGAGGTTTCTGGTATTATGCCAGGAGATCCTGTGGTGATTGATGTATTAACAAATGATGTAGATGGTGATCTTGTTGATCCTACTACAGTAATGATAATAGATCCTGCAAATCCAGGTGTTCCTGTGACAAGCTTAGTAGAGCCTGGTGTAGGGGTTTGGAGTGTAGATCCTGTGAGTGGAGCGATTACCTTCACTCCTTGTAGTGCAGCAGGAGTTCCAGACGCTAGTTGTACAGGGTTATTCGAAGGTAGTCCTATGGACATTTCTTATACAGTGTTTGATGATGAAGGTAACGAAACAACTCCAGCTAAAGTAAGTGCAACCTATGCTGTTCCACCTGTTGCACAAGATGATGAGAGTTTAGGCAATACACCTGGTGCTACGGTGAGTATCAATCCAACGGCTGATAATGGCAATGGAGTAGATGCGGATCCTGATGGTACCTTAGATGTAACGAGCGTGAGTTTAGTAGTTCCAACTGGAGCAACAATGGTACAGACGGATGCAGATGGTGATATTATAGGATATACAGTTCCTGGCGAAGGAGCTTGGGAGGTGAATCCTGTAACTGGTGAGATAAGTTTTGCACCAGAGGCTGGTTTTAATGATGATCCAACAAGTCCTGCTAGTTATACGATAGATGATAATGATGGTAACCCATCAAATGCAGCTACGGTAACAATTGATTACGTTCCTGTTGCAACCTTAGATGAGAGTACAGGTAATGACACAGGAGTGCCTGTGGTTGTTGATGTACTAGCTAATGATGTTGATGGAGATGTAGTAGATCCTACAACGGTACAGATTGTAGGTACTGCCAATCCTGGAGAAGACTTAGTGGTTGTTGGCGAGGGTACTTGGAGTGTTGATCCAGTAAGTGGAGCCATCACTTTTACCCCTTGTACGGTGGTTTCTTTACCTGATTGTCCTGAGATATTCACAGCAGATCCTACCGATATTGAGTATGTGGTTGCGGATGATGAAGGTAATGTTACAGCACCTGCAAGTGTCAGTGTGAGTTTCATTCCAGAGCCACCAGTTGCGATGGATGATGCTAGTGTCAATAATATGACTGGAGATCCAGTGGTTATTGATGTTGCTGGAAATGATATGGATCCTGATGGTACGTTAGATTTGACAACAGTTCAAATCGTGGGAACTGCGAATCCTGGTGATGATTTAGTAGAGCCTGGCGTAGGAGTTTGGAGTGTTGATCCAGTAAGTGGAGCCATCACCTTCACCCCTTGTAGTGCAGCCGGAGTTCCTGATGCTAGCTGTGTTGGAGTATCTACCCAAGATCCCCAAGACATTACTTATACAATAAACGATAATGATGGTAATGTATCGAATGCCGCTACGGTATCTGTGATGTATGATGCAGAGCCACCTGTTGCACAAGATGATGAGAGTTTAGGTAATACACCTGGTGCTACGGTGAGTATCAATCCAACGGCTGATAATGGCAATGGAGTAGATGCGGATCCTGATGGTACCTTAGATGTAACGAGCGTGAGTTTAGTAGTTCCAACTGGAGCAACAATGGTACAGACGGATGCAGATGGTGATATTATAGGATATACAGTTCCTGGCGAAGGAGCTTGGGAGGTGAATCCTGTAACTGGTGAGATAAGTTTTGCACCAGAGGCTGGTTTTAATGATGATCCAACAAGTCCTGCTAGTTATACGATAGATGATAATGATGGTAACCCATCAAATGCAGCTACGGTAACAATTGATTACGTTCCTGTTGCAACCTTAGATGAGAGTACAGGTAATGACACAGGAGTGCCTGTGGTTGTTGATGTACTAGCTAATGATGTTGATGGAGATGTAGTAGATCCTACAACGGTACAGATTGTAGGTACTGCCAATCCTGGAGAAGACTTAGTGGTTGTTGGCGAGGGTACTTGGAGTGTTGATCCAGTAAGTGGAGCCATCACTTTTACCCCTTGTACGGTGGTTTCTTTACCTGATTGTCCTGAGATATTCACAGCAGATCCTACCGATATTGAGTATGTGGTTGCGGATGATGAAGGTAATGTTACAGCACCTGCAAGTGTCAGTGTGAGTTTCATTCCAGAGCCACCAGTTGCGATGGATGATACTAGTGTCAATAATATGACTGGAGATCCAGTGGTTATTGATGTTGCTGGAAATGATATGGATCCTGATGGTACGTTAGATTTGACAACAGTTCAAATCGTAGGAACTGCGAATCCTGGTGATGATTTAGTAGAGCCTGGCGTAGGAGTTTGGAGTGTTGATCCAGTAAGTGGAGCCATCACCTTCACCCCTTGTAGTGCAGCCGGAGTTCCTGATGCTAGCTGTGTTGGAGTATCTACCCAAGATCCCCAAGACATTACTTATACAATAAACGATAATGATGGTAATGTATCGAATGCTGCTACGGTATCTGTGATGTATGATGCAGAGCCACCTATTGCACAAGATGATGAGAGTTTAGGTAATACACCTGGTGCTACGGTGAGTATCAATCCAACGGCTGATAATGGCAATGGAGTAGATGCGGATCCTGATGGTACCTTAGATGTAACGAGCGTGAGTTTAGTAGTTCCAACTGGAGCAACAATGGTACAGACGGATGCAGATGGTGATATTATAGGATATACAGTTCCTGGCGAAGGAGCTTGGGAGGTGAATCCTGTAACTGGTGAGATAAGTTTTGCACCAGAGGCTGGTTTTAATGATGATCCAACAAGTCCTGCTAGTTATACGATAGATGATAATGATGGTAACCCATCAAATGCAGCTACGGTAACAATTGATTACGTTCCTGTTGCAACCTTAGATGAGAGTGCAGGTAATGACACAGGAGTGCCTGTGGTTGTTGATGTACTAGCTAATGATGTTGATGGAGATGTAGTAGATCCTACAACGGTACAGATTGTAGGTACTGCCAATCCTGGAGAAGACTTAGTGGTTGTTGGCGAGGGTACTTGGAGTGTTGATCCAGTAAGTGGAGCCATCACTTTTACCCCTTGTACGGTGGTTTCTTTACCTGATTGTCCTGAGATATTCACAGCAGATCCTACCGATATTGAGTATGTGGTTGCGGATGATGAAGGTAATGTTACAGCACCTGCAAGTGTCAGTGTGAGTTTCATTCCAGAGCCACCAGTTGCGATGGATGATGCTAGTGTCAATAATATGACTGGAGATCCAGTGGTTATTGATGTTGCTGGAAATGATATGGATCCTGATGGTACGTTAGATTTGACAACAGTTCAAATCGTGGGAACTGCGAATCCTGGTGATGATTTAGTAGAGCCTGGCGTAGGAGTTTGGAGTGTTGATCCAGTAAGTGGAGCCATCACCTTCACCCCTTGTAGTGCAGCCGGAGTTCCTGATGCTAGCTGTGTTGGAGTATCTACCCAAGATCCCCAAGACATTACTTATACAATAAACGATAATGATGGTAATGTATCGAATGCCGCTACGGTATCTGTGATGTATGATGCAGAGCCACCTGTTGCACAAGATGATGAGAGTTTAGGTAATACACCTGGTGCTACGGTGAGTATCAATCCAACGGCTGATAATGGCAATGGAGTAGATGCGGATCCTGATGGTACCTTAGATGTAACGAGCGTGAGTTTAGTAGTTCCAACTGGAGCAACAATGGTACAGACGGATGCAGATGGTGATATTATAGGATATACAGTTCCTGGCGAAGGAGCTTGGGAGGTGAATCCTGTAACTGGTGAGATAAGTTTTGCACCAGAGGCTGGTTTTAATGATGATCCAACAAGTCCTGCTAGTTATACGATAGATGATAATGATGGTAACCCATCAAATGCAGCTACGGTAACAATTGATTACGTTCCTGTTGCAACCTTAGATGAGAGTACAGGTAATGACACAGGAGTGCCTGTGGTTGTTGATGTACTAGCTAATGATGTTGATGGAGATGTAGTAGATCCTACAACGGTACAGATTGTAGGTACTGCCAATCCTGGAGAAGACTTAGTGGTTGTTGGCGAGGGTACTTGGAGTGTTGATCCAGTAAGTGGAGCCATCACTTTTACCCCTTGTACGGTGGTTTCTTTACCTGATTGTCCTGAGATATTCACAGCAGATCCTACCGATATTGAGTATGTGGTTGCGGATGATGAAGGTAATGTTACAGCACCTGCAAGTGTCAGTGTGAGTTTCATTCCAGAGCCACCAGTTGCGATGGATGATGCTAGTGTCAATAATATGACTGGAGATCCAGTGGTTATTGATGTTGCTGGAAATGATATGGATCCTGATGGTACGTTAGATTTGACAACAGTTCAAATCGTGGGAACTGCGAATCCTGGTGATGATTTAATAGAGCCTGGCGTAGGAGTTTGGAGTGTTGATCCAGTAAGTGGAGCCATCACCTTCACCCCTTGTAGTGCAGCCGGAGTTCCTGATGCTAGCTGTGTTGGAGTATCTACCCAAGATCCCCAAGACATTACTTATACAATAAACGATAATGATGGTAATGTATCGAATGCCGCTACGGTATCTGTGATGTATGATGCAGAGCCACCTGTTGCACAAGATGATGAGAGTTTAGGTAATACACCTGGTGTTACGGTGAGTATCAATCCAACGGCTGATAATGGCAATGGAGTAGATGCGGATCCTGATGGTACCTTAGATGTAACGAGCGTGAGTTTAGTAGTTCCAACTGGAGCAACAATGGTACAGACGGATGCAGATGGTGATATTATAGGATATACAGTTCCTGGCGAAGGAGCTTGGGAGGTGAATCCTGTAACTGGTGAGATAAGTTTTGCACCAGAGGCTGGTTTTAATGATGATCCAACAAGTCCTGCTAGTTATACGATAGATGATAATGATGGTAACCCATCAAATGCAGCTACGGTAACAATTGATTACGTTCCTGTTGCAACCTTAGATGAGAGTACAGGTAATGACACAGGAGTGCCTGTGGTTGTTGATGTACTAGCTAATGATGTTGATGGAGATGTAGTAGATCCTACAACGGTACAGATTGTAGGTACTGCCAATCCTGGAGAAGACTTAGTGGTTGTTGGCGAGGGTACTTGGAGTGTTGATCCAGTAAGTGGAGCCATCACTTTTACCCCTTGTACGGTGGTTTCTTTACCTGATTGTCCTGAGATATTCACAGCAGATCCTACCGATATTGAGTATGTGGTTGCGGATGATGAAGGTAATGTTACAGCACCTGCAAGTGTCAGTGTGAGTTTCATTCCAGAGCCACCAGTTGCGATGGATGATGCTAGTGTCAATAATATGACTGGAGATCCAGTGGTTATTGATGTTGCTGGAAATGATATGGATCCTGATGGTACGTTAGATTTGACAACAGTTCAAATCGTGGGAACTGCGAATCCTGGTGATGATTTAGTAGAGCCTGGCGTAGGAGTTTGGAGTGTTGATCCAGTAAGTGGAGCCATCACCTTCACCCCTTGTAGTGCAGCCGGAGTTCCTGATGCTAGCTGTGTTGGAGTATCTACCCAAGATCCCCAAGACATTACTTATACAATAAACGATAATGATGGTAATGTATCGAATGCCGCTACGGTATCTGTGATGTATGATGCAGAGCCACCTGTTGCACAAGATGATGAGAGTTTAGGTAATACACCTGGTGCTACGGTGAGTATCAATCCAACGGCTGATAATGGCAATGGAGTAGATGCGGATCCTGATGGTACCTTAGATGTAACGAGCGTGAGTTTAGTAGTTCCAACTGGAGCAACAATGGTACAGACGGATGCAGATGGTGATATTATAGGATATACAGTTCCTGGCGAAGGAGCTTGGGAGGTGAATCCTGTAACTGGTGAGATAAGTTTTGCACCAGAGGCTGGTTTTAATGATGATCCAACAAGTCCTGCTAGTTATACGATAGATGATAATGATGGTAACCCATCAAATGCAGCTACGGTAACAATTGATTACGTTCCTGTTGCAACCTTAGATGAGAGTACAGGTAATGACACAGGAGTGCCTGTGGTTGTTGATGTACTAGCTAATGATGTTGATGGAGATGTAGTAGATCCTACAACGGTACAGATTGTAGGTACTGCCAATCCTGGAGAAGACTTAGTTGATCCTGGTGTAGGAGTTTGGAGTGTAGACCCAGTAACGGGTGCAATTACTTTTACACCTTGTACTGCTGCGGGTATTCCAGATGCTACTTGTACAGGATTATCTGTAGAAGATCCAGCACCTATATCTTATACTGTAATGGATAATGATGGTAATATAAGTGATCCAGCACAGGTGTCTGTTTCTTTTGACGAATGTAATGGACAAGGACTAGGGGATTGTGATGGTGATGGTGTTTCAAATGATGATGAAGTTAATGGCGGGACTGATCCTAATGACCCTTGTTCTTACAATGCTATGGATCAAGACTTAGCTATCGTTACAATCGAATGGAATAGTATTGATTGTGATATGGATGGTCTTACTAACAATGAGGAGACAACAGGAATTGATGATCCATCAACTCCAAACGATCCAAATGGTAGTACCACAGATCCACAGAATCCTGATAGTGATGGAGATGGAGTGACCGATGGTGATGAAGCTGGTGATATGACCGATCCTAATGACCCTTGTGCTCTTGAGATTGCTAGTCAAACGGTAACGCCAACGACAGCTTGGAATGATCTTGATTGTGATATGGACGGTTTAAATAACGGTGAAGAGCTTACTGGAGTTGATGATCCTACTACCCCTGCAGATCCTGATGGTGAGATTACAGATCCATTAGATATTGATAGTGATGGTGATGGAGTAACCGATGGTCAAGAAGCGCTTGATGGTACAGACCCTAATGATAACTGTAGTTTAGTAGTAGCTAACCAGACAGAGATGACTGATGCTGCTTACGACAGTGCAGATTGCGATATGGATGGTCTTACTAACAATGAGGAGACAACAGGAATTGATGATCCATCAACTCCAAACGATCCAAATGGTAGTACCACAGATCCACAGAATCCTGATAGTGATGGAGATGGAGTGACCGATGGCGATGAAGCTGGTGATATGACTGATCCTAATGATCCTTGTGCTCTTGAGATTGCTAGTCAAACGGTAACGCCAACGACAGCTTGGAATGATCTTGATTGTGATATGGACGGTTTAAATAACGGTGAAGAGCTTACTGGAGTTGACGATCCTACCACCCCTGCAGATCCTGATGGTGAGATTACAGATCCATTAGATATTGATAGTGATGGTGATGGAGTAACCGATGGTCAAGAAGCGCTTGATGGTACAGACCCTAATGATAACTGTAGTTTAGTAGTAGCTAACCAGACAGAGATGACTGATGCTGCTTACGACAGTGCAGATTGCGATATGGATGGTCTTACTAACAATGAGGAGACAACAGGAATTGATGATCCATCAACTCCAAACGATCCAAATGGTAGTACCACAGATCCACAGAATCCTGATAGTGATGGAGATGGAGTGACCGATGGCGATGAAGCTGGTGATATGACTGATCCTAATGATCCTTGTGCTCTTGAGATTGCTAGTCAAACGGTAACGCCAACGACAGCTTGGAATGATCTTGATTGTGATATGGACGGTTTAAATAACGGTGAAGAGCTTACTGGAGTTGACGATCCTACCACCCCTGCAGATCCTGATGGTGAGATTACAGATCCATTAGATATTGATAGTGATGGTGATGGAGTAACCGATGGTCAAGAAGCCCTTGATGGTACAGACCCTAATGATAACTGTAGTTTAGTAGTAGCTAACCAGACAGAAATGACTGATGCTGCTTACGACAGTGCAGATTGTGATATGGATGGTCTTACTAACAATGAGGAGACAACAGGAATTGATGATCCATCAACTCCAAACGATCCAAATGGTAGTACCACAGATCCACAGAATCCTGATAGTGATGGAGATGGAGTGACCGATGGCGATGAAGCTGGTGATATGACTGATCCTAATGATCCTTGTGCTCTTGAGATTGCTAGTCAAACGGTAACGCCAACGACAGCTTGGAATGATCTTGATTGTGATATGGACGGTTTAAATAACGGTGAAGAGCTTACTGGAGTTGACGATCCTACTACCCCTGCAGATCCTGATGGTGAGATTACAGATCCATTAGATATTGATAGTGATGGTGATGGAGTAACAGATGGTCAAGAAGCGCTTGATGGTACAGATCCTAATGATAATTGTAGTCTAGTAGTAGCTAACCAGACAGAAATGACTGATGCTGCTTATGACAGTGCAGATTGCGATATGGATGGTCTTACTAACAATGAGGAGACAACCGGAATTGATGATCCATCAACTCCAAACGATCCAAATGGTAACACCACAGATCCACAGAATCCTGATAGTGATGGAGATGGAGTAACCGATGGTGATGAAGCTGGTGATATGACTGATCCTAATGATCCTTGTGCTCTTGAGATTGCTAGTCAAACGGTAACGCCAACGACAGCTTGGAATGATCTTGATTGTGATATGGACGGTTTAAATAACGGTGAAGAGCTTACTGGAGTTGACGATCCTACTACCCCTGCAGATCCTGATGGTGAGATTACAGATCCATTAGATATTGATAGTGATGGTGATGGAGTAACAGATGGTCAAGAAGCGCTTGATGGTACAGATCCTAATGATAATTGTAGTCTAGTAGTAGCTAACCAGACAGAAATGACTGATGCTGCTTATGACAGTGCAGATTGTGATATGGATGGTCTTACTAACAATGAAGAGGCAACAGGAATTGATGATCCATCAACTCCAAACGATCCAAATGGAAATACCACAGATCCACAGAATCCTGATAGTGATGGAGATGGAGTAACCGATGGTGATGAAGCTGGTGATATGACCGATCCTAATGACCCTTGTGCTCTTGAGATTGCTAGTCAAACGGTAACGCCAACGACAGCTTGGAATGATCTTGATTGTGATATGGACGGTTTAAATAACGGTGAAGAGCTTACTGGAGTTGACGATCCTACTACCCCTGCAGATCCTGATGGTGAGATTACAGATCCATTAGATATTGATAGTGATGGTGATGGAGTAACAGATGGTCAAGAAGCGCTTGATGGTACAGATCCTAATGATAATTGTAGTCTAGTAGTAGCTAACCAGACAGAAATGACTGATGCTGCTTATGACAGTGCAGATTGTGATATGGATGGTCTTACTAACAATGAAGAGGCAACAGGAATTGATGATCCATCAACTCCAAACGATCCAAATGGAAATACCACAGATCCACAGAATCCTGATAGTGATGGAGATGGAGTGACCGATGGTGATGAAGCTGGTGATATGACCGATCCTAATGACCCTTGTGCTCTTGAGATTGCTAGTCAAACGGTAACGCCAACGACAGCTTGGAATGATCTTGATTGTGATATGGACGGTTTAAATAACGGTGAAGAGCTTACTGGAGTTGATGATCCTACTACCCCTGCAGATCCAAATGGAAATACAACAGATCCTACAAATGCTGATACAGATGGTGATGGAGTGACAGATGGTCAAGAAGCGCTTGATGGTACAGATCCTAATGATAATTGTAGTCTAGTAGTAGCTAACCAGACAGAAATGACTGATGCTGCTTATGACAGTGCAGATTGTGATATGGATGGTCTTACTAACAATGAGGAGACAACCGGAATTGATGATCCATCAACTCCAAACGATCCAAATGGAAATACCACAGATCCACAGAATCCTGATAGTGATGGCGATGGAGTAACCGATGGCGATGAAGCTGGTGATATGACCGATCCTAATGATCCTTGTGATTTACAGGTGAGTAGTCAATCTATTGATCCTACTCAAGCTTGGAATGATCTTGACTGTGATATGGATGGTTTAAATAATGGTGAAGAATTAACGGGTATAGATGATCCTGATACACCTGCAGATCCAAATGGAAATACAACAGATCCTACAAATGCCGATACAGATGGTGATGGAGTGACAGATGGAGATGAGGCAGAGGATGGTACAGACCCTAATAACCCTTGTGATTTCTTAGTTGGTAGTATTACACTACCTGTAGGGGGTGATTTTGACACCCTTGATTGTGACGGTGATGGAGTTACTAATGGAGATGAGATTGCAGATGGTACAAACCCGTTTGATGTTTGTGATTTTGTTGCAGATAGTCAAACTCTTCTAACGACACCTGAGTTTGACAATGCAGATTGTGACAACGATGGGTTAACAAATGAGGAAGAAATAACAGGAGTTGATAATCCAAATACTCCTGCAGATCCTAATGGTAATACTACCGACCCAACAAATCCTGATACCGATGGAGATGGAGTATTAGATGGTAGAGAAGGTGCAGATGGAACTAATCCTAATGATTCTTGTAGTCTTGAAGTAGAAAGCCAGACAGTAAACGTGAGTCAAGATTTCCTTGATGGAGATTGTGATGGTGATGGTATACCTAACGGAGATGAATTAGGTGATGAAAATGGTAATGGTATAATTGACTTCTTAGAGGTTAACAATGGTAATCCTAATGCAACCGATGGTTTAGAGGTATTTGATATAATGACTCCTAATGGCGATGGTTTAAATGATGTATTTGTCATAAGAGGTATTAAAAAGTATCCAAACAATACTGTACGTATTTACAACCGTTGGGGAGTAGAGGTTTATGGAGTAAAAGGTTATGGTCAGGATGGTCAGTACTTTAGAGGAGAGAGTAATGGTCGTGCTACTATAAATGGCGATCAGCTTTTACCAGTAGGGACGTATTACTACACTGTAGAATATACTAATGCTTCAGGTAAACTTCAGCAACTTGCGGGACCTTTATACTTAAACAGATAATAATAGATACTAATATTCGGTGTACTTGTAAGAGTACACCGGATTAAAATAAAGCAATATGAAAAAATGTTTTAACACTATATTTGTTGTGTCATTGCTCATTTTAACCCTGAGTACAGTTCAGTTAAATGCCCAGCAAGACGCACAGTATACACAGTATATGTATAATACGTTAAGTATTAACCCTGCTTATGCGGGTTCACGTGGTGGTGTTAGTGTGCTGGGTCTTCACAGAAGTCAGTGGGTTGGTCTGGACGGCGCACCTCGTACACAAACCGCTTCTATTCATTCTCCTATAGGAGACTCTCAGCGTGTAGGTTTAGGTCTTAATATCGTTCAAGATGATATTTTTATCACCAGTGAGACCTATGTAGACCTTGCCTTTAGTTACTCAATACCTACATCAGATATTGGTAAGCTTAGTTTTGGATTAAAAGGTGGGGTACATTTATTAGATGTAAACTATTCAGAGGCTTCGCCATTTCAGAATGGTGATGCGCTTATTCAGAATAATATAGACAATCAGTTTTCTCCTCAAATAGGAGTGGGGTTATTTTATTCTACAGATCGTTTTTATGCTGGTTTAAGTGCTCCAAATTTATTGGAGACCGATCACTTTGATGATAGCCAAAACACGAACGATCCTAATGCTACCTATCTCGCTACCGAGCGTATTAACTACTACCTCACTTCAGGTTATGTTTTTGATATTACTCCAGACTTTAAGTTAAAACCTGCTGCTATTGCAAAGTGGGTATCTGGAGCACCATTACAAGTAGACGTTACCGCAAATGCTTTGTTATACGATAGATTAACCTTAGGTGCTGCTTATAGGTGGAGTGCTGCTTTGAGTGGTCTTGTAGGTTTTCAAGTGACAGATAGTTTAATGATAGGCTTTGCTTATGATCGTGAGACTACCGAGTTGCAACAGTTTAACGACGGTAGTTACGAGGTGTTTTTAAGGTTTGAGATTTTAAAGAAACCTAAGCGTTTGATTTCCCCTAGATTCTTCTAATTAGATATATTAATATTTTTTTGCTTTCGCGAAAGCGTTAGTTTAAATAGAGCTGACTAAAATTATTTTGTATGAAACAAAGATTACTAAAGAGCTTACTAGCATCAATAATGTGTTTGCTGTGCTTTACTGTTACGGCACAAGAGGGTAAGGTACGGGAAGCGACTGAAAATTTTGATCAATATGCCTTTGTAGATGCTCGTAATTTATATTTACGAGTTGCAGAGAGAGGTTTTAGATCACCAGAGGTTTTAAAGAAACTAGGTGATGCCTATTATCTCACTGCCGATTATAAGCAGGCTGCAAAGTGGTATGGTGAACTTTTAGGTTCAGAAAGTGATACGCTTGTTGCAAATGCTGAGTATTACTTTAGATATGCTCAGTCCCTTAAGAGTATGAAGCGCTATGACCTGGCAGATACTCAAATGGATATTTTTAATAGGTTAAATGGAGATGATTCTCGAGCAGAGCGTTATGTAGCCGAGCGTGATTACTTAAAGGAAATCGAAGCACAGTCTGGTAGATATACCATTGGGAAGGTTTCTTTTAACAGTGAGCTTCAAGATTTTGGTCCTAGTTACTATGGTGAGGATCTTGTTTTTTCTTCAAATCGCGAAGTGGCTACTGGAGACTACATACACGATTGGAACGATCAACCTTTTTTAGATCTTTTTGTTGTAAGAGATACAGAGACTAATGATCCTACTATTAATCGTTTATCAGATGAGATAAACACTCCTTATCACGAGAGTACTTCTGTGTTTACAGAAAATGGAGATGTTGTTTACTTTACAAGAAATAACTATTCAAAGAAGACAAAGTTAAAGAGAGATGAGGATGGTACGACAAAGTTAAAGCTATATGTGAGTGAAAAATCTAATGATGGTTGGTCTGTTCCTGTAGAGCTTCCTTTTAATAGTGATGAGTTTTCTACTGCACACCCTGCTTTAAGTCCTGAAGAAGATATTTTATACTTTGCCTCAGATAGGCCTGGTACAAAAGGCTTAAGTGATTTATGGATGGTAACCATTAATGGGGATGGTAGTTATGGTGAGCCTGTAAATCTAGGCGATCGTATCAATACCGAGGGTAGAGAGACGTTTCCTTTTATCAGTTCAGATAACAAGCTTTTTTATGCTTCAGATGGGCATCTTGGTTTAGGAGGTCTTGATATTTTTGTTAGTAAGTTAGACGCGGCTGGTAGTATAGGAGATTCTTACAATGTAGGTAAGCCTGTAAATAGTAGTGCAGATGATTTTGGGTTGATATTAAACGAGGAACTTGGCACGGGTTATTTTGCCTCTAGCAGGGCTACAGGTCTTGGTAATGATGACATTTATAGTTTTGAGCGTAAACAAAAGTTGCTTACTAATTGTGCTCAGAATATTACAGGAGTTACAAAGGATGTAAAGACCGATAGGATACTTCCTCAAGCTACGGTAGAGTTACGCAATATTGCAAATGAAGTTGTAGGGACAAAAATAAGCGACAATGCGGGACGTTTTAGTTTTCCAGATGTAGATTGTAATACATCATACATAGTGCGTGCTAGTAAGTCTTTATATGAGCCAGCAGAGGCTATAGTCAATACCACATCAGAGGTGGGGCTAGTTTTAAACAGAGATTTATACTTAAAACCACCATTAAAGATAGAGTTAGGAGACGATCTTGCAAAAACACTAGAGCTTAATCCTATCTACTTTGATTTTGATAAACATAACATTCGTCCAGATGCTGCATTAGAGCTTGAGAAGGTTATCGCAGTAATGAGGGAGTACCCAAGTCTTAAGATCGATGTGCGATCACATACAGACAGTAGAGCGCCAGATGCTTATAATATGAGTCTATCTCAGCGTAGAAATGTATCTACAATACGATACATAGTAGATCAGGGCGGTATTAGTATGTCCCGACTTACTGGTAGGGGATATGGAGAGACCCAACTTACTAATGCTTGTGGTAATGGTATAGAATGTACAGAAGAGGAGCACCAACTTAACAGAAGGTCTGAATTTATTATAGTGGCAAAATAAAAGTCATTTATACATAATTAAAAAAGCCTCGCTCAGAAATGAGCGAGGCTTTTTTAATGGGTAGTGTTTGCGTAGTCTAGTTAATTCTTTTGTTTAAGTTTTGTGCCGTTATTGAACGTAGATACTTGCTATTTTCTATTACAATCAAGGTTTTGTGAAAATTTTATATAAAAAAAATATAATACTTGTCTGATTGTAATTAAAATTACACTTAATCGTACTTTTTTTACTTTTTATCGATATTGAAAATTTAAATTTAAGTTGTTGGTTGTATTAAAAAAAACTTAATCTATCTTTCGGGTAAACTATAGCCAATTTTTTGGATTCACATAAAGTAATATTATAGTATTCGCTTATGAAATCACTACTACGTAATTTATCTTATCGGAACAATTTTAAAAATTCAATTGTTGGATTTTTATTACTTTCTTTCTTAGTATCGCAAGTCGGTAATGCACAATGTAACATTACAGTTATCTCTACATCTATGATATCTGCTTGTGATGATGGAGGTACTACTCCAGATCCTAGTGATGATACTTTTACTGCAGATGTAACGGTTACATTTGATATGGCTCCCGCTACAGGTAGTCTTGACATTACTGGTGATAATCTAAATGCTGTAACGGTTTTGGTTGCAGATTTAGATACGGCAACTTCACACACATTTCAAGATGTTCTATTTACTGCAGATGGAATGCTTCAAAGTTTGACGGCTACGTTTTCAGATGATGCAACCTGTACGTTTACAGATCCTATGGCAGTTTCGGCACCATCTTCTTGTAGTCCTGACTGTGTAATCGATGATATTTCTGTAGATGTGGCATCCATATCTATATGTAACGATGGTGGCACATCTGGAACTGGTAATGAAGGAGATGATACTTTTACTGCAGATATAACTGTTACATTCTCAAATCCTCCAGCAACGGGTTCGCTTGATTTAGGTGGTGATGGAGCGGCTTCTGTTGGTGTAGGAGGATTAGATTCTCCAACTAGTCATACATTTTCTGGTGTTACTTTTTCTTCGGATGGTGGGCCTGTGGACCTTACGGCTGACTTTTCAGGAAGTTCTTGTTTGTTTGCAATCAATAATTTGTTTACGGCTCAAAATCAGTGTAGTGCTCCTGTGGGAGACGGTGGTTTAACAATATCTAAATCACATTGTGACTGGGGGTATACTACTACAGATACCTATATTATAAACTATACAGGAACATTAACAAATAATGGTGCAAATCCTGTTTATAATGTAAGTATTACAGATGACCTAGGCGGTGCATTTGGTAATGATGCTTTCATCGCAGGATTTATATCAAGATCTGTGGGGCCTGGTGCGGATGGTTGGAATCTAAATGGAGGTTTTAATGGAACGACTGATGAAGAATTATTAAGTACAACTGTATTAAATGAGTTAGATCCAGGGGATTCAATAACATATTCCATTTGTGTTGAAGTAGACGCTGTTGCAGCTTTAGACGGGGCGACGATTACCAATGAAATTTTTGCAACTGCAAATGATTCAGTAACTGGAGACGCTTACGAAACCAGTGCAACAGACATAGAACTTTTTGAAGAAAATTTATCTATTTTAAGTGCAGGACTTCAAGTAAATGATGATACACCAGATGTTAATACAGATGGTACTGTAGATTTTTTCTATACAGTGACTCTCAGAAACTCAGGTTCGGGTCCAGCATCTAACATTCAATATGTAGATGCTTTTGATCATTTGTTTAGTAGCGGCATTCCAATCAATACGTTAACCGTAACTCAGTTGTCAGGTACACTTAATTTTAATCCTGCATTTGATGGAGGTTCTGGTGTTAATGGTACTTCTACAGATTTATTAGTGGCTGGTCAGACTATGGCGGCTAATACTACAGCATCCTATCGTATAGATTTAAATGTAGGTCCTACTGGGAATCAGACTACAAGAAATACACAGGGTATTATTTCTGGAACCGATTCTAATGGTACAAATGTTTCAGAAGCTTCAAGAAGAAACCTTACGGCAGATCACGATGGTACTCAGTGTTTCTGTCAGCAAACGCCTGTGAGAATTCAATTTATGCCCGTGCCTGTGATTACAAAATCCGTTATCAATAATGATCCAGCTGGGACTGTTGGAAATAGAGATGTGACCTTTCGTTTAGAAATAGAAAATGACCCTACGTCTCCTGTAGACTTATTCAATCTACAGTTAACAGATAATATAGAAGCAATGTGTCCTGGAAATATTGTAAATGTGGGAACACCAGTGATACAGTTTACAGATGCAGCGGTTACTCCTAGTCTTGATCCAGCTTATGAAGGGAATGCGTTTGATGATCTTTTTCTTAATAATACAGGGCAATTGTTGCCAGGTCAACGTGTTGTAGTAGATATTGAAGTAGAAATAGCCCTCCCTTGTACAGGTCAAAATGAAGCATTTTTCACAGCAACCGATCCTAATGGAACACCAGTTGGACCTGTATCAGATTCAGTTATTTTAAATAATCCGCCAGAAGCAGAGGATGATATAGATGAGACAAATGTTGATACGCCTATTACTATAGATGCGTTGGGTAATGATACAGACCCAGATATGGATCCTGTTATAATTACGGAAGTTGACGGGATGCCTATTAGTGAAGGAGGTGCGCCAGTGTTACTTTCAGATGGTACTATTGTAGAATATGTGGGTGGTGAGCTCATTATTACACCTCCTCCTGGAAGTAATACTCCCATATCTTTTCCTTACACCGTAGAAGATCCTTTGGGTAATGTAGATACGGCAAATGTATTCATTACAATTAATACGTGTACAGTAGCAGTTATATCACTTGCAAATATAAGTCCCTGTGATTCGGGAGGAACAACGGGTGATGACTCGGATGATACATTTACAGCAGATGTTATAGTTGAATTTACAAATCCGCCAGGACTAGGTAATTTAGATTTAACAGGTACTGGTATTAATGAATTTGTTCCAGTTGCAGGATTGGATTCTGCCACCCAACATACATTTTCTGGTTTGACTTTTGCTTCAGATGGAATGGATGTTATTCTTACTGCCACTTTTGATAATCCAAGTGGTTGCACAGATACCCAAACTGCCGGAACAGCTCCAGATTCTTGTAGTGTTGCTGCCGCCGATGTGGGTATAACTAAAACATTAAATCAATCGGGACCTTTTGCCCCTGGAGATACGGTCTCTTGGAATATAGTTGTAAGTAATTTGGGAACAGATACAGCAACAAATGTATTTGTTACAGATACTCCTACTAATGTTACTATTACAGGAATAACTGGAGCAGGTTGTGTAACCTTCCCTTGTAATGTCGGGACAATATTGCCTAATTCACCATTTAGTGATGTGACTTTAATCGTGACAGGTACAATAGATGCTGCTGGACCTTTTACAAATATTACATCAGTTTCAGCAGATCAAGTAGATGGGAATCCTGCAAATAATGTGGATGATGGTACAGACGGAAATAATGATGGAATTGCAGTTGGTGAGGCAGATTTGGTTACTGTTAAAACCCTGGGAAGTGGTAGTGCTACACCGGCGGAAGGAGATACAGTATCATTTACAATAACGGTTACGAATAACGGTCCAGATGATGCTACTAATGTTTCTTTAGTAGATGCAATCCCAGCAGGCCTCACTGCAACTGTCAATAACGGAAATACGGGAGGTGACCAGCCTTCTACATATACTGATCCAAACTGGACAATACCTTTAATAGGTAGCGGACAATTTGTTACTTTAACAATCGAAGGTGTTGTAGACGGTGGTGAAGATGGGAACACGATAACAAATACAACTACTGCAGCGTCAACACCAGATCAAACAGATCCTACTACTGCTGGAGATGATTTAAATGAAAGTGTAACAATAGATGGGTGTATTGATACTGACGGTGACGGTGATTGTGATAGTACAGATCCAGATCCTAATGACCCTTGTAATTTCACTCCTGGAAGTATAGCTGATACTAGTAACCCAATATGGGCTGCTGCAGATTGTGATGGCGATGGTGATCCTAACGGTACTGATCCTAACCCTACAGATCCTTGTGATTTTAGTGCTGGTACTTCGACTCCAATTAACCCTATGATGGCTGGTACTCCAGCTCAGAATGCATATGATATTTGGGCTGCTGCAGATTGTGACGGCGATGGTGTTACTAACGGAATAGAGAATGATACAAATGGTACAGATCCTTATGATACTTGTAGTTATTTACCCGGAAGTCAAGATTATACAATAACGACTACAGAATTTCAAGATGCAGATTGTGATGGCGATGGTGTAACAAATGGAAATGAAATTGACCCTGATGGAAATGGTGTTGACGATGGTAATGGAACAGATCCAACAGATCCTTGTAATTATGAACCTTTGCTAGTTACTCAAACACAAAGAGGAGACTGGTTAATAGCAGATTGTGATGGTGATGGTGATCCTAATGGAAGTGATCCAGATCCAATGAATCCTTGTGATTTTACACCAGGAACTCCAGTGCCAACAGATCCAATGATGGTTGGAACACCAGAACAGACAGCTTATGATATTTGGGCTGCTGCTGATTGTGATGGCGATGGAACCCCAAACGGAACAGATACAGAGCCTTATGATCCTTGTGTAGACGATGGAACGATAGGCGATGAAGATACTACGAACCCAATCTGGCAAGCTGCCGATTGTGACGGTGATGGTGAGACCAACGGTACAGAAGATATGAATGGTTCAGATCCTAACGATCCTTGTAGTGTGAGTGGGGTACCAACAATACCAGCACCAGCAGATCCGAACTATGATGTTTGGGCAGCTGCAGATTGTGATGGTGATGGAGAGACTAATGGTGAAGAAGTAATGAATGGTACAGATCCATTTGATCCTTGTAGTGTAACCACACCAACGGCTCAGGTAGATCCAATGATGCCTGGTACTGCTGCTCAGAATGCTTACGATATATGGGCTGCTGCAGATTGTGATGGCGATGGTGATCCAAACGGAACAGATCCAGCACCAGAAGATCCTTGTGATTTCACAGCAGGAAGTACACCAGATCCGACGAATCCAATCTGGCAAGCTGCTGATTGTGATGGAGACGGAACACCAAATGGAGTAGATCCAGATCCGACTGATCCTTGTTCAGATGATGGGGTGATAGGAGATGAAGATACGACCAATGCGATTTGGCAAGCTGCTGATTGTGATGGCGATGGAACATCAAACGGAACAGATACAGAGCCTTATGATCCTTGTGTAGACGATGGAACGATAGGCGATGAAGATACTACGAACCCAATCTGGCAAGCTGCCGATTGTGACGGTGATGGTGAGACCAACGGTACAGAAGATATGAATGGTTCAGATCCTAACGATCCTTGTAGTGTGAGTGGGGTGCCAACAATACCAGCACCAGCAGATCCGAACTATGATGTTTGGGCAGCTGCAGATTGTGATGGTGATGGAGAGACTAATGGTGAAGAAGTAATGAATGGTACAGATCCATTTAATCCTTGTAGTGTAACCACACCAACGGCTCAGGTAGATCCAATGATGCCTGGTACTGCTGCTCAGAATGCTTACGATATATGGGCTGCTGCAGATTGTGATGGCGATGGTGATCCAAACGGAACAGATCCAGCACCAGAAGATCCTTGTGATTTCACAGCAGGAAGTACACCAGATCCGACGAATCCAATCTGGCAAGCTGCTGATTGTGATGGAGACGGAACACCAAATGGAGTAGATCCAGATCCGACTGATCCTTGTTCAGATGATGGGGTGATAGGAGATGAAGATACGACCAATGCGATTTGGCAAGCTGCTGATTGTGATGGCGATGGAACATCAAACGGAACAGATACAGAGCCTTATGATCCTTGTGTAGACGATGGAACGATAGGCGATGAAGATACTACGAACCCAATCTGGCAAGCTGCCGATTGTGACGGTGATGGTGAGACCAACGGTACAGAAGATATGAATGGTTCAGATCCTAACGATCCTTGTAGTGTGAGTGGGGTACCAACAATACCAGCACCAGCAGATCCGAACTATGATGTTTGGGCAGCTGCAGATTGTGATGGTGATGGAGAGACTAATGGTGAAGAAGTAATGAATGGTACAGATCCATTTGATCCTTGTAGTGTAACCACACCAACGGCTCAGGTAGATCCAATGATGCCTGGTACTGCTGCTCAGAATGCTTACGATATATGGGCTGCTGCAGATTGTGATGGCGATGGTGATCCAAACGGAACAGATCCAGCACCAGAAGATCCTTGTGATTTCACAGCAGGAAGTACACCAGATCCGACGAATCCAATCTGGCAAGCTGCTGATTGTGATGGAGACGGAACACCAAATGGAGTAGATCCAGATCCGACTGATCCTTGTTCAGATGATGGGGTGATAGGAGATGAAGATACGACCAATGCGATTTGGCAAGCTGCTGATTGTGATGGCGATGGAACATCAAACGGAACAGATACAGAGCCTTATGATCCTTGTGTAGACGATGGAACGATAGGCGATGAAGATACTACGAACCCAATCTGGCAAGCTGCCGATTGTGACGGTGATGGTGAGACCAACGGTACAGAAGATATGAATGGTTCAGATCCTAACGATCCTTGTAGTGTGAGTGGGGTACCAACAATACCAGCACCAGCAGATCCGAACTATGATGTTTGGGCAGCTGCAGATTGTGATGGTGATGGAGAGACTAATGGTGAAGAAGTAATGAATGGTACAGATCCATTTGATCCTTGTAGTGTAACCACACCAACGGCTCAGGTAGATCCAATGATGCCTGGTACTGCTGCTCAGAATGCTTACGATATATGGGCTGCTGCAGATTGTGATGGCGATGGTGATCCAAACGGAACAGATCCAGCACCAGAAGATCCTTGTGATTTCACAGCAGGAAGTACACCAGATCCGACGAATCCAATCTGGCAAGCTGCTGATTGTGATGGTGACGGAACACCAAATGGAGTAGATCCAGATCCGACTGATCCTTGTTCAGATGATGGGGTGATAGGAGATGAAGATACGACCAATGCGATTTGGCAAGCTGCTGATTGTGATGGTGATGGAACACCAAACGTAACAGATACAGAGCCTTATGATCCTTGTGTAGACGATGGAACGATAGGCGATGAAGATACTACGAACCCAATCTGGCAAGCTGCTGATTGTGACGGTGATGGTGAGACCAACGGTACAGAAGATATGAATGGTTCAGATCCTAACGATCCTTGTAGTGTGAGTGGGGTACCAACAATACCAGCACCAGCAGATCCGAACTATGATGTTTGGGCAGCTGCAGATTGTGATGGTGATGGAGAGACTAATGGTGAAGAAGTAATGAATGGTACAGATCCATTTGATCCTTGTAGTGTAACCACACCAACGGCTCAGGTAGATCCAATGATGCCTGGTACTGCTGCTCAGAATGCTTACGATATATGGGCTGCTGCAGATTGTGATGGCGATGGTGATCCAAACGGAACAGATCCAGCACCAGAAGATCCTTGTGATTTCACAGCAGGAAGTACACCAGATCCGACGAATCCAATCTGGCAAGCTGCTGATTGTGATGGTGACGGAACACCAAATGGAGTAGATCCAGATCCGACTGATCCTTGTTCAGATGATGGGGTGATAGGAGATGAAGATACGACCAATGCGATTTGGCAAGCTGCTGATTGTGATGGTGATGGAACACCAAACGGAACAGATACAGAGCCTTATGATCCTTGTGTAGACGATGGAACGATAGGCGATGAAGATACTACGAACCCAATCTGGCAAGCTGCCGATTGTGACGGTGATGGTGAGACCAACGGTACAGAAGATATGAATGGTTCAGATCCTAACGATCCTTGTAGTGTGAGTGGGGTACCAACAATACCAGCACCAGCAGATCCGAATTATGATGTTTGGGCAGCTGCAGATTGTGATGGTGATGGAGAGACTAATGGTGAAGAAGTAATGAATGGTACAGATCCATTTGATCCTTGTAGTGTAACCACACCAACGGCTCAGGTAGATCCAATGATGCCTGGTACTGCTGCTCAGAATGCTTACGATATATGGGCTGCTGCAGATTGTGATGGCGATGGTGATCCAAACGGAACAGATCCAGCACCAGAAGATCCTTGTGATTTCACAGCAGGAAGTACACCAGATCCGACGAATCCAATCTGGCAAGCTGCTGATTGTGATGGTGACGGAACACCAAATGGAGTAGATCCAGATCCGACTGATCCTTGTTCAGATGATGGGGTGATAGGAGATGAAGATACGACCAATGCGATTTGGCAAGCTGCTGATTGTGATGGCGATGGAACATCAAACGGAACAGATACAGAGCCTTATGATCCTTGTGTAGACGATGGAACGATAGGCGATGAAGATACTACGAACCCAATCTGGCAAGCTGCCGATTGTGACGGTGATGGTGAAACAAATGGAGACGATCCAGAGCCATATGATCCTTGTATAGGAGTAGAATTGGCTAATGTTGATTTATTAGATAACAATACGGATTGGTATAATGCAGATTGTGATGGTGATGGTGTACCAAATGGAGTTGAAGTAGATCCTGATGGAGATGGTACTGCTGGTCCTGATGGAACAGATCCGAGCGATCCTTGTGATTCAAATATAAGTGATGTTAGTTTACCACAAATGGGAGATTGGTTAATAGCCGATTGTGATGGCGATGGAACACCAAATAGTGTAGATCCAGATCCACTTGATCCTTGTGTAGACGATGGTGCGGTAGGCGATGAAGACACTACGAACCCAATATGGCAAGCTGCCGATTGTGATGGTGATGGAGTAAGTAATGGAGATGAGGCTGCTAATGGTACAGATCCATTCGATCCTTGTGATTTTGATCCTTCTTTAGTGACCTTATCACAGATGGGTGATTATTTTGATGCTGATTGTGATGGAGATGGAGTAACTAACGGTGATGAGATTGCTGATGGTACCGATCCAAATAATCCTTGTGACTTTGATGTTGCAAGTCAAGATGTGACTACGATAGCAGAACCATTTATTTCAAGTGACTGTGATGGTGACGGCGAGACAAATGGAGATGAGATAGCGAACGGAACAGATATATTCGATCCTTGTGATGTAACTGTTGTAACGATTCCAGATGCTGCAGATGAGAACTATGCTATATGGGCTGCTGCCGATTGTGATGGTGATGGAGTAAGTAATGGAGATGAGGCTGCTAATGGTACAGATCCATTCGATCCTTGTGATTTTGATCCTTCTTTAGTGACCTTATCACAGATGGGTGATTATTTTGATGCTGATTGTGATGGAGATGGAGTAACTAACGGTGATGAGATTGCTGATGGTACCGATCCAAATAATCCTTGTGACTTTGATGTTGCAAGTCAAGATGTGACTACGATAGCAGAGCCATTTATTTCAAGTGACTGTGATGGTGACGGCGAGACAAATGGAGATGAGATAGCAAACGGAACAGATATATTCGATCCTTGTGATGTAACAGTTGCAACGATTCCAGATACTGCAGATGAGAACTATGCTATATGGGCTGCTGCCGATTGTGATGGTGATGGAGTAAGTAATGGAGATGAGGCTGCTAATGGTACAGATCCATTCGATCCTTGTGATTTTGATCCTTCTTTAGTGACCTTATCACAGATGGGTGATTATTTTGATGCTGATTGTGATGGAGATGGAGTAACTAACGGTGATGAGATTGCTGATGGTACCGATCCAAATAATCCTTGTGACTTTGATGTTGCAAGTCAAGATGTGACTACGATAGCAGAG
The DNA here is from genome assembly GCF_001653755.1 of Dokdonia donghaensis DSW-1. Taxonomy (GTDB): domain Bacteria; phylum Bacteroidota; class Bacteroidia; order Flavobacteriales; family Flavobacteriaceae; genus Dokdonia; species Dokdonia donghaensis. Next base: position 292,247 of record NZ_CP015125.1, on the reverse strand, counting down.
CCATTTATTTCAAGTGACTGTGATGGTGACGGCGAGACAAATGGAGATGAGATAGCAAACGGAACAGATATATTCGATCCTTGTGATGTAACTGTTGCAACGATTCCAGATGCTGCAGATGAGAACTATGCTATATGGGCTGCTGCCGATTGTGATGGTGATGGAGTAAGTAATGGAGATGAGGCTGCTAATGGTACAGATCCATTCGATCCTTGTGATTTTGATCCTTCTTTAGTGACCTTATCACAGATGGGTGATTATTTTGATGCTGATTGTGATGGAGATGGAGTAACTAACGGTGATGAGATTGCTGATGGTACCGATCCAAATAATCCTTGTGACTTTGATGTTGCAAGTCAAGATGTGACTACGATAGCAGAGCCATTTATTTCAAGTGACTGTGATGGTGACGGCGAGACAAATGGAGATGAGATAGCAAACGGAACAGATATATTCGATCCTTGTGATGTAACAGTTGCAACGATTCCAGATGCTGCAGATGAGAACTATGCTATATGGGCTGCTGCCGATTGTGATGGTGATGGAGTAAGTAATGGAGATGAGGCTGCTAATGGTACAGATCCATTCGATCCTTGTGATTTTGATCCTTCTTTAGTGACCTTATCACAGATGGGTGATTATTTTGATGCTGATTGTGATGGAGATGGAGTAACTAACGGTGATGAGATTGCTGATGGTACCGATCCAAATAATCCTTGTGACTTTGATGTTGCAAGTCAAGATGTGACTACGATAGCAGAGCCATTTATTTCAAGTGACTGTGATGGTGACGGCGAGACAAATGGAGATGAGATAGCAAACGGAACAGATATATTCGATCCTTGTGATGTAACAGTTGCAACGATTCCAGATACTTCAGATGAGAACTATGCTATATGGGCTGCTGCCGATTGTGATGGTGATGGAGTAAGCAATGGAGATGAAGCTGCTAATGGTACAGATCCATTCGATCCTTGTGATTTTGATCCTTCTTTAGTGACCTTATCACAAATGGGTGATTACTTTGATGCAGATTGTGATGGTGATGGAGTAACTAACGGCGACGAGATTGCAGCAGGAACAGACCCATTTGATCCTTGTGACTTTGATGTTGAGGATATTACTGTAACACAAACAACGGCGTTCTTAAATGCAGATTGTGATGGTGATGGAGTAACCAATGGTCAGGAAATTGCTGATGGTACAGATCCAAATGATCCTTGTGATTTTGATATTGCAAATCAAGATATAACAATTGTGGAAGGCGATTATTTAGCTGCAGATTGTGATGGAGATGGTATAACCAATGGTAATGAGATTGCGACTGGTACAGATCCAAATGATCCTTGTGAATACGATGCTTCAATCCAAGATATTACAATGGTATCTACACTGTGGTTAGCACTAGATTGTGATGGAGATGGTGTTTCTAATGGAACAGAAATAAATGATGGAACTAATCCGCTTGATACTTGTGATTATTTAGAAGAGAATCAGGATATCACAATAGTGACAGATGAATGGAATGATGCAGATTGTGATGGAGATGGTGTAACAAATGGTCAGGAAACTATAGATGGAACAGATCCTCTCGACGCTTGTGATTTTGATCTCGATAATCAAGATATAACTATACTAGGTGATATTTATTTGAATGCAGATTGTGATGGAGACGGAGTAAACAATGGTAATGAGATTGCGACTGGTACAGATCCAAATGATCCTTGTGAATACGATGCTTCAATCCAAGATGTTACAATGCTATCTACACTGTGGTTGGCACTAGATTGTGATGGAGATGGTGTTTCAAATGGAACGGAAATAAATGATGGAACTAATCCGCTTGATACTTGTGATTATTTAGAAGAGAATCAAGATATCACTATAGTGACAGATGAATGGAATAATGCAGATTGTGATGGCGATGGAGAACCAAACAGTTCAGATACAGATCCATTTGATCCTTGTGCTGGTGATACAGATATAGTAACTATTCCAGATCCAACAGATCCAAATTATGATGTTTGGGCAGCGGCAGATTGTGATGGAGATGGAGAGGTTAATGGAGATGATCCAGATCCATATGATCCTTGTATAGGAGGAAACATAGCAAACGTAAACCTGTTAGATAATAATTCAGATTGGTATATGGCAGATTGTGATGGAGATGGTGTAACAAATGGAATAGAAGTAGATCCTGATATGGATGGTACAGCTGGTCCTGATGGTACAAATCCAACCGATGCTTGTGATTACAATGTTGATGATGTTAGTTTACCGCAATCAGGAGATTGGTTAACAGCGGATTGTGATGGTGATGGTAATCCAAATGAAACAGATGAGGATCCATTAGATCCTTGTGTTGACGCGGATCTTACTATGGTAGATCTTACGGATACAGATTCAGATTGGTATAATGTAGATTGTGATGGTGATGGAACTATCAATGGTGAAGATCCAGACCCATTAGATCCTTGTGTAGATAATGGAGTGATAGGTGATGAGGATTCAACAAATTCTATATGGGCATTAGCAGATTGTGATGGTGACGGAACAATCAATGCAAATGATCCAGATCCAAATGATCCTTGTGTTGATGACGGTACCATAGGTGACGAAGATCAAAACAACCCAATTTGGCAAGGTGCTGATTGTGACGGTGATGGTGTTTTAAATGGTCAAGAGGTTATTGATGGAACAAATCCATATGATTCTTGTAGTTACGATACCGCAAACCAAGATATCTCGATAGTGACATCTCAGTGGGAAATGCAGGATTGTGATGGTGATGGTGTAACAAATGGTGATGAAGTAACCGGTGGTACTGACCCTGTAGACCCGTGTGATTTTGAGCTTGATGATGTTAGTTTACCTCAATCACCAGCGTGGAATATGCTGGATTGTGATGGCGACGGAGTTACTAATGGTGATGAATTGGAAGACGGAACAAACCCATTAGACTTGTGTGATTACATATTAGATAGTCAGACTGTTACACCTAGCCAAGAATGGTTAGATACAGACTGTGATGATGATGGGACACCTAATGGCAGTGATAACAATACAGGTGACCCGTGTATCTTTGATTTAGATAACTTAGATCTAAGCACAATTTCTGAAGAAAACGCTTTAGCAGATTGTGATGGGGATGGTGTTACTAATATTGACGAGCTTGATCCTGATGGAGATGGGATGATAGGACCTAATAATACAGATCCAAATGACCCTTGTGACTTCAGTTTTGAGAATCAGTCTGTAGAACCAAGTGAAGAATGGAATGATCTTGATTGTGATGGCGATGGCGTTACTAATGGAGTAGAAATATTAGATGGTACTAATCCATTAGATCCTTGTGATTTAAATCCAGAAAATCAAGATATGACAGCTACAACTCAAGAGTGGAAAGATCTTGATTGTGATGGTGATGGTATACCTAATGGAGATGAATGTGGAGATGAAAATGGTAATGGTATAATTGACTTCTTAGAGGTTAACAATGGTAATCCTAATGCAACCGATGGTTTAGAGGTATTTGATATAATGACTCCTAATGGCGATGGTTTAAATGATGTATTTGTCATAAGAGGTATTAAAAAGTATCCAAACAATACTGTACGTATTTACAACCGTTGGGGAGTAGAGGTTTATGGAGTAAAAGGTTATGGTCAGGATGGTCAGTACTTTAGAGGAGAGAGTAATGGTCGTGCTACTATAAATGGCGATCAGCTTTTACCAGTAGGGACGTATTACTACACTGTAGAATATACTAATGCTTCAGGTAAACTTCAGCAACTTGCGGGACCTTTATACTTAAACAGATAATAATAGATACTAATATTCGGTGTACTTGTAAGAGTACACCGGATTAAAATAAAGCAATATGAAAAAATGTTTTAACACTATATTTGTTGTGTCATTGCTCATTTTAACCCTGAGTACAGTTCAGTTAAATGCCCAGCAAGACGCACAGTATACACAGTATATGTATAATACGTTAAGTATTAACCCTGCTTATGCGGGTTCACGTGGTGGTGTTAGTGTGCTGGGTCTTCACAGAAGTCAGTGGGTTGGTCTGGACGGCGCACCTCGTACACAAACCGCTTCTATTCATTCTCCTATAGGAGACTCTCAGCGTGTAGGTTTAGGTCTTAATATCGTTCAAGATGATATTTTTATCACCAGTGAGACCTATGTAGACCTTGCCTTTAGTTACTCAATACCTACATCAGATATTGGTAAGCTTAGTTTTGGATTAAAAGGTGGGGTACATTTATTAGATGTAAACTATTCAGAGGCTTCGCCATTTCAGAATGGTGATGCGCTTATTCAGAATAATATAGACAATCAGTTTTCTCCTCAAATAGGAGTGGGGTTATTTTATTCTACAGATCGTTTTTATGCTGGTTTAAGTGCTCCAAATTTATTGGAGACCGATCACTTTGATGATAGCCAAAACACGAACGATCCTAATGCTACCTATCTCGCTACCGAGCGTATTAACTACTACCTCACTTCAGGTTATGTTTTTGATATTACTCCAGACTTTAAGTTAAAACCTGCTGCTATTGCAAAGTGGGTATCTGGAGCACCATTACAAGTAGACGTTACCGCAAATGCTTTGTTATACGATAGATTAACCTTAGGTGCTGCTTATAGGTGGAGTGCTGCTTTGAGTGGTCTTGTAGGTTTTCAAGTGACAGATAGTTTAATGATAGGCTTTGCTTATGATCGTGAGACTACCGAGTTGCAACAGTTTAACGACGGTAGTTACGAGGTGTTTTTAAGGTTTGAGATTTTAAAGAAACCTAAGCGTTTGATTTCCCCTAGATTCTTCTAATTAGATATATTAATATTTTTTTGCTTTCGCGAAAGCGTTAGTTTAAATAGAGCTGACTAAAATTATTTTGTATGAAACAAAGATTACTAAAGAGCTTACTAGCATCAATAATGTGTTTGCTGTGCTTTACTGTTACGGCACAAGAGGGTAAGGTACGGGAAGCGACTGAAAATTTTGATCAATATGCCTTTGTAGATGCTCGTAATTTATATTTACGAGTTGCAGAGAGAGGTTTTAGATCACCAGAGGTTTTAAAGAAACTAGGTGATGCCTATTATCTCACTGCCGATTATAAGCAGGCTGCAAAGTGGTATGGTGAACTTTTAGGTTCAGAAAGTGATACGCTTGTTGCAAATGCTGAGTATTACTTTAGATATGCTCAGTCCCTTAAGAGTATGAAGCGCTATGACCTGGCAGATACTCAAATGGATATTTTTAATAGGTTAAATGGAGATGATTCTCGAGCAGAGCGTTATGTAGCCGAGCGTGATTACTTAAAGGAAATCGAAGCACAGTCTGGTAGATATACCATTGGGAAGGTTTCTTTTAACAGTGAGCTTCAAGATTTTGGTCCTAGTTACTATGGTGAGGATCTTGTTTTTTCTTCAAATCGCGAAGTGGCTACTGGAGACTACATACACGATTGGAACGATCAACCTTTTTTAGATCTTTTTGTTGTAAGAGATACAGAGACTAATGATCCTACTATTAATCGTTTATCAAATGAGATAAACACTCCTTATCACGAGAGTACTTCTGTGTTTACAGAAAATGGAGATGTTGTTTACTTTACAAGAAATAACTATTCAAAGAAGACAAAGTTAAAGAGAGATGAGGATGGTACGACAAAGTTAAAGCTATATGTGAGTGAAAAATCTAATGATGGTTGGTCTGTTCCTGTAGAGCTTCCTTTTAATAGTGATGAGTTTTCTACTGCACACCCTGCTTTAAGTCCTGAAGAAGATATTTTATACTTTGCCTCAGATAGGCCTGGTACAAAAGGCTTAAGTGATTTATGGATGGTAACCATTAATGGGGATGGTAGTTATGGTGAGCCTGTAAATCTAGGCGATCGTATCAATACCGAGGGTAGAGAGACGTTTCCTTTTATCAGTTCAGATAACAAGCTTTTTTATGCTTCAGATGGGCATCTTGGTTTAGGAGGTCTTGATATTTTTGTTAGTAAGTTAGACGCGGCTGGTAGTATAGGAGATTCTTACAATGTAGGTAAGCCTGTAAATAGTAGTGCAGATGATTTTGGGTTGATATTAAACGAGGAACTTGGCACGGGTTATTTTGCCTCTAGCAGGGCTACAGGTCTTGGTAATGATGACATTTATAGTTTTGAGCGTAAACAAAAGTTGCTTACAGATTGTGCTCAGAATATTACAGGAGTTACAAAGGATGTAAAGACCGATAGGATACTTCCTCAAGCTACGGTAGAGTTACGCAATATTGCAAATGAAGTTGTAGGGACAAAAATAAGCGACAATGCGGGACGTTTTAGTTTTCCAGATGTAGATTGTAATACATCATACATAGTGCGTGCTAGTAAGTCTTTATATGAGCCAGCAGAGGCTATAGTAAATACAACATCAGAGGTGGGGCTAGTTTTAAACAGAGATTTATACTTAAAACCACCATTAAAGATAGAGTTAGGAGACGATCTTGCAAAAACACTAGAGCTTAATCCTATCTACTTTGATTTTGATAAACATAACATTCGTCCAGATGCTGCATTAGAGCTTGAGAAGGTTATCGCAGTAATGAGGGAGTACCCAAGTCTTAAGATCGATGTGCGATCACATACAGACAGTAGAGCTCCAGATGCTTATAATATGAGTCTATCTCAGCGTAGAAATGTATCTACAATACGATACATAGTAGATCAGGGCGGTATTAGTATGTCCCGACTTACTGGTAGGGGATATGGAGAGACCCAACTTACTAATGCTTGTGGTAATGGTATAGAATGTACAGAAGAGGAGCACCAACTTAACAGAAGGTCTGAATTTATTATAGTGGCAAAATAAAAGTCATTTATACATAATTAAAAAAGCCTCGCTCAGAAATGAGCGAGGCTTTTTTAATGGGTAATATTTACCTAGTATAGTTAATTCAATTGAGTCTTACGTTGTTATTTTTTATAGATTAATCCATCTTTCATAACAAAAGAGACGCTTTCTGTAGTTGTTATATTTTGTGTAGGGTCATCATCTGTAGCTATAATGTCTGCGAGGTAGCCTGGGGCTAGTACACCTAGTTTACCTTCCATATCTAGAAGTTTCCCGTTTGTAATAGTTGCAGATTGTATTGAAAACATAGGGCTCCATCCATAATCTACCATATATCTAAACTCCTTTGCATTCTCACCGTGAGGAAAGACGCCCGCATCGGTCCCAAAAGCAATATTTACTCCAGATTTTGCAACCATTGTAAATGTCTTTTTGAGCGTAGCATCTACCTTTTCAATTTTAGGTATGATGATGTCTGGGTAGTAACCTTTTACTTTAGCCTTGGCAGCGACGTACTTTCCTGCGGATAAGGTGGGTACGAGATAGGTGTTGTGTTTTTTCATAAGCTGTACCGTTTCTTCATCCATAAATGAGCCGTGCTCAATGGTCTGCACACCCGCTTTAATAGCACGTTGCATCCCTTCTTTACCGTGTGCGTGTGCAGCTACGTGCATTCCGTACTCCTTTGCAGTTCGTACAATCTCATCTACCTCTTCTTGTCTAAATTGTGGGTTATCACCATTTTTACTCACACTAAGAACACCTCCGGTGGCTGTGATTTTTATAAGGTCAGCACCATTCTTATAACGTTGTCTTACCGCCTTTCTTGCGTCATCTACACTGTTTATAACACCTTGGGCTGGACCAGGGTCGCCCATATTTACCTTTTTAAAACCATTAGTAGGGTCTGCGTGGCCTCCTGTGGTTCCTATGGCCTTTTCGGCAGTATATATACGAGGACCTCGAGTGGTTCCTGAGTTAATGGCGTTTCTTAAAGATACATTTACTCCAGAGCCGCCTAGATCTCTTACTGTTGTAAAGCCTGATAGTAATGTTCTTTCTGCAATTTCGGCTGCTGTAAAGGCTATGTCTGCCTCATTCTTAGTAAAAGTCTCAAGATACTGTTTCGGGTTTGTCTCGCCTTCTATGTGCACGTGCATATCTATAAAACCAGGCATTACCGTTTTGGTTTTAAGATCAATTATGCTTTGTCCAGCTTTCGCGGAAGCGTACCCCTTCTCAACACTCACAATTTGATTACCCAGTATGGTAATGGTTTGCTCTTTTAAAACTTTACCATTTTGAGTATCTATTATTTTACCACAATGTAGTAACGTTTCTTGTGCAAAAGTGGTCATACTCACTAGGCAAGCAAGTAGAAGGGATAGCGTATGTTTCATAGATTATTTATTTACAAAGTCAATCACGGTTTTAGTTATAAAAGCAATCTGGTCGTCCTCTAGTTCTGTGTGCATAGGTAGAGAGATACAGTCTTTTACAATGGCATTAGTCACAGGGAAGTCTGCCTCATTATATCGCTCATCTTTATAAGCTTTCTGGCTGTGTAATGGGATAGGATAATATACGCCGCAAGGAATCCCATTCTCATTAAGGTGTGCTACAAGAGCATCACGATCTGTGTCTACTACTCGTAGTGTATACTGGTGAAAAACGTGGCAATCACAACTATCACAAACTATAGGTGTAATAATCTTTTTATTACTCATAAAGGCTTCTGTATACTTGCGTGCAGCATCGCGTCTCGCTTTGTTATAAGAGTCTAGATGTGGCAGCTTTGCTCTTAAAACTGCTGCTTGTATAGAGTCCAGTCTACTGTTTACCCCCACTACATCGTGGTGGTATCGTACGTACATACCGTGATTTACCACACCTCTTATGGTATGGGCAAGGTCATCGTCATTTGTAAATATTGCACCGCCATCACCATAGCAACCTAAGTTTTTTGAAGGGAAAAACGATGTTGTACCTACGTGACCTATTCCTCCAGTTTTTGTTTTCTTACCATCACGACCTGTGTAGTTTGAACCTATACCTTGTGCGTTATCTTCTATAACAAAGAGGTTGTGCTCTTTTGCTAAATCCATAATAGCATCCATATTTGCTGCTCTGCCAAAAAGGTGAACAGGCACAATAGCCTTCGTTTTTGGTGTGATAGCTCTCTTAATAGCTTCAATGTCGATATTAAAATCTACCGGATCAACATCTACAAGAACTGGGGTAAGTTTTAAAAGGGCAATCACCTCTACAGTAGCTGCAAAAGTAAAATCTGCCGTGATGACCTCGTCTCCTTGCTCTAAGCCTAGACCCATTAGAGCGATTTGAAGTGCATCAGTACCATTTGCACACGGTATAACGTGCTTTACACCTAGATACGCTTCCAGTTCGGTTTGAAAGCTTTTTACTTCAGGTCCATTTATAAAGGCAGTGTTTGCAATAACCTCTGCAATGCTGCTGTCTACTCGTTCTTTTATAGTCGCGTATTGGCCTTTAAGATCGACCATTTGTATTTTTTTCATTAGATATGGGAGAAAGGCAAGTGACCTTTCTACAGAGTGGTATTTTAATAAAAAGCGTTGATTTTACAGAAAACAAAAGTACAAAATCTCCATCTCCTACTCAGACCTATTTAAATACAAAGTGTATTTTTGACCTATGCACACACTGTATTCTTTATTAATGAGGTTAGTCCAGACTGTATTACCGCTTGCTGGAAATTTTAATAAAAAGCTTCAAAAGTCTATTACAGGTAGAAAGGATACCATTAAGATTTTAAATGCGGAGCTCATAACTGGAAAGAAAACGTTGTGGATGCACGCCGCTTCTCTAGGAGAATATGAGCAGGGTGTACCTATATTAAAGGCTCTTACTGAGCACTATCCAGACCACCAGTGGGTGATAAGCTTCTTCTCTCCCTCTGGCTATGAAATAAAGAAAAATAACGCTTTCGCGAAAGCGACCATCTACCTACCACTAGACACCACATCAAACGTTAGTACTTACTTAGATACCATAAAACCAGAGGTAGCTTTTTTTGTTAAGTATGAATTCTGGCCTAACTACCTACGAGAGCTAAAACGCCGAAAGATTAGAACCTTTTTGATTTCTGGGGTTTTTAGAGAAAGTCAGCCTTTTTTTAGACCTTATGGTAAATGGATGATCAAATCACTAGAGAGTTTTGAGCATTTCTTTTTACAAGATCAAAACGCTGCCGAAGCTTTAGAAAAGCTAGGATTTCAAAATTATACAATAAGTGGAGATACTCGCTTTGACAGAGTGAGCCAGCAGCTTACAATGGATAATACGCTTGATTTTGTCTCAAAATTTAAGAAAGACAATCTCTGTGTGGTATGCGGAAGCACTTGGCCAGAAGATGATAAACTAATTATAGACTACATAAACAATCACAAAGGCAAGGCCAAATTTATTATCGCTCCACACGAGATTAAAGAAGAGAAAATATCAGCATTTATAAGAGCTTGTACCGCTAGAGTCGCTCGTTACTCTACAATGGATATAAATACTCTAAAAGATTATGATGTACTTATAGTTGATACCATAGGACTTCTTACTAAGATCTATAGTTATGCAGATGTAGCTTATGTAGGCGGTGCTATGGGGAATACAGGATTACACAATATTTTAGAACCTGCGACCTTTGGAGTGCCTATTCTTATAGGTCCTCATTTTAATAAATTTCCCGAGGCAAAAATACTCCAGCAGCTTGCTGGATTATATGCGGTTGCGAGTCAAGATCAATTTGACGAGCGACTCAACAAACTACTCAGTGATGATAAGTTTAGAGCTCAGACAGGTATGATCGCAGGGCATTTTATAAATAGTAATACTGGGGCTACGCGAGCTGTAATAGACTATATCAAAGACAGCAATTAAGCAAGCACAGATACGGCTTCTCTCAAGTATCTTCTAAAAGGGAGCATCTCTTTATACATTTCAATAAGTAGTGCGTCAAAATCTTTTGATAAAACTTGCTTTCGCGAAAGCGTAGTCTCCACCGCAAGAGTTTTGTACCTCAGTAAATCTATATGTGGGTGGTCTTTAGAAAAACCCTTTGGTGCGGTTTTTAATTTATCTTGATCCCATAGGTTCCCAAAGGCTTTTATAAAGCTGGGTTTTTCTAATATAGCTTTGAGTTCTTCTCCGTTATAATCTATCGCATCGCGTATGCTATCTAGAATTTCTTTTTTAGGCTTCCAGTAACCACCGGCCACAAGATTATGTTTAAGACCTATCTCAATGTAAAAATCCCCTTGTTTAGTTCTTTGGTCCAGTCCTGCGCCTATATGGTCTTTATAAATAGGCTTGTTTGGGTGAAACATTAGATTGTTATTGATACGGTTTATAGCCTTTTTACCAGGTGTGTCGAAATACGCTCTATCTACTTCCGCCAGCTTCGCATTAAGTTTGTTGAGCCAGTTTATATGGTTGTCTCTAATATGGTGATACTCTTTGCGATGAGCGTCCATCCACTCTTTAGAGTTGTTTTGTTGAAGTTTTTCGAGAAAGTCGTAGGTATCTTGAAAGTTCATTTTTACTTTAAAATTAACAGTTTTAGGTAATATAGTAAGTATGAGAGGCAAATGTTAACGTAACTTTAGAGCTTATTGGTAAAGCTTTGTGCGTGAAGCCTTATTAATCAATCTACATTTGTAGTACACTAAACCAATATGATTATGAAAACATTAAAAATAGGAGCAATTGCTCTAGGTATTATGGCTGTATCATTAACCTCTTGTAAAGAGAAGAAAACAGAAGCAGAGCAGGCTATAGAAGAAGCAAAAGAAAATGCCGCTGAGATAAAAGAAAAAAATACAGACGACGGTTATAAATTAAAAACAGAAAATGCAAACGGTTCTGAGACCAAAGTAAAGGTAGACGAAGATGGGGCTGTTAAGATAAAGACAGACCATTAATCTTTTTTATAACAAGACGTAAAAAGGATAATACTAGTGATTGTATTATCCTTTTTTTATGCTTTAAATTCTGTCATTTGTGCTTTGAGTTCAAGCATAGACTGTTGTAGTTCTTTAAGTAAATTGTTGCTACTACCTTCATCTAGATTAAAAGTGAGCTTACTATTTACTTGCCATATTTCTTGTATGTCGCTTACAGCAACCTCATAAGGTGCATACTCTTCATTACTTGATATAAGAAGTACACGCGATGAATCTGGAAGTTTTTGTAGTTTTTTTACCACTACAGCATCTTGCATAACAATTACATATACTTTATTATCACTAGCATACTCAAGACTTTCTACACCTTTTGCAAGTACCCAGTCTTCTGGTCTAAAGTTAGGGAGCATACTGTCGCCCTCTACTTGAAAACCTCTGTAAGTAGCATTACGGTATTGAGGTATGGGGAAGTCAAAGGCAGGCAGGTTTTGATACCACTCTACATCTGCAATATTATTAGGATAACCCGCAGCGGCTTTTTGATTTACTAAAACCATATTTTCATTATCTTCCTTATCTACTATGACAACCTTAGGACTTATGTCTCCTTTATCTGGGTTAAGGTGCTTCTGTTTACTGTAACCGTAAATCCATAGTGGGTTTATTTGAAAAAGGCGCAGTAGCTCTGTAATTACTTGGCCAGAGAGTTTTGTACGGCCGCGCTCTATATCTGCAGTACTATTTTTTATGCCTAATTTTTCGGCAAACTCTGCTTGTGTGAAGTCGTGATCTTCACGCACTTCTTTAAATCTACGTATTTCTGAAGGTAAATCATTTGTTCCCATACGGTAAATGTATGAAAATTAGGAATATTTCCAAATAAAAATTTTTTTATCTAAAAACATCTTTTTCAGCACTTTGGGCGTATAAAGAACATAACATTTTAAAAACAACTGTTGTGTAAGACAGATTGTCGATGTATTTATGTTTTTTATCGGTTAAAGATTGTAGTAAATATCTAATATTGCTGATTAAATGTGAAATTATGTTAAATTTGCACCTCACAACTATCTAAACAAATTTCTATTATGAAAAAATTATTATTAAATGTTGCTGCACTAGCCCTTATCGTAGGAGCAGTTTCTTGTAGAGAAGTACAAGAAAAAGCAAATGAAGCTGGAAACGCTGTTGAAAATGCTGCAAATGATGCTGCAAATGCAACTGGCGATGCTGTAAACAGTGCTGGTGATGCTCTTGAGAGCGCTGGTAACTCTGTAAAAGATGCTGCAAATGACGCTGCAAACGCTGCAGGAGATGCCGTAGATGCAACAGGAAACGCTATCGAAAACGCTGCAGATGCAACAGTAGAAGGAGCAAAAGATGCTGCAAATGCAACTAAAGATGCTGCAAACAACGCTATTGATGCAACTAAAGACGCTGCAAACAATGCTGTAGACGCAACAAAAGACGCTGCAAATAACGCTGCAAATGCAACAAAAGATGCTGCAAACGGAGCTATAGATAAAGTAAAGAAGGCGACAGGTCACTAAGAAGACACTTAACCATCATAAATAAAAAAACCAGCCTAACAGCTGGTTTTTTTTATGCTTTAAAATAAAAGAAATCTATTCAGGTAACACTGCGCCGCTTGCAGCTACATCTCTATTTATTTTTCTCATAAGGCCTTGTAACACTTTACCAGGGCCTACTTCTATAAACTCTGTACCACCATCTGCAATCATTTGCTGTATGGTTTGTGTCCACCTTACTGGAGCGGTAAGTTGTGCTATTAAGTTTGCCTGTATTTGGCTAGCATCTGTTATAGCGCTAGCAGTTACATTCTGGTATATAGGGCATATAGGTTTTGTAAACTTGGTTGCCTCTATAGCCGCGGCTAGTTCTTCTCTAGCTGGCTCCATCATAGGTGAGTGAAAAGCTCCACCTACAGGAAGCACAAGCGCTCTACGTGCACCTTTTTCTTTCATAGTCTCACAGGCTTTATTTATGGCTTCTATCTCTCCAGATATTACAAGCTGGCCTGGGCAATTATAATTTGCGGCTACCACAACTCCTGGTGTTTGCTCACACACCTCTTCTACCACGGCGTCTTCTAGACCTAATACGGCTGCCATAGTAGATGGCTGTATCTCACAAGCTTTTTGCATAGCCTGTGCGCGCTGGCTCACAAGCTTTAATCCATCTTCAAAACTTAATGCGCCACTTGCTACAAGGGCAGAAAATTCTCCCAGTGAGTGACCAGCCACCATTGCCGGTGCAAAATCTGTCATAACAGATTTAAGTGCTATAGAATGTATAAAGATAGCAGGCTGTGTTACTTTAGTTTCTTTAAGATCCTCTGCAGTTCCTTCAAACATTACATCAGTAATATTAAAACCTAAAATATCATTTGCCTTTAAAAAAAGATCTTGAGCATCTGGGTATTTTTCAAAAATGTCTAATCCCATTCCTGAGAACTGAGCACCTTGACCTGGAAATATATATGCTTTCATAAATTTATATTCGTTAGTAGGTGCAAAAGTACAAAATGAGAGAGACTCAATGAGGAGATATACGCTTTCGCGAAAGCGTACTCAAAACTACGTATAAGTTCTTTGCTCTACTTTCTCTTCCAGCTTTGAAAAGTAAAGCCGCTTTTGTGTTTGTCATCTACATCGTGAAAGGTACTGTTTACAAGTTGCCACTCACTCTCTGGTATTTCTGGAAAAAACGCATCTGCCGCATACTCGTTATGTACTCGGGTAAGTTCTATGTGTGTAGCATATGGCATACCTAGTTTATAAATCTCGCCGCCGCCTATAATAAATGTGTGAGCCTCTTGCTTACAATATGCCAGCGCATCTTCTAGGGAATGCACAACGGTAGCACCTGGCGGGTTGTATTGCTTATCTCTTGTAATGACTACGTGTGTTCTGTTAGGTAGCGGTTTTGGGAAAGACTCCCAGGTTTTACGCCCCATAATAATATGGTGACCTGTGGTGAGTTTTTTAAAATGACGAAAATCATCTGGAAGATGCCAGGGTATTTCTCCATTTTTACCTAGTGCATTATTCTCGGCAGCTGCTGCTATCATTGTTATCATAGGGGAGTATTCTGGTTGTCTAGTGAGGTGTTTGGGTCTGTTAAGATTGGACTTTTTTTTTCTGGTAAAGGGTGTGAGACTTGCACGCCTTCCTCTAGCTCTGCGATGCGTAGTTTTTGTTTGGCTACGAGTCTGTCTAGGTGTTTTTGTTCCCATTCTTTATTCATAAACTTGCTCATTACAATGACGTTTATGAGATGTATGAGAAAGAAAAATGTCCATATAAGAATTGCCCATACAAACCAAGGAGTCTCAAAAGGTTTGAACTCTTCACCCACATTAAGCACTTGATTAATTACAATAAGAAGTATTGCTCCTGCTAGAAAAGCTACAAAGTGCCTGTATAGGTTTTTCTTTTGCCTTACGCGAGCTTGAGCGTTTTCTATAAGTTCTTTTTGAACTGGATCTATAGATGTTGTTGTTTTCTTTGAGAATAGTGCCATAAAATGCGACCTTTATATGATGATATAAAATTAGCCTTTTAGAACGTCATTTTAAAAATAGCTTATGAAAAATTTTGCCAAACTCTTCCCAATCCTGAGTCAGTATACCTATCTCAACACACCTTCTTCTGGTTTACTCTCTGTGCCTGTGATGGAGTGGAGGCAAGAACACGATCTTGATTTCTTAGTACAAGGAAGCTTGCTCAAAGAAAATCAAGGTAAAATATTAGGGTCTGTGCGTGAGAAGGTAGGGGAGCTTTTTTCTTGTGAGGCAAATAGAGTAGCCCTTGTTCCAAATTTTTCATACGGTTTTAATACGCTACTTGAGGGCATTAAAAAACACAAAAAGGTACTGCTGCTAGAAGGAGATTACCCATCTATAAACTGGCCTTTTGAGAGTAGAGATTTTGATGTTAAGTACACTCAGATTAGTCCTAATCTTGAAGAGGTGGTTGCACAAGCTTTTAAGAAAGATACGCCAGATATTTTTGCATTCTCACTTGTGCAGTGGCTGGATGGTTTAAAAATAAACCAAGGGTTTCTTAAAGATTTAAAAGCGCTATATCCTGATACATTATTTCTTGCAGATGCTACACAGTATGTAGGTACAGAGGTATTTGATTTTGATAACTCTGCACTAGATGCTATAGGTGCGAGTACCTATAAGTGGATGAATGCTGGGTATGGTAATGGCTTTTTCTTGTTTAAAGAAAGTATTGTAGACCGTGTTGCACCTAGCACAACAGGTTTTAATTCTGTACAAGGTAAATATAAGCCACAAGAAGGTAACTTTTTAGGTCGTTTTGAACCGGGACATCAAGACACGCTCAATTATGGAAGTCTAGGTGTAGCAATAGATGTTATAAATCAACTTGGTATGGGGGTTATAGATAAGAGAATTAAGGATATAAATCTAAAAGCCAAAGAGATGTTTTTAGAAAATAGACTTCTTTCAAAAGCAATTGCAGAGCGCGAGAGTCACGGTGCATTTTTTAATATAAAAGGAGACGACCAAACTATAATAAAACTAAAAAACCAAGATATACTTACGATGGTGCGAGGAGAAGGCGTGCGGGTAGGTTTTCATTACTTTAATACAGAAGATGATCTAGCATATTTACTTGAAGTTATCAGGTCATAATCGCTTTGTTTTGTAGTTTTTACTGTAAATTTTACGTGAGTGACGTGTTAATTAATCATCATAAAATCAATTTATGATGCCTTCAAACGTTTTCGATTTAGCAGATATTAATTTTATGAGGTGCAATATTATTAAATCGTGAATAATGAGTTCAATAGTCTGATTATCTGTTTTTTATAATGTGCTAATCCTATCTTTGTACTTTATCAAAAACAAAGAATTATGGCGCTTACTAAGAAATTTTTAAAAACAAAGCCTGTTTGTAAAGTAACCTTTGCGATTGCTGCTTCAGAGGCAGATACGGTTGCCGTAGCAGGTGATTTTAATAACTGGGATACCACAACACCTCTTAAAAAACTTAAGAACGGAACCTTTAAAGGCACCTTTGATATCCCTACAGAAAAGTCATACGAGTTTAAATATGTAGTAGATGGAGAGTGGGTAAATGAAGAAGCTGCAGATGGTTACCAATGGAATGATTATGCCGCTGCCGAAAACAGTGTTTTAGAATTATAACGTTAAGTTTCCCTCAACTTATAGTGCAAAAAGCCATTTTCGTTTAGAAAATGGCTTTTTTTACATTACAGAAATATAGAATTACTCTACTACAACGACACCACGCCAGAAGGCAACCCTATTCTCAATACTTTTTGCTAGCTCACTTACTTCTGGATAGTACCAAGCGGCATCTGTATTTTCTTTTCCATTTACCTCTATTGAGTAATATGATGCCTTACCTTTCCAAGGGCAGGTACTGTGTAAATCACTAGATTTAAAATATTCTTTCTTTATAGCCTCGTGCGGAAAATAGTGATTGTTTTCTATCACTATCGTATCATCACTTTCTGCTATTACTTCGTTGTTCCATATTGCTTTCATAATTCTTTTTTTAGATGTTGTTACGCTTTCGCGAAAGCGTACTCTTATTTCTTTTCAAATAAATAGTTCTTGTAATATCCCTTACTATCTGCAAAGTCGTTTATAATATTAAGCCCAGACTCATTTGCAAGCCACTCTACAATGCTGTCGTCATACTTCTGGCTTATCTCTGTATGTATGGTCTCCCAGGCATTAAAGTGTACATTAAGATCTAGAGCGTTAATACGTACCTCTTGGTCTTGCTTACTCACGAGATAGCTCTTTGCAGTGCCTGTTTCTGGGTCGTAAGTCTCCCAGTGGTTAAACTGCTCTGGATTAAAAGTACCATCCATCTCATCATTAATGCGGTGCAGTAAGTTCTTATTAAAAGCAGCGGTAATACCTTCTGGGTCATTATAAGCATCAAGTATCACCTGCGGATTCTTTTTTTGGTCAAACCCCATAAAAAGTAAATCTCCCGGGCTCATTGCTTTCTGAATATTTGATAAAAAGTCTATAGCCTGCGGGTGTAAAAGGTTCCCTATGTTTGAGCCTAGTACTACAATTACTTTTTTACGAGAGTTGTAATTTGCTAGCCCTTCTAGTACGTCAAAATAGGTGCCCTGTTGAGGTTTTATATCTACTTTCGGTAAGTCTTTATTCATACTTTCTTCAAGACCGTCTAGTGCATTCTGGCTAATGTCTATAGGGAGGTAAGTAAAAGTGTCTCCGCGAGTTACTAGGTGTTCTAGTAAAATCTTTGTTTTCTTGCCGTCACCAGCTCCTAGTTCAATAAGCTCAAAACCACTTTTGCTTGTAAAAGCCTGTGCAATGGCGGTTTTATGTGTTTCAAAGATTTCATACTCACAATCTGTGAGGTAGTAGCTAGGCATAGCCATAATGTCTTGAAAGAGCTTGTCTCCCTTTTTATCATAAATAAACTTTGAAGACAGATATTTTGGAAATGCCGTAAGCCCTTCTTCAACTTCTTTATGAAATGCGGTTGCTATAGTTGGTTTAGTTTGTGTCATATATGTAATGGTCGTGTGGTATGGTAAAAACTTACTACTATTTTGCTAGGCGTAGGCCTGTAAATTGCCATCGTAATCCAGTTTGAAAAAAGTTACGATAGGTGTGTCGTGTATGTCTACTTGGTGTTGCCACAGAGCCACCTCTTAAGACCTTCTGGTTTACCATAAACTTACCGTTGTATTCTCCCAGTGCTCCCTCTTCTTTTTTATAGCCTGGGTAGGGTAGATAGGCGCTCTCTGTCCACTCCCAGCGGTCTCCCCAATCTAGGTGTTTACTTGCTACTTCCCACTCAAATTCTGTAGGTAAGCGTAGTCCTTTGTATTGTGCATAAGCAAATGCCTCATAGTATGAGATATGAGCTAGAGCGGCACTCTCGTCTATTTCTTGTAAGCCCTTTTCGAGTGTGTAGTGATACCATTTATCTCCTACTTTATGCCAGTACATAGGGCATTCTATATTATTTTTTTGGACCCAGTCCCAGCCCTCGGCGTGCCAGAGTAATGTTTTATTATATCCTCCAGCTTCTATAAAAGCTATCCACTCACCGTTTGTTACCAGCGTATTAGATATAGCATAGTCGTGTAGGTATACTTTATGACGGCCTAGCTCATTATCATAACAAAACTCTGGAGTGTTATGACCTATTTCATACACGCCTTCGGTTATATGAGTCCATTGTGATTGTGGGGTTTCTTTTACGCTTTCGCGAAAGCTAATATCTCCTCCATAAACAGGCATAAGTGGGTTGTTGCCTAGTATATATTTTATATCTGTAGCGAGTAGCTCTTGGTGTTGTTTCTCGTGATGTATGCCTATGGTAAGTAACTTAGTCACCTCTGCCGAAACGTCTCCCTCTAGAAGATCTTTAAGAGCCTCTGTCACGTACTTTCTGTAAGCATATACTTGGTCTACAGTGGGTCTTGATAGATTACCTCTGTCTGTGCGCACAACGCGCTTACCTATACTCTCATAATAGCTATTAAAAACAAAAGCAAAGTCATCGCTAAAAAGTGTGTAACCTTCTTTATGATGTTTTAGAATAAACTCTTCAAAAAACCACGTAGTGTGACCTAGGTGCCACTTAGGTGGCGAGACATCTACTATGGGTTGTACGACATAGTCTTCTATCTCAAGTGGTTTACACAGGCGCTCTGTGTGCTGTCGAGTTTCAAGAAAAAACTCGAGTAAAATTTCTGTAACAATCATAGCAGTGACAATTATAAGTCACATAAAGTTACGGGTTTTTAAGTGCGTGTAAAATTTTATGACCTCATTTGGCAAAATGTTAATATTTAAGCCAATTGATGTATTAGGTCTAATTCTGTAAGTAGGTCGTGCTAATAGGTAATGGGTATTGTATATTCTGCAGCTACTTTTTTACCTCCTAGTTCTCCAGGTTTAATTTCTGGAATAGATAAAATGACTTTTTTGGCCAGTTCTTTTATTTCTGGTATTCCTCCCTTTATACTTTGTATTCTAATAGACCCATCTTTTTGAACATAAAAGTTTACTGTAACCTTCTTATACTCTAGTTTTTCCATAAGGTCGTATGGAATTTTAAAATTGGTCGCTATATGCTTACTTAAAGATTCGTCAAAGCACCTTCTCAGTTTATGTATATTCTTAAAATTACAGCCAGGCCAGATGGGAGGGCGCTCAAAAGCTTTTACACCCGCTTGCGAGCCGTAAAAATATTCTTTGCTATCTGAGTAAGATTGTGCCTGTAAAGAGGTGGCGCATAAAAATAGTACGAGTATAGTTATCAAGGGATTCATAAATGTTTTGATGATGAGTGTTAAATATATCTATTAAAGTACGAGGATATGGAAAACACCGATAACTATTTACTATTGAGATAGCTATAAATGAACCGAGGAGCAAAATCTCTTTTGCTCCTCGGTTTATAATAGTATATGTTCTTACAGTCTTACAATGTAAATGCAAGTTTAAGATCGCTATCCTTTTTTGTTCCTCCCATATTGCCGGGAATTACTTGAGGCATCATCATAATCACTCTTTTTACTTCTTTTTGTACTCCTGGAGAGCCTCCTTTTACAGATCGTATCACAGGCTTACCTTCTTTATTTATAAACATATCAATTGCCACCTTCCCTTTTACATAGTCTGATGGAAATTTAAAATTTTTAACAATATGTCCTGCTAGTTTCTGGCGTAAACAGTTGTTTTTTTGATTGATAGACCCAGTACATCCTGGCCACGTAGGTGGGACCTCTGTAACTTTAAGAGTAGTAGACTTTCTCATAGACACACCTTCTTGTGCACTCATAGTTGTAAACGCTGCAAAAAAAGCAAGGGCAAATAATAATTTTTTCATTGTTGTAAGTAGGTTAATTTGAGGTTATACCGCAACTGCTCCTTTAATATGAGGGTGCGGATTGTAATTTTCTAAAGTAAAGTCATCAAAAGTGAAGCCAAAGATGTCTTTTACCTCAGGATTTATTTTTAAAGTAGGTAAAGTACGAATTTCTCTGGATAATTGAAGTTCAACTTGTTCCATATGATTACTGTAAATATGGGCATCGCCAAAGGTGTGAATAAAATCTCCGGCCTCATAGCCACACACTTGCGCCATCATCATTGTAAATAGTGCGTAACTAGCTATATTAAACGGAACTCCTAAAAAGATATCTGCACTGCGCTGGTATAGCTGGCAACTTAGCTTTCCATCTGCTACATAAAATTGGAAAAATGCGTGACAGGGAGGTAAAGCAGCCTTGCCATTTGCAACATTTTCAGAAAAAGAGACAGCGGTATCTGGCATTACAGAAGGGTTCCAAGCGCTTACCAGCATCCTGCGGCTATTAGGATTTTTTTTAAGTGTCTCTACAATATCTTTTATCTGGTCTATCTCGTCACCATTCCAGTTGCGCCACTGGTAACCATAAACGGGACCTAGGTCTCCATTCTCATCTGCCCACTCATTCCAGATGCGCACACCATTTTCTTGAAGGTACTTCACGTTAGTGTCACCTTGTAAAAACCACAAAAGCTCATAGATGATAGATTTAAGGTGTAATTTTTTTGTAGTAACCATCGGGAAGCCTTCTGAGAGGTCAAAACGCATTTGATACCCAAATACACTTTTTGTTCCTGTACCGGTGCGATCGCCTTTAAAGTTACCTTCGGCGAGTACGTGCTTCATTAAGTCGTGATACTGTTTCATACATCTAGTTTACTAAGTGATAATTGTAAGGTGCCTATGCTGGTGGTGATTACGCTTTCGCGAAAGCGTAAAAAGTCTCTTGCAAAGTTTAAGCAAAATAAAAACACCTACCGTTTTCTACAACGAAAGGTGTTTCTACTTATTATGAGTTATTAACGTATGGGTTATTTACCGCCTAGTGAGGCGCGATCTTCTGAGCGTTCTAGCCTGCGCTGAATTTTTTTAATCGCAGACTCTATAGATTTTTCTGGTTCAATTACATTGTATGTTCCCCAGAATTCTGGATCACCAAAACCTAGGTTTTGATCTGCCATAATGATATATTCATCTATCTCATCATCACCTTCCCAAGAGGCATTTGCTGGGGCGAGTTGCCAGTCTGTAACAGCCATCTCACAAGAGAGTGTATAGATGGATTTAAAAAAGCGTCGCTTTTTCTTTACCTCAAATGATAGATCTGCTTTGCTATATCCATAAACCCACCTGCCATTTTTCTCGCGATAATTAACTTCATAAGAAATGTTGCGTGGTTTTATTTTTACATTACTAGGTTTACGACGCACAAACATTTCATTCACCTCGTCTGTATTATCAAGTTTGAGCGCATAGGTGGCTTTTACAAGTGCAAGGCTGGTGGCTCCTATATATAAATTACCTTCATATAAGGGTGTAAGCACCTCCCCGCGTTGCTTGAATCGTATGACAAATACATTCTCACCATTAATTTCTGATACTTTGCCAAATCTAAAGGTGTAAGCATCCATCGTTTCTGGGCTAAAGATATATTCTGGGTACTTCATTACGTCTACATATAACGCACTAAAAGGACCTCCTTGTAGTTTAAGGGCGATGGTGTCTAGTTTTGAGTAATCTGTGTCTTTTCTTGATTTTACAAGCCTTATTTGATCCTTCTTGCTGTTTGCATTAGGTTGCTTATAGATATTTACAACGGCTTCTGCCAGCGATGCGTTTTTACTGCGCTTTTTTATGGTCTCTCTATAAAATGCAGTCATCACGGTTTCATTACCTAGATAATTATCTTTTCTTTTTTTGAGTACTTTTTTTACAAGGGCCTTTGCATCTGTATAGGCAACAAGATTTGCTGGATCAAGATTTATGATGCTATAATCGAGTTTAATTTTGAGTGGTTTCTTAAGATTTTCTGGAAGTAAAATAATTTTCTCGTTAAAACCTAGCGCGGTAATTTTGAGCTGTTTATTTGCGTCTTTTACTGGTATTTTTAAAGCAAACTCACCTTCATTATTTGATACAGTGCTTAGGTTAGTTCCTATAAGAGTAACGGTTGCCTTAGCGATTTCATCTTTGGACTCAGACTCGGCTATTTTTCCTTTTACTTCTATATAGTTCGTGATTTTTTGGGCATAGGTACTTGGTGTAAAAGCAAGTACTATGCATAGTGCAAGTAGCCACGAGAGCTGGCTAGTGAGCAGATTTTTGTGCGTTTTCATAAGCGGTTTTTTAGTATGCAATCTATTCTACCTCATTAAGATACGACAAAAAGTAATGCAGGTAGTACACTTTTGTCGGGTGTTGTAAAGATTGCTTTCACCCAGTAGGTTGTTTTACGAGATAAACAAGGGTGATTACGCTTTCGCGGGAGCGTAAAAATCTAAAAAAAAAGAGTGGTGTTAGATAAGGATCTATTACCCTATAATCATACCGGCAATGGTTGCAGATATAAGTGAAGCTATAGAACCTCCTATAAGTGCTTTAAGACCAAAACGAGATAATTGCGTGCGCTGCCCTGGAGCTAGAGAACCTATACCACCTATCTGAATACCGATAGAGGCAAAGTTTGCAAATCCACAAAGCATATATGTTGCCATTATGATAGACTTCTCATAGTTGAGGTGTACAACGTTTGTGGTGTCTTTGAGCTCTGCAAGCTGTATGTAACCCACAAATTCGCTTGCTGCTAGTTTTATACCTAGTAGTTGTCCCATCATCGTTGTGTCTTCACTAGCTACACCTATAAGCCACATAAGTGGGGCAAAGATGGTTCCTAAAATAGCCTCTAGAGATAGTTGCGGGTATGCAGAGTTTGCCGCAACCCAATCATTGATATTAGTTACACCTCCTATAAAGCCTAGAATCCAATTCATCATAGCTATAAATGCTACAAAAACAAGAAGCATTGCCCCTACATTTACTGCAAGTTTTAAACCTTCTGTAGTTCCGTTTGCAATAGCGTCTAATATATTAGCACCTATCTTATCATTTGAAACATAGACATCAGTATTAACTTTTTCAGTTTGAGGATAAAGTATTTTTGAGATTACAATTGCTCCTGGGGCTGCCATTACAGATGCTGCAAGCAGGTGTTTTGCAAATAGTAGTCTTAAAACAGGGTCGTCACCTCCTAAAAAACCTATGTATGCAGCGAGTACAGCCCCAGCAACTGTGGCCATACCTCCTATCATAACAAGTAAGATTTCTGACTTGTTCATTTTTTCTAGATATGCTTTTATAAGAAGTGGTGCCTCAGTCTGTCCTAGAAAAACATTGCCCGCTACACTTAAACTCTCAGCTCCAGAAATACCCAAAAGCTTAGATAGAAGCCATCCAAACACTTTTACAATTTTTTGTATTATCCCGAAATAATACAGTACAGATGTAAGTGCAGAAAAGAAGATGATAGTAGGCAATACTTGAAAAGCAAATATGTATCCAAAGGTACTTGTATCACTAACGAGGCCCTGAAACAAGAAGTCGCTTCCAGCAAGTGTAAATTCAAGAATTTTGACAAAAATATTTCCTAAAAAAGAAAAAATCTTTTCTACAAATGGAACTTTAAGGACACAAACAGCTATAATAAGTTGAAGGCCTAGCCCTATGCCAACCGTTTTCCAGTTTATCGCTTTGCGATTACTACTAAATAACACAGCAATGATAATAAGGGTAATCATACCCAAAACACCACGGCCAAAACTCTCAAGGGTAAAACCTTGCGAAGGGATAACATCTACAATAGCCTGTGATTGCTCCTGCGCAAATGTTGTAAGTGAACTCATTAATACTAATAAGGTGAGTAGTAGCTTGCGCATATAAGATTGTTTAGTTGCGTTTTGAGATTTCATCTCGCACTTTTGCCGCAGTTTCATAGTCTTCACTAGCTACTGCTTGCTCTAATTTGTTGTGTAGTTCTTGTAGTGACATTTTTTTATAATCATCACCGCTAGATGTAGACTCTTCTTCCAGAATGATTTCATCCATTAGGACTTCATCCTCTTCAGTAAACTCCTCTGGGTTTGTGTTTCCTTTGAGAAAGATACCTGCTTTATCAAGTATATTTTTATAAGTAAATATAGGTGCTTGAAAACGTAGGGCTAGTGATATAGCATCACTGGTGCGTGCATCTATAATTTCTTCTATTTTGTCTCTCTCACAAATTATACTAGAGTAAAAAACACCATCTACAAGTTTGTGTATTATTACTTGTTTAATGACGATATCAAAACGATCTGCAAAGTTTTTAAATAAGTCGTGTGTGAGAGGTCTGGGTGGTTTTATTTCCTTTTCTAATGCAATCGCAATAGACTGTGCCTCAAAAGCTCCTATTACAATAGGTAACTTACGTTCTCCGTCCTGTTCAGTAAGAATAAGGGCATACGCACCATTTTGAGTCTGGCTGTAGGAGATTCCTTTAATGTTTAAACGCACTAAGCTCATAAGTTGCAAAAATAGGAAAAAGGGATTATAAGTTAAGAAGTTTATACGATTTGCCGTATTGATATCTTTATTATAAGGTAATATGCAGTCTTTTAGGTAGATAAGGGTAAATAAAAATGAGCTTAAATAGAATTTAAGCTCATTTTATATAACTAATAATATATTTCTAGCTGTTAGAAGCTTTAAAGGCTTTAAGCTTCTCGTTGAGTTGAGGTACAATTTCAAAAGCATCACCTACGATACCATAATCTGCTGCTTTAAAGAAAGGAGCTTCTGGATCTGTATTGATTACTACTTTTACTTTTGAAGAGTTAATTCCCGCAAGGTGCTGTATAGCTCCAGAGATACCTATCGCGATGTATAGGTTAGAAGCAACAGGCTTACCAGTTTGCCCTACGTGCTCACCGTGAGGTCTCCACCCTAGGTCAGATACTGGCTTAGAACAAGCTGTTGCTGCTCCAAGTATGTCTGCCATTTCTTCTATCATCCCCCAGTTTTCTGGACCTTTCATACCACGACCTGCAGAGACTACAATCTCAGCATCTGCGATAGAAACTTTATCTGTAGCTTTATCTACAGAGGCAACCTCTACACCAAATGTTCCTAGATCTGCACTAAAATCTTCTGTTGCAGCAGCGGCGCTGTTTTCTTTAAGACCATATGCGTTCTTACCAAGACCTACAATTTTTACATCTGTAGAGATCTCTGTAATGTTAAATGCTTTGTTAGTAAAAGCAGTACGCTTTACTTTAAATGGTGCTGCGCTTTCTGGAAGTGCAACTACATTTGATGCATATCCTGCCTCAAGCTCTACCGCTAGTAAAGGAGCAAGATACTTTGCATTTGCGCTCTGGCTTAATACAACTACTGTTGCACCTTCTGCCTTTGCTGCAGCAGCAATACCCTTTGCATAAGGAGCTGCATTAAATGCGTCTAGTTTACTGTCTTTAAGGTTTAAAACTTTATCTACACCATAGGTTCCTAGTGTTGCTGTGTCACCCCCATTTACTGCAATAGCAGTAACAGAAGTTCCCATCATATCTGCAACACCCTTTGCATAAGATGCTACCTCAAGTGAAGCTTTTTTAAATTCTCCGTTTTCTGATTCTGTATATACTAAAACTGACATATTATCGTACTTTTTAGATAGCTTTCGCTTCGTTATGTAATAAATCGATGAGCTCGTCTACAGTGTCTACAAGTTTTACGGCTCCTTTTGGTGCTGGCTTTTCAAAGGCAACAGCTGCTGTTTCGGTTGCTGCGCCAGTAGGTTCTACCACACTTAATGGTTTTTTACGAGCCATCATAATACCTCTCATATTAGGTATACGTAGGTCGCTCTCTTCTACTAGTCCTTTTTGACCTCCTATTACAAGAGGTAAAGTTGTAGTAACTGTTTCTTTACCACCATCTATTTCTCTAGTTGCAGTAGCGTTTGTGCCATCTACTTCTAGTGAGATACACGTATTTACAAAGTTTGCTCCAGTAAGACCTGCAAGCATACCTGGTACCATACCACCATTATAATCTATAGACTCACGGCCCGCAATTACAAGGTCATAACCTCCGTCTTGAACTACTTTTGCAAGTTCTTTGGCAACTTGAAAACCATCTTTTGCTTCTGTGTTAACACGTATAGCTGTGTCTGCACCTATTGCAAGTGCTTTACGAAGTGTAGGTTCTGTTTCTGGTCCTCCTACGTTTACTACGTCTACAGAAGCTCCTTGTTTTTCTTTAAACCACATTGCTCTGGTTAATCCAAACTCATCATTTGGGTTGATCACAAACTGAACACCATTAGTATCAAACTTGGTGTCTCCTTCAGTAAAGTTAATTTTTGAAGTCGTATCAGGTACGTGACTGATGCACACTAATATTTTCATAGAATTTGTTTTTTATAAAGATAAAGGTACGCTTTCGCGAAAGCGTAAACTCGTACTATTTCGTTATCGTTACAAAAATAAGGTAAAAAACTATATTTTACTATGCGCGCATAGTAAAATTTTGCAAAATTCTCATTTTTTGAGGTTTCTGAATTGCTTATTTTTGTGAGTACGTAAAAAACGATTATTAATTAGGTGATTAAGGCAATGCTTTGAGAATCCTTTGCAAATTAACCCACTAGTGGGTAACTTAATATGAGAACAATCCAGTTTAGAGAAGCCGTTTGTGAGGCTATGAGTGAAGAAATGCGTCGCGACGCATCTGTTTATTTAATGGGAGAAGAAGTAGCCGAATATAATGGTGCTTACAAAGCTTCAAAAGGAATGCTAGACGAGTTTGGTGCAGATAGAGTTATAGATACTCCTATTGCTGAGCTTGGTTTTGGAGGTATAGGTGTAGGTAGTACTATGACGGGTTGTCGTCCTATTGTGGAGTATATGACCTTTAACTTCTCACTGGTAGGTATTGATCAAATTATAAACAATGCCGCAAAAATAAGACAGATGTCTGGAGGGCAGTTTTCTTGTCCTATCGTTTTTAGAGGGCCTACAGCATCTGCTGGTCAACTTGGAGCAACGCACTCTCAAGCTTTTGAAAACTGGTTTGCAAACACACCTGGTCTTAAAGTAATTGTACCATCTAACCCTTATGATGCAAAGGGACTACTTAAAGCAGCGATACGTGATAACGACCCTGTAATCTTTATGGAGTCTGAGCAAATGTATGGTGATAAAGGTGAGGTGCCAGATGGAGAGTATGTATTACCTATAGGTGTTGCAGATATTAAGAGAGAGGGAACAGATGTAACTATTGTTTCTTTTGGAAAAATTATAAAAGAGGCTTACAAAGCAGCAGACCAACTGGCAGAAGATGGTATTTCTTGCGAGATTATCGATTTACGTACGGTACGCCCGCTAGATAAGCAAGCTATCTTTGACTCAGTAAAGAAAACTAATAGACTTGTGATACTTGAAGAGGCTTGGCCTTTTGGAAACGTATCTACAGAGATAAGTCACCAGGTACAAGAGCACTGTTTTGATTACCTAGATGCACCTATACAAAGAATAAACACGGCAGATACACCTGCCCCTTACTCACCAGTACTACTTAAAGAGTGGTTGCCTAACAGCGATGATGTTGTAAAGGCTGTCAAAAAGGTGATGTACAGATAAGCTTTCGCGAAAGCGTACTATATTTGACCCCTTTCTACCTAAGAGAGGGGTTTTTTAATTAATGTGTATAAAATAACATCTCATACAGAATAATATGTTTTCTAAACGTTATAGGGTAATCATTGTAACCCTACTGAATGATATGTAACAACGCACAAATAGAATTAATAGATGAAACATAATTTACTTTTCTTCCTTATTACGCTTTTTACGGTGGCTATATCTTATGGTCAGACTAAAGTGAGTGGAGAAGTTTTTGACACACAGGGAAATGCATTACCATTTGTAAATGTCGTTTTTATGGGTTCAAATGAGGGAACTATTACAAATGAGAATGGTCGCTTTTACCTCGAGTCTGATGCTACGTGGGAGCAAGTGCGATTTTCCTTCATAGGGTTTTCAAACCTTATTGTAGACTTAGAGCAAAAGGTGAACTACGAGATGAAAATCACGCTAGAAGAAGAGGCTGGGGCGCTAGATGAGATCGTAATCTTTACGGGTAAAACAGATAAAAAGAACAACCCTGCTGTAGATATACTACGCAAGATATGGGCAAATAAAAGAGAGAATGGACTCAAGCAGTTTAAGCAATACCAGTATGATAAGTATGAAAAGCTAGAGTTTGACCTTAACACCATAGACAGTGCTCTTATAAATAGCCGCCTCTTTAAAGGGATGGAATTTATATTTGACCAGACAGATACTTCAAATGTGACGGGTAAAACCTATCTACCCATTTTTGTAAACGAAGCCGTGTCAAAAGTTTATGGAGATAACGAGATTAATAAAGTAAAAGAAGAGCTGCTAGGTAATAAAAACAGCGGTTTTAGCGAGAATCAAACAGTGATAGGTTTTGTAAAAGATCTGTACAGTGATTATGATATCTACCAGAACTACTTACAGTTTTTTGATAAGAGTTTTACAAGTCCGCTGTCGCGCACAGGGATACAAACCTATAATTATGTACTCTCAGATAGTGCCTACATAGATAATAAATGGTGTTATAATATCATTTATTATCCACGTCGTAAAAACGAACTTACCTTTAAAGGAGACTTCTGGGTAAACGACTCAACCTGGGCAATTAAGGAGATTAATATGCAGCTTTCAAAAAGTGCAAACATAAACTGGGTCAAAGAAATCTATATGGAGCAAGAGTTTGATATCGTAAACGATACTACGTTCTTACTCTCACGAGATTATTTCTTGTCAGACTTTGCTTTTAATAAAAAAGAGCAATCTAGAGGAATGTACGGTAAGCGTACGACCCTGTATGATAACTATGAGTTTGATAAAAAACTAGACAAAGATTATTACGACAAGGAAGTCTATAACTACGATAAGGATATCTATAATCGTGGCGATGAGTTTTGGGAAGAGAATAGAAAAGAAGAACTGAGCAAGGACGAGCTAGGCGTTTATAAAATGCTAGACACCCTTAAAACGGTTAAGAAATTTAGAAATCTCTATAATGCAGGCTCTGTACTAGCCTCTGGTTATTATGAGATCCCAAGTCTCAATTTTGATTACGGCCCTATATTTTCAACCTTTGGGTTTAACGAGGTAGAAGGTTTGCGTATACGTACAGGAGGTAGAACTTATTTTTCTCAAAACGATCCCTGGCGTCTAGAAGGCTTTCTGGCCTATGGTTTTAAAGACAAAAAAGGAAAATTTGGTATCTCTGGTAAGTGGCTTTTAGATAAAAAGAGTAGACTTATTATCTCTGGAGGTTACCGTCAAGATGTAGAGCAAATAGGGGCGAGCCTTACCACCTCAAGAGATGTGTTAGGTAGAAATCTTGCCTCATCATCTCTAGTAAACACAGCGACTAATGATAAGCTCACCTCCATAAAACTGGCAAACGTAGCAGCAGAGATAGAGGTGGTGCGCAACCTGCAGGTACGTGCAGATTTCTCACTGCGCACGCTTGAGTCTGCCTCAGAAACTTTTAGTCTAGACTACTTTACAGATGCCACACAAACCACTACCACAGGTGAGCTTAAACAAGCAGAAATTGTACTTACTACTATCTGGGAGCCAGGTAAAAAGACCTCAGGTTTTGGCGTAGAGCGACGCGTCACAAATGAGTGGTTCCCTAGCTTTTACGCGAGTTACACCCGTGGGCTAGAGGGTACGCTAGACAGTGACTTTGGGTACGATAAGTTTCAGTTTTCTGCTCGTAAGGCAATACGTGTAGGAGGTCTAGGTACACTTACCGCTTCTACAGAGGTAGGTAAAACCTTTGATGAGGTGCCACTGGCATTATTAAGTCCGGTACCAGGTAACCAGTCATTGTTCTCAATATTCAACACCTTTAGCCAGCTCAATTTTTATGAGTTTACTACAGATGAGTATGCATCACTACAGCTAGAACATAACTTTGGAGGAAGAATCTTTAACCGTATTCCTTTCTTAAAAGGGTTGAACCTCAGAGAGATTATAGGCGTGCGTGGTATAATAGGTAATATATCACAGGCTAATATTGATCTTAACAGACCCGCCTTTGAGAGTCTTCTCTTTGCAGAGGGAGATCCAGTAACCGCCATCACACCATCTATGATTGCCCCATCTATGGAGCCGTATTATGAGTACAGCATCGGGGTAGGTAATATCTTTAAGGTGTTTCGTATAGACGTAAACTTTAGAGGAAATTATAACTTCTTGCCAGATGCTCGTAAGATAGGGGTGACAGGTAGTTTTGGATTTTATTTTTAATGAAGGTTGTTTTTACGCTTTCGCGAAAGTAGTATTGCCTTCAGAGATGTTTATTTAAGTAAATCGCATTAATGAGATAATAGAACAAAAAACAGATTATCTTGTTGTGAAAACATTCAAGGTGGTACTTTAATTAGTATCACCTTTCTTTTTTAAACCGCTGTAGGAGTAGGTACCTAACCTAATCTTAACACGTATTCCTTTGGTGATAACGCTTTTACAGCGTATTTTTGCACCCCGAAAGATATTTTTTGGCAAGCTGCTGTTTATAATTAATTGAATTTCAGCTATTTAAAATTTAGCTTTCGCGAAAGCGCAATACTAACTACACAGATTAGTGCTCATATATTAAGAGATTTTTTAATATGAGGGAGCATAATTTGTTTTTTATAATGATATGACAGCAGAAAAAGTAAAGACATTTGACGTTTTAATCGAAATCCCAAAAGGGAGTCGTAACAAATATGAGTATGATTTTGAACTAAAGAAAATACGTTACGATCGTATGATCTTTTCTTCTATGATGTACCCTGCAGATTACGGTTTTATACCAGAAACTCTTGCACTAGATGGAGATCCTCTTGATGTACTTGTTCTAGTAACAGAGCCTACTTTTCCTGGATGTGTGATTGAAGTGAAGCCTATAGGAGTTTTCCATATGGCAGATGAAAAAGGACCAGACGAAAAAGTAATTTGTGTACCAGTAACAGATCCAAGTGCAAACAAGCTTGAAGACTTATCTGATTGTAACCCACACCTTATAAAAGAGATTGAGCACTTTTTCCAAGTGTACAAAGACCTTGAAGAGAAAAAAGTAGACGTAGGTGGATGGGGAGACGTACACGAAGCTAGAGAGATTGTAGCAAAGTGTTACCAGAGATTCCAAGAGTCTGATGTACCACGTAGCGAAGTGAGTATTTACTAAGACTCACAGTATAAACGAATTAGCCTAGAAGCCGTAACGCAATGCGTTACGGCTTTTTTTGTTTGTTATTGTTTTGTGTATTCTATTGATTGTTAAGTATTTGTGATTTGGGTTGATTTTGCTACATTAGTAACATCTAAAATTTTAAGAATTTTATTAATAAATTCTCACTAAAACCAAACAAAATTTATGGAATCAATGATGATTTACGTGCCGATTGTATTAGCCCTTCTTGGGCTTGTCTATATGATCATAAAGCAATCTTGGGTTATGAAGCAAGATGCTGGTGATGGTAAGATGAAAGAAATATCTGATCACATTTATGAGGGAGCACTCGCTTTTTTAAATGCCGAGTATAAGTTGCTTACCATATTTGTAATTATCGTAAGTGTATTACTGGCTATTGTGTCTTATGTAGTGCCTACCACGCACTGGCTTATTGTTATTGCATTTATATGCGGTGCTGTATTTTCTGCCTTTGCAGGAAATATAGGGATGAAAATAGCCACCAAAACGAATGTGCGTACCACTCAGGCGGCGCGTACTAGCTTACCTAATGCGCTTAAAATCTCATTTGGCGGAGGTACGGTGATGGGGCTTGGAGTGGCTGGTCTTGCAGTACTTGGTCTCACAGCATTCTTTATCTTTTTCTTCCATTTCTTTATGGGTGGTGAGTGGACAAATACTATGGATATGACCATTGTATTAGAAACACTAGCAGGATTCTCTTTAGGAGCAGAGTCTATTGCACTTTTTGCTCGTGTGGGTGGTGGTATTTATACCAAAGCTGCAGATGTGGGTGCAGACCTTGTAGGTAAGGTAGAAGCTGGTATACCAGAAGATGATCCCCGCAACCCTGCAACTATTGCAGATAACGTGGGAGATAATGTAGGTGATGTAGCAGGGATGGGTGCAGATTTATTTGGCTCATATGTAGCAACCGTGCTAGCGGCAATGGTACTAGGTAATTATGTGATTAAAGATATGGGAGGAAGTATCTCAGATGGCTTTGGAGGTATTGGTCCTATATTGTTGCCTATGGCTATAGCAGGTGTAGGTATTATTATATCTATTATAGGTACAATGCTTGTAAAAATTAAGAGTAACGATGCAAAGGAGTCTCAGGTTATGGGTGCTCTTAATATAGGTAACTGGACTTCTATAATACTTGTGGCAGTAGCTTGTTTTGCACTATGTAAATGGATGCTTCCAGGAACGATGCAAATGGAATTCTTTGGAGAAGGAGTGCAAGAAATCTCATCTATGCGCGTATTTTATGCGACTATAGTGGGGCTAGTTGTAGGGGCAGTCATTTCTTCTGTGACAGAATATTATACGGGTCTTGGTAAAACGCCTATTCTCAAAATTGTACAACAATCTAGTACAGGGGCAGGAACTAATATCATTGCAGGTCTCGCTACGGGTATGATCTCTACATTTCCATCGGTACTATTATTTGCAGGTGCGATCTGGGCGTCATACGCATTTGCCGGTTTTTATGGGGTTGCTCTAGCAGCTTCTGCAATGATGGCTACTACAGCGATGCAACTTGCAATAGATGCCTTTGGACCTATTTCAGATAATGCAGGTGGTATAGCAGAGATGAGTGAGCAGGAGCCTATAGTCCGTGAGCGCACAGATATTCTAGATTCTGTAGGTAATACTACGGCGGCTACAGGAAAAGGATTTGCGATAGCCTCTGCAGCGCTTACATCGCTCGCATTATTTGCAGCTTATGTAACCTTTACGGGAATAGACGGTATTAATATTTTTAAAGCGCCTGTACTCGCAATGCTCTTTGTAGGAGGAATGGTTCCAGTAGTATTTTCTGCACTTGCGATGAATGCCGTGGGGAAAGCAGCTATGGAAATGGTGCAAGAAGTACGCCGCCAGTTTAGAGATATACCGGGTATAATGGAGGGAACTGGGAAACCAGAGTATGATAAATGTGTAGCTATATCTACACAAGCTTCGCTTAAAGAAATGTTGCTACCAGGCATTTTAACGATAGGTTTTCCGCTGGTGATTGCTTTCTTGCCACTTGCCTTTGGGATGAATCGTCTTGCTATTGCAGAGATGCTTGGAGGTTATATGGCTGGCGTTACGGTAAGTGGCGTGTTATGGGCAATCTTTCAGAACAATGCTGGAGGTGCCTGGGATAATGCAAAAAAATCTTTTGAGGCAGGAGTAGAGATTAACGGTGAGATGACTTACAAGGGCTCTGATGCTCATAAGGCCGCTGTAACTGGTGATACGGTAGGAGACCCTTTTAAAGATACATCTGGGCCGTCTATGAATATACTTATAAAGCTTACTTGCCTTATAGGTCTTGTAATTGCACCTATACTAGGTGGTCATACTGATGATGGTCTAGCTATTACTACAGAAGATGGAACTGTAGTCGCCATTACTCAAGATGGACGTATAAAGGAAACACGCGAGGTGCAAAAAGAAGTTCGCTTTGCTATGGCAGAGCGTGATGGGCAGTTTGTAGGAACAGTAACTATTACGACAGATGATAATGGTGAGTTGAGTGCTGAGGTAAAAGAGTTTACAGGTACAGAAGCTGAGGTAAAAAAGCAAATGGACGCCTTTGAAGCATCACTTCGCAATAAATAGTTTATACACTAGCTGCAACATATAACAGGGTGAGTCTTATAGGCTCACCTTTTTTTATGACATTCACATACCTTAACAAAGGTTTACAATGGTGTTGTGAGAGCTGTAGCTATTTATGCGGTAATTTTATGTAAAAATTAAAATTATGTTATTACCAAAAACAGAAGTTCCTGCCTTGGAACTCCCATTAATAAATGATACTAACTGGAAACTGAGCGATCAAAACGCAGAAAATTTTACGCTCTTAGTTTTTTATAGAGGACTACATTGTCCTGTATGTAAAAAACAACTCGAAGAGCTTTCTCAAAAGCTAGATAAGTTTGTAGATCGCGGGATTAATGTCGTGGCTATAAGCGCAGATACAGAGAAGAGAGCAAAAATAGCAGGTGAAGATTGGGATATAGAAGGACTACCAGTAGCATATAATCTATCACTAGAGAAAGCAAGAGAGTACGGATTATTTATTTCTGAAGCAGTCTCAGATAAGGAGCCAGACTTCTTTACAGAGCCTGGTCTCTTCTTGATAAAACCTGACGGAACACTATTTTTCTCAAGTGTACAGTCTATGCCTTTTGCAAGACCACACTTTGACG
Source organism: Dokdonia donghaensis DSW-1 (assembly GCF_001653755.1). Lineage (GTDB taxonomy): Bacteria > Bacteroidota > Bacteroidia > Flavobacteriales > Flavobacteriaceae > Dokdonia > Dokdonia donghaensis. The sequence goes on along the minus strand of NZ_CP015125.1, from coordinate 257,045 downwards.
ATATTTTAGGAGGCATAGATTTTATTATGAAAAAAGATTACCCAGCTAGAGGAGAGGTAAAAGGAATTCCTCAAAATGCGTAAGATATAGATACATATCGCTACTAAAAAGTGCATTACTATAGTTGTGCACTTTTTTTATGAAGCTATTATTTTTACGCTTTCAGTTTACTGAAGTTCATACTGAGCTTGCCGAAGTGCGAAAGCGTAATACTAACCAATACATCGTACAATGTTCTTTTCTAAAAAACAAGATCCTATACAAATAGACGGGTACCAGTCTTATGGAACTAAAAATCACTTATACCTCATAGGGCGCGCTTTAGAGCACGAAGGAGTAGATCTAAAGAAAAAGGGTGTGCTTGCTGCTTTTAAAAATGCCTATAAACAGTTTGCTACAGATGAGTTGCCTCACACAAAACTCAAAGTGACTTTGCCAGATGGAGCTATCTTTTATACCACCACAGATGCCGAAGGATATTTTAAAATAGATGAGCAGGTTCACGGCTTAGATAAGATGACTAATAGTGAGGGCTGGCTCCAGCTTACAGTGAGCTTTGATGATGTGCAAAAGGATGTGGTGCTTATGGGAGAAAATAAGTTTGCCGTAGAGATGCTTATCCCTTCAGAAAATGCGTCTTATGGAGTCATTAGTGATATAGATGATACGATATTACACACGGGAGTAGCGTCGCTTCTTAAGTGGAGGGTGATAGTAAATACACTTTTTAAAGATGTGGGGAGGCGTACGTCGCTAGAGGGTGCTCCTTCTTTATATCAAAAACTACATAGAGGAACTTCTGGAGCAGATGCAAACCCAATGTTTTATGTGAGTAACAGCCCTTGGAATTTATATAACTACCTAGAATCTTTTGTGCGGAATCAAAATTTCCCGAAAGGGCCTATATTATTAAGAGATTTTAGAGGGCCTTTTGAGAAAACTCCAAAACCAGAAAAGCCGCACAAGCAGCACGAGATTAGAAATATATTAAACACCTATCCAGACTTGAAATTTGTGCTTATAGGCGATAGTGGAGAGCACGATGTAGATATTTATCTAGAAGTAGCAAAGGAGTATCCAGAGCAAATACTAGCGGTGTACCTGCGTAGTGTAAAGCATAAGAAAAAGGTAATGCGTGTTAAAAGTGTACTTGCACAGTATGAGACCACGCCAGCAGTACTAGTAGAAAAGAGTTCCTTTGCAGAGGAGCACGCGAGATCTATAGGTCTTATAGCATAAAGCATAAAAAAACGGCTACTTAATTAAAGTAGCCGTTTTTGTTTGTGTAGTTAAAATGTGTTTTGACTATTGTCTCGCAAAACGTAATTCACTAGTAAATGTAGATGTGCCATCTGCCTCTACATCTGTGCTTTCAAATAATAGTCTAAGCTGGCTGTCGTTAAATAAAGTAACATCTCCAGTCTCACCATCTATAGTAAGTGTCTGGTTTGTATCATTTACAGAATAATTACCTGTATCTGAGTTTGTGATAATCTCAGTTTCTTCTACAGGGTCGTTACTTTCTAATTGAGTTGTTCTTGTAACACGGTATTGGAAGTTTACAGTATAAGTTCCGTTTGCGTCAAAAACAATATTTGATGTTCCAAATGTATCACCTACCTCACTTATCGTTGTAGTAGCTGTACCACCTGTAACTTCTTCTTGTATTACCTCTTCACTCTCGTAAAAGTTTAAGTTGTAAGTTCCGGCAAGTAGTGCAGGTGTAAGTGTTGGTCCTGCTGGCTCAGAAGAGTCGTCGTCATTGCTACAAGATATAGTCATCACAGAAATTGCCATAACTAAAAATAGAGTAATCTTTTTCATAATATAGTTTAAGTTTAAAAACGCGCAAATCTAGTTTATAAAAACAGAACTAGAAAGAATTTTCTTATTGAATATGTATTTGTGATTAATTATAAATGGCTGTTGTTGAGCTGTGTATATAATACTAAACCTTAGTAAACGTTAATTCTTGACTATAGGTGTTTTCGTAGTATTCGGTTTCTTCATATTGCTCAAAATAAATTGTAAGTTCACCATTATTGAGTAGGGTTGCTTCGTATTCTCGACCATTAAATAAAACTTTCTGATCTCCAGTAATCGTATAATCTCCCGCAGAAGCATCTGAATAATCTACGTTATCTGTTATGTAGGTAAAGCCGTTCAAAGCATACTTTTCGGTAATTACGTAGTTATAATTAAATGAATAATCGCCAGATTCTGTAAAGGTGATATTTGAATTCCCAAGAGTAAGGTGTTCTCCTATAATTGATTCAGTATATGTACCATCTTCTGTCTCCAATAATGTTATATCTAGGGAATTATAAGCTGTTAACTCATAAGTGCCGCTTAATGAGGCTGTGGTAATAGCAACTTCTTGTAATGATGAGTTGTCGTCATCACTACTACAAGATAAAAAGGTTACAAGGATTGCTAGAACTACTAGTTTGGTAATAAATTTCATAATGTTTGATTTTTGATTGAAGCTCAAAAATTATCAAACACCCTGCCAAACTTAGATATTATTAAACTTTATGTTAAAAAAGCCCATTTAACTCAGCATCTATTCTATTGATGATATCTCCTAAATCTTCTGGATTATCTACAAAGTCAAGATTATCTACATCTATAATAAGAAGCTTTCCTTTGTCATAACCGTGTATCCACGCCTCGTAGCGTTCATTAAGACGGCTTAGGTAGTCTATAGATATAGAGTTTTCATAGTCTCTGCCACGCTTGTGTATTTGCGATACAAGGTTTGGGATAGAGCTACGCAGGTAAATCATAAGGTCTGGTGCATCTACTACACTCTCCATAAGATCAAAAAGCGACTTGTAGTTGTTGTAATCTCTATTAGTAAGCAATCCCATCGCGTGCAGGTTAGGCGCAAATATGAATGCGTCTTCATAGATAGTACGGTCTTGTATAATAGATTTATTGCTATCGCGTATCTCTAGTAATTGTCTAAAACGGCTATTTAAAAAGTAAATTTGCAGGTTAAAAGACCAGCGCTCCATCTCGTTATAAAAATCATCTAGGTAAGGGTTATCTACCACGTCTTCAAACTGTGGAGTCCACTTAAAATGTTTTGCGAGAAGTTTAGTCAGTGTCGTTTTACCGGCACCAATATTACCGGCGATGGCGATGTGCATAGTTAAGGTTGTTTAGCTAGTTTGAGACGGAAAGCAGTGAGCTTTTTATCACTGTAAATATAGAGACTTTCCCCTTTTAAAGAAAGCTGTTTTATAGATAAATCTAATGTTTCTATAACTCCTACAGCAGCAGTATCATTAGGTTTGTAATAGAGCTTCTTATCTGCATAAAGTATAAAAGCACCTTTGTCTTGTGACATAAGCTGGCTTTCAGGACTTTCTATCTTCTCTATAAAACTCCCATAATTATTGTAGTAAAAAACACCATCTTTAGTACTCACCCAGGCAAAGTTAAAGTTGGTCATAAGCGCTGTGGCATTATGTGCCATAGGGGGAAACTGGGTAAGAATCTTTTGAGTATTCCAGTCAAAAATTTCTAACTGTTGTAAATCTGTATTAAAAATCCAGAAGCGCCTATCACTTGCCGTACGCACGTGGCTTACATTTCTAAAGTTTTCTATCGTAGAGAAGTTTACACGTGTAATCTCGTTAAGTGTGTTGTCAAGAATGACTGCTGTGTTTGAGCTTTCATAAAACAAGGTAATTCTAAGCGGGTTGAGCACATCGACTGAAGTTAATGCACCCAGTTGCAATGCCGAAAATTGATACTCATTTTGCACATCAGTCTTATATAAGATATCACCTTTAATGTGGTATAGTGCATTAAAAGCATCTACAGCTATAAAGGTGTCTGTGTCTAGTGTGACCTCATTGATCTTCTCTAAGGTGTAGCTCTGGCTTGTAGCTGTGATTGAAGCAAGAAATAATAGTATGTAAATCAGTTTGTGCATTAGTAAGCAAAGTACAAAAATCTAGCCGTTATAGTTAATACCTTTGTAATGTGAGAAAAGAGATCAAAAATAGAGAAGACGTATATAAACTGGTTACCACTTTTTATGGTCGCATACGTAGTGATGTTTATCTGGGACCTATTTTCAATAAACACATTACAGACTGGCAACATCACTTTGAGCATCTCACAGATTTTTGGGAAGGTAACCTGTTTCAAAAGCGCATTTTTACAGGAAGACCTTTGCAGGCTCACAAACGTGTAGATAGAGATGAAGGTTATACTATAAATGAGCAACACTTTGGTGTGTGGCTCAATCACTGGGTGCAAACGGTAGATGAATTATATGAAGGCGAACTTGCAGAGATGGCAAAATTTCGTGCTCGTAAGATTGGAACTTTCTTTCTAGTAAATATGTTTCAGGCAAAACCAGGAGTGGAATAATTACGCTTTCGCGAAAGCGTAACACAGCAACTAATACTTTGCGTTAAATCTAGCAAAGCAATTTATAGCCATAACCACGCACGTTTACAATCTCAACTTTAGGATCTTCTTTGAGTTTCTTGCGAAGTTTTGTGATAAAGACATCCATACTACGTGCGTTGAAAAAGTCATCATTGCCCCATAGTTTTTTTAAAATCAGGCTACGGTCCAGCACTTGATTCTTATTTTTTACCAGATTAAAAAGAAGATGAGCTTCTCTATGTGTGAGACGGGTGACGTCATTATTGTAATGTAATTCTTGCCTCGGGAAGTCGAAGCTGTAGTCACCCACCTTAAGCACTTCAGACTTTTTTTGTTGTGCAGAGCGATTCAATAAGTTTTTAATACGCACGATGAGTTCTTCCATACTAAAGGGTTTCTTGAGGTAGTCGTTACCACCTATGCTAAACCCCTCTACAACATCTGCTGGTTGAGACTTTGCGGTGAGAAATATAATAGGGATTTCATCATTTATAGCTCTTACTTCTTTTGCTAGAGTAAAACCATCCATCTTAGGCATCATCACATCGAGTACAAGTATGTCTGGGGTGTTTTGTTTAAATTTTTCAAAAGCAATCTCACCATCTGGACATAGTGTGACTATAAAGTCCCTAGTCTCAAGGCTCTCTTTTACAATCTGGCCTAGCGCAGGCTCATCTTCGGCGAGTAGTAGATTTATTTTAGGCATAAGGCAGTGTGATTTTAAAAGTGGTGGGTTGGGTTTGTACCGCGATATTACCACTGTGTTTTTCTATAATAGTCTTTGTATAGTAGAGACCTATACCAAAACCTTTTACATCGTGCTTATTTCCCTTTGGCACTCTGTAAAACTTATCAAAAATGTGTTGAGCTTGTTGTTTTGTAAGCTTGTTACCACCATCTGCGATGGTGATTTGTATGTTTTCTTTTGTGCTGTTAAGGGCTATTTTTATGGTATCTCCGCCATATTTTATGGCGTTGTCTATAATATTATCTAGCGCGTTTTCTAGGTGAAAAACATCTATAGATGCACGTGTATTTCTGTCTTGGGTGGTAAAGGTTAATGTTTTACCATTTGTGGTTTCTTGATGTGATTGTGTGATGTGCTCAAGTAGCTCAGCGAGGTTAGTCTCTTGTTTATTAAGTTCTAAAGCTTCGCTGTCTAAAGTGGCGGTCTCAAGTAGCTTCTCAACCATTGTGTTGAGTTTTGATACTTGCTGTGATGACATCTCAAGATACTTTTTTGTTTTCTCATTACTGTCTGCCTCATTAAAGTGTTGTATACTCTCTATAGCTACACCTATGGTGGCTATGGGGGTTTTAAACTCGTGGGTGATGTTGCTTATAAAGTCATTTTTAATCTCGGCCAGCTGTTTTTGCTCTTGTATGATTTTAAGGAGGTAGAGTAGGCTGGCTATTACAGCACCTACAAGTAGTAGGGAGAGGAGCATCCCTAGTAAATTACGTTGTAAAACGATACTGGCTACATTTTTAAAACCTACGGCTAGGCTACTCTTCTTAGGGAGCAAATTTGAGGTAGAGACAATAGCTAGATCGTGATTATTGAGTGTTTGTGTGGTATCACTTTCTGCTGCGTTGTAAGCAATAGTATATTGTGTGTTGTTGAGATTTTTTCGCGTAAGCTCTAGGTTAATAAGGCTATCTAGGGTAGGCACGTTTATCTTATCATCTTTAAATGACAAAACTATACTCGTTGTAAGGTCTGTAAGTGCTTCAAGCCTATCTGGTAATGCTGTTTGTGACGAGTCTGTTACCTGTTGTGAGGTAAGTAAGTTGTTTTTTATTCTTTTTGAAAGTACTTCTACTGCTTTCTCACTTTCGCCAAAAACTTTAAAAGTAGTATGACTGCTCGATGTAGGTGAGTTGCGTTTAAACTCTTGAGCATATGTGGTATCTACCTTAACCAGACGACTTGAAAAAATACTGTCTAGTTCTGTTGGGCTTGCACCTTCCACTATAATGTTATCATCATTGTTAGTCTCTTCTATTTTAATACTATTTATAGTAAGACCACTGTCTACACGCTTACCTAGATTCTGCATTTTATCTGACTTAAAAAATAAATCTAGATTTTGGTCGTCTCCTAGAAATCCTATGGTGTTAGAAGCCGTGATATCTTCATAATAAGCGCTTACAGCATTATCAATACTGGTTTGCATATCACGTTTGAGCTGTGCTTTTCCCACCTCATAATTTTTATAATTCCAGTAAATCTGCACTGCGAGTGTGCATATTATGACGGCGCTTATAAAATACAATATGGTTTTATAATGTCTTTCTTGCATAATTCAAATGTAGTGGGTTAACTAGCTGTTACCAAATCGCTTAACACTCGTTAACGGTTGTTAACTCAAATAGCCAAAGATGTTCTCCATATTTGTACTGTTCAATACAACAAACATTTTAAAATCAATCTATTATGAAAACAATTATCACAATCATTCTATCCTTACTAGTGAGTATTTCTTTTGCTCAACAAAAAGAGTTGAAGCTCGAAGTATCTCAAGAATTTAAAGAAGAACTAAAAGAGGCGCTCACAGTTCTTTCTAAAAAGCTTGAAGATGTAGAGCGCAATGAGTTCTTTTCAAAGTCAGATATAGTAAAATTACAGACTAAGATGGAAGAGGTAAGTCAGAAAATAAGTTACACTCTCGAAAAAGAAGATGTTACTCTAGATAGTCTCAATGCTAAGGTCACAAAAAAAATAAAATTTACCATAAATCTAGATGAAGATGATCAAACCCCACTCGCTGGGTTTACTAAAAAAGACTTAAGTAACATTGAGAGAAAACTTTCAGAAGCGGCAAGTATATTTGAAAAAAGCCCATCCTTTTTAGAACTAAAATCTAGGCTTGAAAAGCTAGAGCAACAAAATAATAAGAACAACAAATAACATAAAGACTATGAAATCAATATCCAAAAATTTACTAGTGCTTGTGATGGTTTGCGCTTTCGCGAAAGCGTACTCACAACAAGTATCTGGAGTGGCAACTTACCAAACGCAGCGTCATATAGAAATGAAGATGGACAGTACATCTGGTATTACTAGTGATATACAGAAGACCTTACAAGAGCAGCTACGCAAGCAGTTTCAAAAAGAATACACACTCACCTTTAATGGTAAAAAGTCTTTGTGGAAAGAAAACGCAACATTAGACAAGCCACAAGCGCCTTCAAGTAACGGGATACAAATTCAAGTATCTACTAGTAATGATGAGCTGTTTAATAATATAGAAGAGCAAAGCTTTACAAATAAGACCAATTTAATGGGAAAAGACTTCCTTATAGAAGACAGCTTAAAAAAGCCTGAGTGGAAACTTGAGAAAGAGATTAAAAATATAGGGCAATACACCTGTTTTAAAGCGACACTTACAGAAGAGAAGGAGACTATTAATATGGTTAATGGAGAAGAAACTGCCCCAACAAAAGAAACAAAAGTCACAACAGCCTGGTACACGCTAGACATACCTGTGCAGCAAGGGCCAGATCGTTTCTGGGGATTGCCAGGACTTATACTCGAAGTAAATGACGGTAAGATGGCTATGATGTGTACAAAGGTAGTGCTCAATCCAAGCGAAAAACTTAATATAACAGCACCTACAAAAGGTAAAAAAGTAAGTGCAGAGGAGTATGAAGAAATTTCTACAGCAAAAGCAAAAGAGATGATGGAGCGTTACCAAACCAAAGGTAAAAAGGGAGGTAATCACATCAGTATTGAGATACAGGGATAAATAATTTTTAACCCGCATTAAACTATTAGCTAGCTTTATAGTCTAAAATTTTAAACACAGATGTTATGAGTAAAGCTACCTTTTCTTTTTTAATGATTTGCACATTCCTTTTTTCGGCAGTGGTTACTGCCCAGGAGATTACTGGAGTGGCCACTTACCAGAGCAAACGCACGGTAGATATGTCTAATTTTGGACGTCGTGGTCAGCAAATGAGCGAAGCTCAGAAAAAGCAAATGATGGAGCGTATGAAGCGCTTCTTAGAAAAAGAATATACACTAAGCTTTACAAAAGATGAGTCTTTTTATAAGGAAGAGGCAAAGTTAGAAACTCCTGGACAAGGTGGAGGAGGCCGTGGTTTTGGCAGTGGTTTTACACAAGGAGGTATTTATTCTAACCGTGCAAGTAATGACTATGCACGTGAGAATGATATGATGGGTAAAACTTTTCTTGTAAAAGACACCTTAAATAACCTTAACTGGGAGCTTGTAAAAGAAAGTAAGATGATAGGCCAGTATCCCGTTTTTAAGGCAGTGGCAACGCGCAGCCTTGAGACTAACCTGTGGTCTAGAATGGGAAGAAGAGCAAGAGAGTTGCAAGAAAAAAATGACTCCATAAAAAAGGCCGGAGGAACCGTTGCCGATGAGGAGCCTAAGACTGAAGAAATCGTAGCCTGGTATACACCTATGATTCCGGCAAGTCACGGCCCAGACGAGTTTGGCGGGTTGCCAGGTTTAATACTGGAGTTAAACACCAGTAATACTACTATTTTATGCACAAAAGTGGTGTTAAACCCAAAAGAGCCTGTAACCATCGAGGCTCCTGTAAAAGGCAAGGAAGTAAGCCGCGAGGAGTACACAAAAATCCTTGAAGAAAAAGGAAAAGAAATGGCAGAGCGTTTTGGTAGGGGAGGAAGACGTGGTCAAGGCGGTGGCAGATTTTAGAAAAGTTATCATCGCTTTCAGTTTGCTGTAGTCTATACAAAGCCTGCCGAAGTACGAACACGTAGATTTAACATTCATAATTATTTTATACACGACGACCCTTAATTGCTGGACGTCGCGATGTAAAAAAACAACCAATCCAAAGATGAAAAATACCCAACTTCTTTTGGCAGTGCTGCTTGCATTGCCCAGCATTATTTTTGCCCAAAGTATGACTCTCAAAGGTGTGGTTAAAGACAGCATAGGGAACCCGCTTGAGCTAGCAAATATCATTGCTACAAACAAAGCTGAGGGTACCCTAGAGTCTTACGGTATTACAGATCAATCTGGTAGGTATAAGTTAGATCTTGCTACGGGTGTTACTTATGATCTAAAAGTAAGTTACTTGGGATTACAGTCTATACTAGAAGAGTTTACACCAGCCCAAGATGCAGATGAGGTAGTTAAAGATTTTGTCCTTAAAGAAGACCCAAATCAGCTTGATAATGTAGAGCTTGTCTATGAGATGCCGGTTACTATAAAAGGGGATACCATTGTTTATAATACAGACAGTTTTACAAATGGAACAGAGCGCAAGCTAGGCGATGTACTTAAAAAATTGCCCGGTGTTGAGGTAAATGATGATGGTGAGATTGAGGTAGAGGGACAGGTTGTGAGTAAAGTGATGATAGAGGGAAAAGAGTTTTTTGACGGAGACTCTAAGCTAGCCACAAAAAATATACCTGCAGATGCACTCAAAAAAGTAGAAGTACTTAAAAATTATAATGAAGTAGACCAGATGCGAGGCCTTGGTAATGATCAAGATAATGTTGCGATAAACTTAAGACTTAAAGAAGGAAAGACTAATTTTTGGTTTGGTGATGTGACTGCCGGTCTAGGAGATGGTGAGAAGACGCGCTATCTGGGTAAGGCAAAACTGTTTTATTACAGTCCTAAGGGGAGTATTAATGTTATATCTAACTTTAATAATACGGGAGATGTTCCATTTACTTTTCGTGATTATTTCAACTTTACAGGTGGTTTTAGAGGGTTTAATAGACGAGGTGGCACTGGATTTAATGTGAGCGATAGTGGTTTAGGTTTTTTAACTACTCAAAATAATAGAGCAAACGAGATTGAGTCTAACTTTGTGGCAGCAAACTTTACCTATGCAGCCTCGCCTAAGTGGGATCTTAGCGGTTTTGCGTTACTAAGTGATAACAAAACTAACTTTGTAAATAACTCTCTCAATACATTTATCAATCAAGGGTTTACTCAAGGTTTTGATGAGGTGACAGACCAGCGCAACCAGCTTGGTATGGCAAAATTGAGCTCAAAGTTTAAACCTAATGCGAGCCTCCAGGTAGATTATGATGTACTGCTTAAAAAGTCAAAGCAAACCGAATTTTCAGATGGTGCAAGTATCATTACTCAAGATGGAGAAACCACAATAGATATAGTAGACCAGAATAAAGAGAATGAACCATTTTCTATAAATCAAAACGCAAACTTCTATTATACGCTAGATGATAATAACATTTTTGCGGGTACCTTCCAGCATTTATATCAGGATGAAAACCCTTTTTATAGTGCGTTATTATCTCAAGAGCCATTTACGTCTCCTAACCCAGATGATCCAGATAATCCTTTTGAGGCCATAGATTTTACAGCAGGAGCCGGCGGACTTTTTGATATTAATCAAAATAAAAGCGTCATCTCAAACAAGCTTGACGCAAAGATAGATTACTACTATGTTCTTAATAATAAAAGTAATCTCAATTTTACACTAGGAACCACTTTGAGTCGTCAAGACTTTAATTCAAACTTATTTGAAATTCTAGAAAATGGCAGCAGTCAAGATCTCAATGAGACAGAAGACGGCACACCTATAGGTAATGATGTGCGCTTTAATTTTAGCGATGTTTTCTTGGGTCTTCATTATAAAATAAAGACAGGCATATTTACAATCACACCAGGGCTTACACTACATAATTATACTACTAAGAGTACACAGCTAGGGAGCACAACAGAAGATAGTGAGTGGATGGTGCTACCAGATTTATATACTGTAGTTGAGTTTTCGCAAGGTAAAAGCTTACGTTTTAATTACCAGATGACTGCCCAATATACAGATGTAAATAACTTTGCCGAAGGCTTGCTATTTAATAACTACAACAGCCTTTTTAGAGGTAATAGAGAGATAGAAAATGCCATCTATCACGATGTGAGTTTAAATTACTTTAGCTTCAGTATGTTTAACTTTACGAGTCTTTTTGGAGGTATTAACTATAGCCGTCGTATAGATCCTATTAAGACAGCCGGTGACTTTATAGGTATAAACAGAATATCAAGACCTGTAAATAATACAAACTTTGCAGATCAGACGCTAAGCGCAAATGCCCGCTTCTCAAAACGCTTCAAAAAATGGAAGTTTAATGCGAGTGCAAGAGGTAGTTACAGTGATCTTAACAACATCGTAAATACAGAAGACCGTAATACAAAAAACTTAACGCAGAATTATACAACCAGTGCTGAGACTAATTTTAAAGAAGGTCCTAATTTTGAAATAGGATATAACTTTTCGAGCACAAACTCAAATAACGGGGTGACAGATAGAACTTTCTTTACAAATAGACCATTTGCAAATGCAGAGTGGAGTTTTGGTAAAGGATTTACAATAGCAGCAGACTGGAGTCTTTATAACTATGACGATAATGATGATAGTACAGAGATAGAAAACAGATATTCTTTCTTAGAAGCAAATCTCTACTATAAAAAACCAGAAAGTAAGTGGGAGTTTAGAATACAAGCCACAAACTTGCTAGATGTAGACGTAATAAGTACAAATAGTGTAAATGATTTTACCATCTCAAATACAGAGTATTTTGTGCAGCCTCGTATTGTGATGTTCACAGTACAGTATAGTTTATAGCATCAACTAGAGTAAACACTTTTTAAAAGCGACTTCATTCTTTATGAGGTCGCTTTTACTTTTTTTAATTACTTTAGAAAAATGATACAAGAAACTTATGATAAAGCACGTGTAATCAACTTCTCAGATGCTGTATTTTCTATAGTAATGACACTTCTCATTCTCGAGGTGGGTGTTCCTAGTATAGCTACACTTAATAAGTTGTCTTTTGGAACTGTTCTTGCAAACAGAATACCAGATTTCATAGGTCTAGTGGTGAGTTTTTTAGTGAGTGCATTATATTGGATAGGTCATATTAAATTAATGAAATTTGTAAGTGTTGTAACGGGTAAGCTACTATGGATTAACATATTCTTCTTGCTCACCATCGTGTTACTTCCATTCTCTACGGCGATGTATGTAAATGGTTTTGATTACCCAGGTCCATTTATGTTTTATTGTATCAATCTTGCAGTAATAGGTACTTTTAACTTAATTATGACGCGTTATGTGTATTATTCAGAAAACAAAAAAACAGGTTTTACTAGAGTGCTTTACCGCTGGTATCGTGCAAGGTCTATAAATGTTTTAATTATCTGGTTACTTGCTGCGCTTTGCACACTGGTTTTCCCAATGTTTGCTAGAGTGATTTTTGTCTTCCTTTTTGTAATCCAGTTTATTATTGATCGTCGTTTTAAGAAGAAAATGACACTTGCCGAGTAGTGTTAAAAATGTGGTAAGTATAAGGTTTACGCTTTCGCGAAAGCGTAACTTTAAAGAAAAAAGCTATGAAATATCTCTTAGCCTTACTCATCACCACTACTATGAACACGACACCACTCTCTTTTGATTTTGGAACTACTCGCAACACTTGTGATGACTGGTTTGTCGTGCTTGATGGTGTGATGGGAGGATTATCTACGGGTAGCATTGAGCAAACTGAGGAAAGTATCATCTTTCGCGGAAGCGTAAGTCTTGAGAATAATGGAGGTTTTGCATCCTTGAGAACTCCTTACCAGTCTTATGATTTGTCGGGTTATACAATCGTGACTGTGCGATATAAATCCACAGGGCAAGATTTTGGGCTCACGCTCAATAAGTTTAAAAGATTCTGGAGACCTAATTATAAAATAAACCTACCCATCACGCAAGGTGAGTGGAAAACCGTGACCTATAAACTAGAAGATTTTGGTACCTACAAGCTGGGGCAACCTATGGAAGGGCATCCAGATAAAGAAGATCTCGCAGAGATTATACGTATTGGGCTTATTTCAAATACAAAAGCCGCAACAGATTTTGAGATAGAAGTAGATAAAATCATATTTGAGTAACTACATTTCTGTCATTTCGAGCCTGCCGAGAAATCACATCACAGTGAGTACATATGAGTGATAACATACAAAACAAAAAAAGGGAGCCACTAGGCTCCCTTTTTTTACTATCTATACGGATAGATTATAGGTTAAAAGCTTCTTTTACTTTTTCAACATAATCTAGTTTTTCCCAAGTAAAGAGTTCTACTTCTACCTCTTTTTTCTTACCGTCAAAGCTTTCAAAAGTTTTTGTGACCACTTCGTTTGTACGTCCCATATGTCCATATGCTGCGGTCTCGCTGTATATAGGAGAGCGCAGTTTTAATCTACTTTCTATAGCAGCTGGTCTCATATCAAAAAGTTCGGTTACCTTTTGAGCAATCTCACCATCAGATAGCGACACATTTGATGAACCGTAGGTATCTACAAAGATTCCCATAGGCTCAACAACACCTATTGCATAAGATACTTGTACAAGTATCTCATCTGCTACTCCGGCAGCTACTAAGTTTTTTGCTATGTGACGCGTTGCATAAGCTGCAGAGCGGTCTACCTTTGATGGGTCTTTTCCAGAAAAAGCACCACCACCGTGAGCTCCTTTACCACCGTACGTATCTACTATAATTTTACGCCCCGTAAGACCTGTGTCTCCGTGAGGTCCACCTATCACAAACTTGCCCGTTGGGTTGATGTGATACTTAATATCATCATTAAAGAGCGCAGCGATGTTTTCTGGTAGCATTCCTACTACGCGAGGTATAAGAATATCTTGTATGTCACCACGTATGCGACCTAGCATTGCTTCATCTTCATCAAAGTCGTCGTGTTGTGTAGACACCACAATAGCTTCAATGCGTTGCGGCACATTATCATCACTATACTCAATAGTAACTTGTGCTTTGGCATCTGGACGTAGGTAGGTAATCTCATCATCCTCACGGCGTAGTTTACCTAGTTCAATGAGTAGTCTATGTGATAGCTCGAGAGCTAGTGGCATATAGTTTTCAGTTTCCTTAGTCGCATAGCCAAACATCATACCTTGGTCTCCTGCACCTTGCTCTTCTTTGCTCTTGCGGTCTACACCACGATTTATATCGTCAGACTGCTCGTGTATGGCAGACAGTACACCACAAGAGTTACCGTCAAACATATACTCACCCTTTGTGTATCCTATCTTATTAATAGTCTCACGAGCGATTTTTTGAACATCTAGGTATGCATTAGACTTTACTTCTCCTGCAAGAACTACCTGCCCAGTTGTAACTAGGGTCTCGCAAGCAACTTTAGACTGCGTGTCAAAAGCAAGAAAGTTATCGATAAGTGCGTCAGAAATCTGATCTGCAATTTTATCAGGGTGTCCTTCAGAAACAGATTCTGAGGTAAATAAATAGGCCATTTTTTAATTTTTTGTCAAGAAGTAGATTTGACGAGTGCTGGGTAGAAACATAACACAAGAAATGTTAAAGTCTTGTGTTTGATTTTAGCCATTTTTTTTTGAGGTTGCAAGCAGTCAAATCTGTCCTCGTTATTATGGGGACAAAAGTAAAGAAACTTTAATGATATAAATAATCTATTACCCTACCAATCTGGTAGGGTAATGTTATTTTTTTGTGAAAATTTCCTAAGACCTATTTTCTGCATTTATGAAGAGGTTAGAAAAATAGTTTTATATATAGATTAAATATAGTTTAATTTTTACCTAATTGAATTTAACATAACTTTATTTAGAAAATTATTCTAAAAAGTTTGTTTTTGTAAAATTGTTTTTACAATATTTGTGCTCACAAAGTTCAACAACTTATTGAAATGTTATCAAGAAAGGCTGAGGGAATGACCCTATGAAGCCTTAGCAACCCTTTCACTTAGAAAGAAGGTGCTACATTCTACCCAAGAGTCGCTCATTACCGAATCTTGAGGATAGATAACATCTAGCAGTACCGCTCAGGTACGTGCTTATGTTTTTTCTTATAATATTTTTCTTAAAAATCTTGAGAGCCTGTAATAAGGTTTAAGAGACGTTTGGCTTTTGTTTTTAATCCTTTCACACAAGGTGAGAGGGAATCTATTAAACTCAAAAAAAAGAAAAATGAGTACACAAAAATTAGCAACCAAAGCGTTGCACGCAGGACACGATTATGCAGCAAACGGAGGAACAAGAGCCGTGCCTATTTACCAGAGCACTGCCTACGTTTTTAATGATGCAGACCACGCAGCAAACCTTTTTAACCTCTCTGAACCAGGCTTTATCTACACACGCCTTAATAACCCTACAAATGATGTGCTAGAGAAGCGCCTCACAGAGATAGAAGGAGGGCTGGCAGCTGTAGTAACCGCATCTGGTACTGCGGCAATTAACACCACGCTACTTACACTCTTAAAGCAAGGGGACCACGTAGTAGCTTCAAGTAGTCTCTATGGAGGAACGTATAATTTACTAAGTGTGACACTTCCTCGTTTTGGGATTACAACCACTTTTGTAGATCCTTCAGATCCAGAAAACTTTAAAAATGCAGCACAAGAAAATACCCGTGCCTTCTTTGTGGAGTCACTAGGTAACCCTAAGCTGGATGTATTAGATTTAAAAGGTATTTCCGCTTTCGCGAAAGCGCACAAAGTCCCTTTCATTGTAGATAACACGGTGGCAACTCCAGCGCTTCTTAACCCAATCGAGCACGGGGCAGATATCGTGATTCACTCTCTTACAAAATATATAAACGGTAATGGTACCGCACTAGGTGGAGTGATCATAGATGCAGGAAAATTTGACTGGAGTAATGGTAAATTTCCTGAGTTTACAGAGCCATCTGCAGGTTACCACGGCTTAGTATACCACGATGCACTAGCAGAGGCAGCGTTTATTGCAAAGGTGCGCATAGAAGGATTGAGAGATCACGGTGCGGCATTAAGTCCATTTAATGCATTCCAAATATTACAAGGGCTAGAAACACTAGAAATTAGATTGCAAAAGCACTCGCAAAATGCACTTGCACTTGCACAGTGGCTAGAAACTCGTGATGAGGTGGCGTGGGTAAATTATCCAGGTCTTGAGTCAAGTAAGTATAATGATCTTGCAAAGCAATACTTGCCTAAGGGACAGAGTGGGATTGTCACCTTTGGTATAAAAGGTGGTTTTGAAAGTGCAAAAACTATTGCAAACGAGACTAAGCTTTTCTCACTACTCGCAAATATAGGTGATAGTAAATCACTCATTATACACCCAGCGAGCACCACACACCAGCAACTCTCAGACCAAGAGCAAGAGGCAACTGGAGTGACTAAAGATCTCGTACGTCTTTCTGTAGGTCTAGAGAATATAGAAGATCTTAAAGAAGATCTCGTAGCGGCTTTTGCGCGCGTAGATAAAACTGTTTTAGTGTAATTAATTGTGATGCTCCAGCTAGCTTTTTTGCCAGAGCTAGTTGGAGCTTTTTTACAATAAGTAGCCTTTCACCCCATCTTAAACTGCAATACATATGCTTAACATCGTATCCATATCATCTTTTACCACACGTTCTGGTTATCATTGTGACCTCGAAGTGTCATACCAGCTGGCAGGTCAGGTGCTAGGTGCAGCACCTGTAGTACTGGTTAATCACGCGCTCACGGGTAACTCTACCATAACTGGAGACAAAGGCTGGTGGAGTGATTTGATAGGTAAAGAAAAAGCTATAGATACAGGCTGCTACACCATACTATCTATAGATATACCAGGTAATGGCCACGCAAGCACGCAGCGCATTACAGCGTATAAAGAGTTTACTAATTATGACATCGCACGCATACACGGGGAGGTGCTACAGCATCTTAACATAACATCACTTTTTGCCGTTGTAGGTGGTTCCTTAGGAGGGCAGATAGCCTGGGAGCTGGCAAGCCAACAGCCAAAGCTTATAAAACATTTAATACCCATTGCGACAGACTGGAAAGCGACAGACTGGGTGATAGCACAATGTCACATACAAGACAGCCTGCTTACCCATTCTAGCCAGCCCGTAGCAGATGCGCGTATGCACGCAATGACCTTTTATCGCACACCAGCTTCTTTTAAAGAGAAGTTTAATCGTAGTAAGCGCGATGAGCAATTGTATAATACACAAAGCTGGCTTAATCACCACGGCATAAAACTCTCAGAACGGTTTTCGCTATCGGCATATAGGCTTATGAATCAGTTATTGCTTAGTGCAGATATTACACAAGGAAGCAAAGATTTTAAAGCGTTACTACGTGACTTTACCGGTACCGTGCATCAAGTAGCCATAGATACAGACGGACTTTTTCTGGCAGATGAGATATATGAGACCCACTTACAATTACAAGAGATGGGTATCTCATCTACCTATGATGAGCTAAAATCCATACACGGTCACGATGCCTTTTTAATAGAATATGAGCAGTTATCAAGCTTTGTAAAACCCATTTTTTCAACACAATTATGTCACAAATAAACATCGCCATTTTTGGTATAGGTAATGTGGGGAGCACGCTCATCACACAGATTACAGATTTTAATAAAAAGTCTTCTAGTAAGCAACTTAACATTTTTTGTATTGCAAACTCTACACTGGCGTTGTTTCAAAATGAGACAACAGGCAGCTGGAGTGCAGATTTTGAGAACCAAGCCCATCCCTACACGTTAGATGATATTTACGCTTACGCGAAAAAGTTAAAGCAACAACAAGAGTCTAATCACGATGGTGAAAGCTCATTTATCGCGGTAGATGTCACTGCGAGTCCGCAGTTTGTGGAAAACTATGTATCTCTCATCGAAAATGGATTTCATATCGTAACTGCTAATAAGATTGCAAATACACGCTCATATGATTTCTATAAGGCACTGCGTACATCTTTAAAACAGCACAACAAGAAGTTCTTATATGAAACAAATGTAGGAGCAGGACTGCCTATCATTGAGACCATAAAAAGTTTATATGATAGTGGTGAAGAAATACATAAGATACGAGGCATATTTTCTGGATCTCTTAGTTATTTGTTTAACACGTTTTCGGCGGAGGATAAGAGTTTTTCAGACATATTACTTGAGGCAGATGCGTTGGGACTCACAGAGCCAGATGCTAGGGAAGATCTTTCAGGTAAAGACGTGGCACGCAAGCTTTTGATTTTAGGGAGAGAGGTAGGACTCACAAAAGAGTTTGACGATGTAAAAGTACAGTCACTGGTTCCTAAATCATTAAATGGTACCACTACCTTACCCCAGTTTCGCGAAAGCGTAAAAACCCTTGATGCCATTTTTGAGAATAGTAAATCTCAACTAGGAGCAAATGAAGTGTTGAGACACGTAGGTGAGCTAGATTTAAAAACACAACAACTTGAAGTAAAACTAGTGCAAGAATCTAAGCACACAGCGCTGGGGCAAACTCAAGGTGCAGATGCCGTTTTTGAAATTTATACAGACTCCTATGGTGATCACCCGCTGGTGATACAAGGAGCTGGCGCAGGAAAAGCTGTTACAGCGAGAGGCGTGCTGAGCGATATTTTAAAAATCACAACAAGTCTTAACTAGCTATGAGTGATTACCATCCAGAGACACTCGCGATACGTACGCAAACAGAGCGTTCTTTACATCAAGAGCACTCAGCACCGGTGTATCTTACTTCTAGTTTTGTATTTGATACGTCAGAAGAGATGAGAGCCTCTTTTGCAGAGGAGAAAAAAAGAAATATTTACAGTAGGTATACAAATCCCAACTGCGCAGAGCTGGTGAAAAAAATATGTTTAATGGAAGGGGCAGCGCAAGGTGTGACTTTTGCTACAGGGATGAGTGCTATTTTTAGCACATTTGCAGCTTTGTTAGATAGCGGGGATCACATACTTTCGGCAAGAGCAATTTTTGGGAATACCCACACGCTTTTTACCAAGTATTTACCAAAATGGAATATTTCTCATACGTATTTTGATGGCACAAAACTAGATGACTTAGCGTCAAAAGTACAATCTAATACAAAGGTGATTTATGTGGAGTCGCCTACTAATCCAGCGATAGATGTCATAGACTTACAAGCGCTGGCTGATTTTTCAAAAAAGCATAACCTTATTTTTATAGTAGATAATTGCTTTGCAACACCATATTTACAACAACCTATACGTTTTGGTGCAGATGTGGTGATACACTCGGCTACAAAATTACTAGACGGTCAAGGGCGCACAATGGGAGGCATCGCCGTAGGTAGTTATGAGCTCATTGATAAGATTTATCGTTTTGCTAGAGTTACTGGACCTGCATTATCTCCTTTTAATGCGTGGACAATTTCAAAAAGTCTCGAAACGATCTCGGTAAGAGTAGATCGCCATTGTAAAAATGCACTTGAGCTCGCAACACACTTAGAGAATCAACCTCAAATCAAAAAAGTCCGTTATCCCTTTTTACCATCACATCCTCAATACGCACTTGCTCAAAAACAAATGAAAGCGGGAGGAAGCATCGTGACAATAGAGCTTGACGGCGGATTACAAAAAGGGCGTGATTTTTTAAATACCATAAAGATGTGTTCGCTCACAGCAAACCTAGGAGATACCAGAACTATTGTAAGTCACCCTGCTAGTACAACCCACAGCAAGCTATCGAGCGCTGAGCGTGATGAGGTAGGTATTTCAGATGGTCTTATTCGTATATCTGTAGGTTTAGAACATATAGAAGACATTAAAAATGATATTATTCAAGCACTAGAGAACTAATGGCAGCACAATTAAAAGCGGTTTTGCAAGAACGAATCCTTGTGCTAGATGGTGCGATGGGTACGATGCTGCAGGCATATAATTTTAGTGAAGAAGATTTTAGAGGAGAGCGCTTTAAAGATTTTTATCGGTCTGTAAAAGGTAATAATGATTTACTGTCACTCACGCAGCCTGCCGCAATTGCAGAGGTGCACCGCAAGTATTTTGAAGCGGGAGCAGATATTGTGGAGACTAACACCTTCTTGAGTACCACCATTGCAATGGCAGATTATGAGATGGAGGAGTATGTGTATGATTTGAATTACGCTTCCGCGAAAATTGCCAAAAATGTCGCTCAATCCATAACCGCAAAAGAACCTCACAAACCACGATTTGTAGCAGGAAGCATAGGTCCTACAAACAAGACAGCGAGTATGTCGCCAGATGTAAATGACCCGGGGTATCGTGCAGTGAGTTTTGAAGAACTTAGAGTGGCTTATAAACAACAAGTAGAAGCCTTGCTAGATGGTGGTGTGGATATCTTACTTGTAGAAACTGTGTTTGATACACTCAACGCAAAGGCTGCGCTATTTGCGATAGACCAGGTAAAAGAAGAGCGAGGTGTAGACACGCCAGTAATGATTTCTGGCACCATAACAGACGCTTCTGGTAGAACGCTTTCAGGGCAAACGGCAGAGGCATTTTTAATTTCGGTATCACATATTCCGCTATTGTCTGTTGGTTTTAACTGCGCGCTAGGTGCTAGTCAGTTGCAACCACATCTAGAAGCTATAGCAAATAAAACAGAGGTGGGTATTTCTGCACATCCCAATGCGGGATTGCCTAATGCCTTCGGGGAGTATGATGAAACACCAGAGCAAATGGCAATGCAGATTAAAAAATACATCGATAAAAACCTTGTAAATATTGTGGGTGGCTGCTGTGGCACCACACCTGCACACATTAAAGCTATTGCGCAACTAGTAGAGAATGTAACCCCTAGAAAATGTAAGCTATAATGAATGTGACTCCTCGATATATGCGACTTTCTGGCCTTGAGCCACTAGTGATTACTCCAGAAAGTAATTTTATAAATGTAGGAGAGCGTACTAATGTTGCGGGGTCAAGAAAGTTTTTGAGACTTATAAAAGAACAGCAATTTGAAGAAGCACTTTCTGTAGCTAGAGATCAAGTAGAAAACGGCGCCCAAATCATCGATATTAATATGGATGACGGTCTCATAGATGGCAAGGAGGCAATGGTTACCTTTTTAAATCTTGTGATTGCAGAGCCAGATATTGCGAGAGTGCCCATTATGATAGATAGTTCAAAATGGGAGATTATAGAGGCTGGCTTGCAGGTAGTACAAGGTAAATGCGTGGTAAACTCTATTTCTTTAAAAGAAGGAGCAGCCATTTTTATACAGCAAGCAAAGGCTATAAAACGTTATGGTGCCGCTGTGATTGTAATGGCTTTTGATGAAGTAGGCCAGGCAGATACCTATGAGCGTCGCATTGAGATTGCAAAGCGCAGCTATGAGATTTTAGTTAATGAAGTAAACTTCCCGCCAGAAGACATCATTTTTGATCTTAATATCTTTCCTGTGGCGACGGGTATGGATGAACATAAACGCAATGCATTAGACTTTATAGAAGCGACAAAGTGGGTGCGCAATCATCTCCCACATTGCTCGGTAAGTGGTGGTGTGAGTAATGTGTCTTTTAGTTTTAGAGGTAATAACGCCGTGCGCGAGGCGATGCACTCAGTGTTTTTATACCACACTATCAAAGCAGGGATGAATATGGGTATTGTAAACCCTGCGTTGCTGGAGGTATATGATGATATTCCAGTAGATTTACTAGAGCGTGTAGAAGATGTAATACTCAATAGAAGAGATGATGCGACAGAGCGCCTACTCACATTTGCAGAGACCGTAGGTCAAAAAGTATCTACAGAAAAAGAAACCGAAGCTTGGAGAACAGAAGATATCCAAAGCCGAATCACCAGAGCACTTGTTAAAGGGATAGATGCCTATATTCTACAAGATGTAGAAGAGGCCAGACAAGCTGTAGATGCTCCTATTAAAGTGATAGAAGGTCACTTAATGACGGGTATGAATGTAGTGGGAGACCTCTTTGGGAGTGGGAAGATGTTTTTACCTCAAGTGGTAAAATCTGCTAGAGTGATGAAAAAAGCCGTTGCTTATTTATTGCCCTACATAGAAGAAGAGAAGTTAAAAAATGGGACGGCAGCAGCTAGTAAGAGTGCGGGTAAAATTGTGATGGCAACCGTAAAAGGAGATGTGCACGATATAGGTAAAAACATCGTGAGCGTTGTGCTAGCGTGCAATAATTATGAGATTATAGACCTAGGGGTGATGGTGCCGCCAGAAAAAATTATAGCCACCGCCCTTGCCGAAAATGCAGACATCATAGGTCTAAGCGGTTTAATCACACCTAGCCTCGATGAGATGGTATATCTAGCCAAAGAACTTGCGCGTCAAGATATTAAAATACCAGTTTTGATAGGTGGTGCGACCACAAGCAAGGCACACACTGCGGTAAAAATTGACACGCATTATGAGAGCGCCGTTGTGCACGTAAACGATGCCAGCAGAGCGGTGACTATTGTGGGTGATTTGTTACAGAAGGACACAAGTGTTCTTTTTAAAAACGAATTAAAGGAAGAATATGCCCGCTTTCGCGAAAATTTTAACTCACGACAACGCATCAAAGAATATCTCACCATTGAGCAAGCAAGAGCAAATAAATTAAAAATAGATTTTAAAGCCGAAGATATTATCGCTCCAAAAGAACTAGGTGTACAAGTGATTGAACATTTAGATCTCAACGCTCTGGTGCCATATATAGATTGGAGTCCGTTTTTTAGAAGTTGGGATTTGCACGGTAAGTACCCAGAGATTTTAACAGATGAGGTGGTAGGAACACAAGCCAGCGAACTATTTGCCGATGCACAACAAATGCTCAAACAAATCATTTCCGAAAAATGGCTCACTGCCAAAGCGACTTTTGGACTTTTTAAAGCAAATTCAAATCACCAAGATGATATAATTGTAAGTCAAGAGCAGGGTGAAGATACGGTGGTATTTAGAACGCTCAGGCAACAATCAAAAAAGGCAGCAGGAAAGCCCAATATCGCACTATCAGATTTTATTGCTCCGCTCGATAGTGGTTTGCAAGATTATATGGGTGCCTTTTGTGTTACAGCAGGATTTGGCACAGCCAGAAAGGCAAAAGAGTTTGAAGATGCGCTTGATGATTACAGCGCGATAATGATTAAAGCGCTTGCAGACAGGCTCGCAGAAGCTTTTGCCGAATATCTTCACAAGGAAGTGCGCACAAAACACTGGGGATATGCTACTAGAGAGACGCTGGATAATACAGATTTAATTAAAGAAAAATATCAAGGTATCCGCCCAGCGCCTGGTTATCCCTCTTGTCCAGATCATTTGGAGAAAGAAACCATCTGGAAGTTGCTTGACGTGGAAGAGTCCATAGGTGTTTCACTTACCGAAAGTTTGGCGATGTGGCCGGCGGCAAGTGTGAGCGGGTATTATTTCGGGCACCCTGAGGCGAGGTATTTTGGGCTAGGGAAAATAAAAGAAGATCAAGTAAAGGACTATGCGAGCCGCAAAAATTTTGCTTTCGCGAAAGCGGAAAAATGGCTCACCCCAAATATAGCAGAGTAGATTATGACAAAAGTACGAGATCACATAGCAGAAGCAATAGCAGCGAAGAGAACCGATTTTTCTTTTGAAATCTTGCCACCTCTTAAAGGACAAAATATCAATACTATTTTTGATAATATAGATCCGCTTATGGAATTTAAGCCGCCTTTTATAGATGTAACTTATCACCGTGAGGAATACATTTATAAGGAGCGTGAGGATGGATTGCTAGAGAAAAAGGTGGTGCGTAAACGCCCTGGTACTGTGGGTATTTGTGCTGCGATACAAAACCGCTATCAAGTAGATGCAGTACCGCACGTGCTATGCGGAGGTTTTTCTAAAGAAGATACTGAGAATTTTTTGATAGATATGGATTTTCTAGGTATTGAGAATGTGATGGCCTTACGCGGTGATGCGGTAAAGAGTGAGACTTACTACAAGCCCAATAAAAATGGAAATATCTATGCGCAAGACCTCGTAGAGCAAATTATTGATTTAAATAATGGCACCTACCTAGATGAAGATTTGCAGAACAGTGCAAAGACAGACTTTTGCATAGGTGTGGCGGGATATCCAGAAAAGCATCTGGAAGCGCCCAGTCTTGAAAGTGACATTCATTTTTTAAAGAAAAAGCTAGAAGCTGGGGCTTGTTATGTGGTAACTCAAATGTTTTTTGATAATCAGAAATACTTTGATTTTGTAGAAAAGTGCAGAGCCGCCGGTATCACAAAACCTATTATACCAGGGCTTAAACCACTTGCCACAAAAAAGCAACTTAATTTAATTCCGCAACGTTTTAGCGTAGATGTGCCAGACACATTAGTAATGGAAGTTGTAAAAGCTAGCGATGCCGCTGCTGTGCGGCAAATAGGAATAGAGTGGTGCATACAGCAAAGCAAGGAGTTACAAGCTGCTGGCGTACCCGTGCTACATTATTACTCAATGGGTAAAAGTGATAATATTAGACAGATAGCTGCGGCTGTTTTTTAAAATTAATCTAATGGAGATACTACATTTTTTAATACTGTTAGGTAGCGCAAGTGTGGCCGCAACTGCATATAGACCTTTTGTATATGCCTTGCTTGTGCACTTGGGTATTGAATTGCCAAAAACTAGAAAAGAACATAAGGTAAGAGTATATGCAGTCAAGTTATGGGCTAGGTATGTGATAAAAGCAGCAACTGCTGTAACAGGCGTCCAGTATCTGTGTTATCTGGTAGATCCTATTGCATCTTTTTTTATAGTAGCTGCATTGTGGGTTGTGATTTTTGGGTATGCAATATGGTTGATACCTACGCGAGTGCAAGGTTATGGTAATAGCTTGCGCGAGGTACGCCTTATGGGAATCCCAGAGGTATATGGTGCGTGTAGACTTGCGGGATAGCGGCCTTTTTAGTGAGTGAAAAACCCTCTAGCGTCAAATTCTGTAATTCCGCTTTCGCGAAAGCGCAATAAAAAACAGGCTCTCTATAATAGAAAGCCTGTTGCTTATTATATACCTCGTCTCAAAGACGAAAAAAGGTAACCTATTTCTTAGCTAAGAAAGGGTATCTGTAATCTGTAGGAGTAACAAATGTTTCCTTAATCATACGTGGGCTTACCCAACGTAGTAGGTTTAAAGCAGATCCAGCTTTGTCATTTGTTCCAGAAGCACGTGCTCCTCCAAAAGGTTGTTGCCCTACAACAGCTCCCGTAGGCTTATCGTTTATGTAGAAGTTACCAGCGGCATTTTTAAGTGCTTTTGTAGCTTCTTGTATTGCATAACGATCTGTTGCTAGTATTGCTCCAGTAAGTGCATACTCACTAGTGCTGTCTACAAGCTTAAGCATCTCGCTCCAGTCTTTATCTTCATATACATAAATAGTCATCACGGGGCCAAAAAGCTCTGTGTGCATTGTTGTATAATTAGGATCTGTAGTGACAATAACGGTAGGCTCTATAAAGTACCCTTTTTTCTTATCGTGACCTCCACCTACTATAATCTCTGCGTTTGCATCTTCTTTTGCCTGGTCAATGTATTTTGCAAGCTTATCAAAAGATCCTTCGTGTATCACAGCAGTGATAAAGTTGCTCATATCTTCTGGAGATCCCATTTTAAAAGACTTTACGTCTTCTATCACAAGCTCTTTAATTTCTTCCCAAGAAGATGCTGGTATGTACCCGCGACTTGCAGCACTACATTTTTGACCTTGAAACTCAAACGCTCCACGAGAGATCGCTGTGGCCACTTGTTTTGCTGGTGCAGTAGGGTGTGCAACGATAAAATCTTTACCACCTGTCTCACCTACAATGCGGGGATATGTTTTATAGTTATGTATGTTTTCTCCTATCTTTTTCCACACATCTTTAAATACGTGTGTAGATCCTGTAAAGTGTAATCCAGAAAAATCTGGGCTTGCAAGTACGGTATCTGTAATCATTACTGGATCACCGTGTACCACTTGTATCACACCATCTGGTACACCTGCCTCACGGAAGATGTCAAGTATAATCTTTGCAGAAAGCATCTGGCTATCTGAAGGTTTCCATACTACTACATTACCCATAAGTGCACAAGCAGCAGGAAGGTTTGCCGCGATGGCAGTAAAGTTAAAAGGAGTAATCGCATAGATAAATCCTTCTAGCGGGCGGTATTCTAGTCTATTCCAGGCTCCAGAGGTAGACTCTGGCTGCTCGTTATAGATATCTGTCATAAACTGCACGTTAAAACGTAAGAAGTCTATAAGTTCACAAGCAGCATCAATCTCTGCTTGGTAAATCGTTTTAGACTGGTTAATCATTGTTGCAGCATTAATCTTTGCGCGGTAAGGCCCAGCGATAAGCTCTGCAGCTTTTAAGAAAATACCAGCACGTTGCTCCCAAGGAAGCTCTGCCCACTCCGTACGAGCCTCAAGTGCTCCAGCGATAGCCTGGTCAATGTGTGTTTTTTCGGCAAGGTGAAACTCACCTACCACCTTCTTGTGATCGTGCGGTGGCGTGATAGGTTGTGTATTTTTAGTACGCACCTCTTTACCATTTATGTACATAGGTACTTCGGTATGTGCGTTAAATAACTCTTTATAAGCTGCGGCAACGGCCTCGCGTTCTGGAGAGCCTGGTGTATACGATTTTACCTCTTCGTTTACAGCGATTGGAACTTGAAAAAATCCTTTTCCCATAGTGGTGTTTGGTTTTAATTTTTTGGTAGTGCAAAAGTACAAATTCTATTGCGATAGCTCAGCGGTTTGGCAATACTGTAACAGTTGGAGTTTTTTACGCTTTCGCGAAAGCAAAATAGAAGACAATCATATCTAGATTTGTTAAGATCACATTTTAATGTAAGTGAAGCAATGGTAGACAGTCACACTACAAAATAATGGGTATCGAAACCGCAAGTGTAGGCTTTTTCGTAAGTTGCAAACAGAACTTACGACCCATAAAGAATGTGCACAGTTACTTATATACCTAAAAAAGATAACACTTTTATTCTAACCTCTAACCGTGACGAGGCTTATGGAAGAACCACACTTGCGCCTAGCTTTTATGATATAGATGGGGTGAAAATGCTGTTTCCAAAAGATGCCGTAGCCGGTGGATCGTGGATAGGAGTTTCAGAAAAAAATACAATGATTTGCCTTCTTAATGGAGGGTTTGAAAATCATATGAAGGTTGAGGATTATAAGATGAGTAGAGGCGTAACGGTAAAAGAACTACTTAAGTCTGATGATTTAACGACTTCTATAAATGATTTTGACTATGAAGGAATTGAGCCCTTCACCATTATAGCTATAGATTGGAACACTGGTCTCAAGGCAACAGAACTGGTTTGGGATGGAGTGAAGGCGCATATAAGCGAACTGGATGATTTACCAAAAATATGGTCTTCTTCTACACTGTATACTGCAGATATGAAGGAGAAGCGTAAAAAGTGGTTTAAAACATTTGCTGAAAATACTGACTGGAGTAGTGAGCAATTATCAAGTTTTCACACCACAGCTGGTGAGGGAGATGAAAAGGTAGATCTTAAAATGAATCGTGGTAAACTAGGTACCGTAAGTGTTACCCAGGTAGAAAAGACTAAGGAAGATTGTATAATGACGTACCGCGATTTACAAAAGGATGAGGTGCATATTACTAACTTTGATACAGTTACTGTTTGAAAAATACGGGTAAAATAATAGTGCTCGCTTTTCCAGATACTTTTGTAAAAATGTCTGATGAGCTTATGTGTAAAATATTACCACTGGTAGGGTTAGGCACACGCACACATATTAAAGCAGGTCACGCTGCGCTGGTTCTTATAGAAAATGAAACGGGAGTGGCTCAGTACTTTGATTTTGGCAGGTATATTACTCCTCCAGGGAAAGGGAGAGTGCGTGGGGCTCTTACAGATGTAGAGCTTGTTGTGCCCGTAAAAGCTCAGATAAAAAATAATCAATTAATTAATCTTAATGAGCTTTTATTATGGCTAGAAGCGCATCCAGAAAAAACACACGGGGAGGGGCGTCTTGTTGCATCCTTATGTGATACGGTAGATTATGATAAGGCTCTCTCATATATAATGGGTCTTCAAGGGCAAGGGAGTATTCCTTACAAAGCCTTTGGGAAAGTGGGAAGTAACTGTGCAAGATTTGTGACAGATACGATTCTAGCTAGTACAAATAATAACTCCATAATAAAATATCTTAAGCGCAATAAGAAATTTACTCCCAGCACCGTGGGTAATGTAGAGCGTAGTGCATCACAAGATGGTGTGTATGAGGTGTATAATGGGTGTATAAAACCATACACATCTACAGCTTTAAAAGAAAACCTCACAAACTTCTTTGACCGAAAGGTTCCTGAGGTTCTTGATCAAGATGGGATAAGTATTGAGGTGCCAGAAGGAGCTACCTTTCTAGATGGGACGGGTAGTGGAGCTTACTTTTATTTAGAAGTCCAGGGTGATAAGACTAAGGCATTAGTAAAAAGATATACAGAGCGTGGAGTGCAAGACTTTTGTGGAACTACACAATTGCCAGAAGGCTTTGATACTGAGAAGCCTTATAGATTTATTTATGACAGTAACTGTTTATACTGCAACATAAAGCAAGGAGAACAGATTTTTTGCCTTGAGCTTGCAGGGCAAACGGCAGCTAGTTTAATGCAAAAGGTGCGCTCAGCTTAAAGGCAGGTATTTTTACTCTGAATTTTTTTGTGGTTGTAAAGTTTACCATCTGGTAATGCCCTTCCATAGAGCCAAAAGGCGAGGTAAGTAAGCAACCAGAACTATAGGTGTGGCTTTCGCCCGGTTTTAAAACGGGTTTCTTACCTATCACGCCCTCGCCATTTACGACTTCGGGAGTGTTAAGAGCGTCTTGTATTTTCCAGTGACGTGCCATAAGTTGTACACTATCTTTACTCTGGTTGTCTATGGTTACTTTGTAGCCAAAGGCGAAGTGCATTTTATAGTTTTTATAAAACGTGCCCTCAAAGGTAGTCTCTACCGAAATCTTTATGCCTCTAGTTACTTGTTGTACCATTTTAAAATAAAAATGCGGTAATCGCAAAAAAGATTACTGCAAATAATGTCGCTCCTAAATAGAATACTATGTTTAAAAATACAAATTTTAGAATTGTCCACCTGCGTTTTTGTTTATAAAAATTACGCAACGCCTTGTAAAAGTAAAATGGACCTACAAGAATGAGTAATAGAGATGCAACTATTTCATCTCCAATAAGTAAGTCTGGAATAATTGCAATAAGCAATACTAAAAATACCCAGCTGAATATGTGAAATATGAAGACTAAGTGCTCCATATAATTAAATTTCTTCTTTGAATAAATTAGCCATAAGAAAAGCGCAAAAATAGGTGCAAAAAAGAATAAGAAAAATGGAATCTTAGAAGCTAGAAATCTCAAAAAACGAGCTGGATTATCCTTAACGCGCTTTATATCCTCATTCTTGCTATATAAAAATACGTTTGTTCTGGTCTTGCTGTATTTTAAGCTATCGAGCGCAGTTTCTGGGTCACTTATTTCTGTGTATTCGTAAAAGTCGTAAAATATCTCACCTTTTGTAAATATGTTCTCAAGATAGATCCCGTTTATGGAGCTTTCGGCTCTTGTGTCATAAGGTACTTTTACGATGGAGTCTTTTTTGGCTTCTTGTGCTTCTTTTCTCTCTTTGAGCTTTTTTACACTCTTCTCTACAGTGTTGTTTATTTTTTCTTCAAGAAGTTGTGCTTCTTCATTGTTGAGGTTTTGAAGCTCGTTGAGGTCAATGTCTTTTGTGATTTCTTTTATGGAGTCTATATCATCTTTGGCTTGGTCTACATTGAGTTGCACGACACCCTCATCTGTAAAATCTAAGTCGTTATTACCATTTATAAAACCTATGATTGCGAGTAATATAAAATAAGAAATGGACGCACTCAGAAAAAACCGAAAGGGGTTTGCATATTTGAGGCGCTTTCCTTCTACATAATACCTTGTGATGGTTCCTGGTTTAAAAAGTAGGTCTTTAACGGTATATCTAAAACGGGAGTCATAAGTAAACACACTCAGTACAAACTCATTAAAAAAGTCTTTTATAGTGAGCCGTTTTGTCGTGTTAATTTGCCCGCAGTATGCACAATAACGATCGGTGAGGTCTAGCGGGTGCCCGCAGTTAAGGCACTCAACGCCACGATATTTCATCGCCTTACGTGAGTTAGATTTTACGGGTGTTTCCTTCATCCCTGTAAATATATGATTTTAGTGAATACGCTTTCGCGAAAGCGTAAAAATCTAATTTGTTATTTGTGAAGAATTAGTTTGCCCTAAGCCTACCAGCTCATCAAAACGTCCTCCAGGTTTGCGGTAATACACTAGTATTTGATAGTTGTTTTCTGTTTGCCAGAAGTTCCCGTCTAGACTATTCTTATAATCTATGCTTCCATCTTTGTTTACTAGCACATAATTATAGTTATAAAAACCTTGTTTAAGTAAGTATGGTAGCTCGTATCTTCTAGTGCGGGTGTTCCACTCCAGTTTTGTGCTATTGTCTATTACATAATTATTGAAATTTCCGTAAAGATGTATAGACTGGTCATCGAGAAGTTTAGGGTGTCTCAAAGAGAAGTGTATCCATACATACTCTGCCTCGGTAAGAGGTGTGCGACCTTGTAGGGTGTTTATGAGAAAGTTGCCATTTATATCTGGATTGTAGGTGTACGGCTGGTCATACCTAGCTGGGTTAGAGTATAGGTAATTGTGATACAGGCTCTTGAGCTCAATGCTTTTTATGGCAAAAGTAGCGGCACGCACATCCTTGTTTTCAAAGTTAAAAAACTCATTGCCACCCCAGAAAGCCGTCTCTTGATCATATCTATACTCAAGTCTATTGCCTATGTTGTATTGAGGCTCTATGCCTGTAATGGCTGTTTTGAGGTTGTTGTTTTGTATTAAAACTGTGTGAAGATTTTGTTTTGGGTTTATGATAACTTCATCTCCAGAGTCTATAAAAAATCGCAGTACTTGTTTTGAGTTGATGTATTGTAAATCTCTTGACCGTTTTACTTGAGCTCCCACATTAAATTGGGGTGAGAATATCATAAACTTACGTGAGAAAACGAGCTCACCTTCTTCATCGTAAATGCTAAGGAGGTAATTGCCTGTTTTTGTGAGGCGCTTAGTCATCTGGTTAGGTATAGATAGCTCATAGTGTGTGTATAACTGGAGTGTTGCAACCGAGTTTTCAAAATTGAGGATGCGCACATTATCCATCCCGTCCATATACTCAGATCTAGCAAGGCTACTCTCTGTCCAGTCTGCATTGTGATGCGTGATTTTATAAAAGTAATCACGCTCATCGCCATAAATATCGTCAAAAGACAGCGATAAACTGCTACCTAGTTGTAGTATGGGTAAAGAAGTTCCAGATGTGCTGCTGGCGTTAAATTGTACCGTTTTAATAAAAGGAGGTTCTGGTATTTCTTGTGCTACCTGTGCAAAGGTGGTAAACGATGCAAATAGTAAGAAAAGCGTAAAATAATTTTTCATAGTGGACTGATGGTTGCCAAATATAAACAAATTTGATGCCGAGATATTGCGTTGAGGTATGCGTGATGTGATGTGGTACTGTCTTTTTTGCGCTTTCGCGAAAGCGTATTTAGAATTTAGAAATTGAAGATATCGTAAGGTAATAATTGAATTTCTAAAGTGCTTAATGTGAGTCTGTAATGAATATAAATCACGAGTGGTGGTGTGCGCTTTATGTTGTTATGAGTTTTGTGGAGCGTCTAGGTGCGGTTTTCTCAAAAAAGAGGTGGTTTATTAAACAGATTGACAAGTCACTATTTAGAAGCGTTATAAATAATACTTTCACTTTTTCTAGCTCGGAAAAATGAGACGTATTTTGTAAATTTGCGCACCTCAATTTTAGAGGATTTTAGATAACATAAATCTACTGACATATGTCAAAAGACATCAGAATCAAAAAAGGTCTTGATATCCGATTAGTAGGCGAAGCAGAAAAGACAATTTCTGAAGGGCCTAGATCGCGTACCATTACTATTAGGCCTTCAGATTTTCATCTCGTGACTCCTAAAATGGTCCTTAAAGAAGGAGCTAGCCTTATGGCTGGAGACGAGATTTTCTACTCAAAGTCTCAAGAAGAAATCAAATTTGTATCTCCAGTTGCTGGAACAATAACAGAAATCAAGCGTGGCGCTCGCCGTGTGATTACTGATATTGTGATTGAAGCAGATTATGCTGGTGCTACTCGTGATCTTGGAGCGTTGAGTCCAACTGCAGATGCTGCTACTGTAAAAGCAAGATTGCTTGAAGGTGGTGTGTGGCCGTTTATAAAACAACGTC
This sequence comes from Dokdonia donghaensis DSW-1, assembly GCF_001653755.1. Lineage (GTDB taxonomy): Bacteria > Bacteroidota > Bacteroidia > Flavobacteriales > Flavobacteriaceae > Dokdonia > Dokdonia donghaensis. The sequence goes on along the minus strand of NZ_CP015125.1, from coordinate 224,568 downwards.
CTTATGATGTGGTTGCAAACCCAACAGTATCTCCAAAAGCAATTTTTATATCTGGTGTAAACACTGGACCACTTGCTGCAGATCTTGATTTTGTACTAGCAGGTAAAGAAGCAGCGCTGCAGGCAGCAGTTACAGCATTAGGAAAACTTACAGATGGTGGTGTACACGTATCTATAGGTTCTAGTGCATCTGTGTTTGCAAGCCTTACAGGTGTTACAACATATACAGTAAAAGGACCACACCCAGCTGGTAATGTGGGAACCTTAATTAATAAAACAAGTCCTATTAACAAGGGTGAGACAGCCTGGACGGTTGCAGCACAAGATCTTGTTGTGATAGGAGAATTGTTACTTACAGGTAAGTTTAATGCACAACGTGTGATATCGGTTTCTGGGTCTTCTATAAAAGCGCCTAAGTATTACCGCACAATCATAGGTGCAGAGGTGTCTACATTTGCATATGATGCTGGAGTAGAAGGTGATAATAATCGCTTTATCTCTGGTAATGTATTAACAGGTACTAAAGTTAAGCCAGACGGAGCTCTTGGGTTTTATGCAACAGAGTTTGTAGTAATACCAGAGGGTGATGATTATGAATTCTTCGGGTGGAATAAGCCTGTTTTTGATAAAATCTCTCCATCTAGAGCGCTTACTTTTTCTTGGTTACAGCCTAAGAAGAAATATGATCTAGATACAAATACAAACGGTGAGCACCGTGCATTTGTAGTAACTGGAAATTATGAAGAGGTTTTTCCTCTAGATATTTACCCTATGCAAATCCTTAAGGCTTGTATGGTAGAAGATCTAGATGAGATGGAAGCTTTAGGAATGTATGAGGTGGCTCCAGAAGATTTTGCACTTACAGAATTTATGTGTGTGTCTAAGCAGCCACACCAAGAGATCATTCGTAAGGGATTAGATGTTATGTATAAAGAAATAGGATAAGTTATGGGAATGAAAGAAAGTTTACATAAGCTTAAAATGAAGTATGAAGGGAAGAAGATGGCTCCGGCTTTCAACGCGCTTCACACTTTTTTATACGCTCCAAACGAGACTACACACAGTGGTGGTCACATTAGAGCGGTAGATGATTTAAAACGTACAATGAACACGGTAATCATAGCATTGATTCCTTGTTTACTGTTTGGAATATTTAATGCTGGTTATCAGCATTATCTTGCAACAGGAGAGATTGAAGCAGCTCAAGGATTCTTTAGTACTAACTTCTGGAATCTAGACAACTTCTCTATAGGAGCTTGGACAGTACTTCCGTTAGTAATTGTTTCTTACGGTGTAGGATTACTTGTAGAATTTATTTTTGCTGTTATAAAAGGACACGAGGTAGAGGAAGGTTACTTAGTAACTGGAATGCTTGTGCCACTTATTGTACCTATAGACATTCCATTATGGATGCTTGCAGTAGCAGTTGTTTTTGGTGTAGTAATAGGTAAAGAAGTTTTTGGAGGTACAGGGATGAATATCCTAAACCCAGCGCTTACTATACGTGCTTTCTTATTCTTTGCATACCCAACGTGGATGTCTGGAGATAAGGTGTGGGTACACGAAGCAGTAGAGAGAGCAGGAACACCAGATGCAATATCTGGAGAAACTATCTTAGGTAGTTATGCTCAAAATGCAGCAACGATTAATTATGACTACACAGATATGTTCTTAGGATTTATTCCTGGATCTGTAGGAGAGACTTCTAAAATACTCATTATTGTAGGAGCCTTATTCTTAATCTTTACAAAGATAGGTAGCTGGAGAATCATACTTTCTACTATAGTAGGAGCACTAGCAATGGGACTTATCTTTAATGGAGTTGTAGATGCAGGATGGATAGATGATACTAGTAAGTTTTATGGCTTAATGAGTGTCCCTTTCTGGCAACACCTTATCATAGGTAGTATTTTATTTGGAGCAGTATATATGGCAACAGACCCGGTAACTGCATCACAAACTAATAAAGGGAAATACATTTACGGTTTCTTAATAGGTTTTATATCTATTATAATACGTGTATTTAACCCGGCATACCCAGAAGGAGTATTCCTCGCGATATTATTAATGAACGTATTTGCTCCTACAATTGATCACTACGTGGTACAAGGGAATGTGAAGAAGAGAATGAAGCGTCTTAAACTTAAAACAGCATAACGATGGCAAAGACAGACGGAAACGGATATACAATTCTCTTTGCGACTATTATGGTAGTCGTAGTAGGAGGAGTTCTAGCAGGACTAGCACAAGGTCTTAAGCCTGCTATTAAAGAAAATGAGCGCTTTGAAAAGCAGCAGAACATTCTTTATGCAATGGGCGTAAATGAGAATGTAGAAGGTGATGGAGGTGTTAACTTCATCCCTACTGATAAGGTAGAAGCAGAGTACGATAAATACATCAAAGAAGCTTACATTATCCAGAATGGTAAAGTGACTCAAAGTGATGAGGCATTTACTGTAGATATGAAGAAGCAAAGCAAGCTGCCTAAAAACGAGCGCAAGATGCCTCTTTTTGTAGGAGAGCGTGATGGTAAACAATTTTTTGTCGTGCCTATGTACGGTAAAGGACTTTGGGATGCTATCTGGGGATATGTAGCGCTAGATAAAGATCTAGTGGTACAAGGTGTATTTTTTGATCACAAAGGAGAGACTCCTGGTCTAGGTGCTAACATTAAAGAGCGTTACTTTATGGACGACTTTACTGGTGAGCAGATTATGTCAGACACTCAGTACTCAGGTATCACAGTTGCAAAAGGTAACAATGACCCAAAAAATGAACGTAAGGATGATAATAAAGTAGATGCTCTAGCAGGTGCAACCATCACTGGTGACGGTGTGAGTGCTATGATTAAAAGCACACTTAAGAGCTACGTTCCAGTTATTAAAGATTTTAAAACCAAAGCATAATGGCGATACTATCAAAAAAAGATCAACGACTCATTCTTGATCCACTAGCAGATGATAACCCAATTACTATTCAAGTATTAGGTATCTGTTCGGCACTAGCAATTACTGCTCAGCTTAAAGCGTCTATCGTAATGGCAGTATCTGTACTATTTGTACTAGGTATTGGTAACGTAGTGATATCGCTTATGCGTAACATCATACCATCAAAAATTAGAATTATTGTACAACTTATCGTTGTGGCAACACTTGTAATCGTAGTAGACCAGACGCTCAAAGCATTTGCTTATGAGCTTAGTAAAGAACTTTCGGTTTTTGTAGGTCTTATCATTACAAACTGTATCATTATGGGACGTTTTGAGGCTTTTGCTTTAGGTAACGGTCCATACAGATCATTTTTAGACGGGATAGGTAACGCACTTGGTTATGGTGTAATCTTAATCATAGTAGGTTTCTTTAGAGAGCTATTAGGTTCAGGAACGCTTCTAGGTATTAAAGTACTAGGAGATCCTATAGAAAAAACAGGATTGTACAGCATAGGCTATGAGAATAATGGTTTTATGTTATTATCACCTATGGCACTTATCGTAGTTGGACTCATTATCTGGGTACAGCGTAGTAAGAACCCTGCACTCGTAGAAGAGAACTAGAAAATGAATTATCACGCTTTCGCGAAAGCGTAAACCTATAAAATCAAAGATATGTTAGAGCATATTGAATTATTTTTCAAATCGATTTTCATAGACAATATGGTATTTGCCACCTTCTTAGGAATGTGTTCTTACCTAGCCGTGTCTAAAAAAGTGTCAACCGCTGTTGGTCTTGGTGCTGCTGTCATATTTGTACTAGCAGTAACAGTGCCTATAAACTGGCTACTTGACCAGTATATTCTTCGTGATGGCGCACTAGCGTGGTTAGGACCAGAGTATGCAGATTATGATTTAAGTTTCTTATCATTCATACTATTTATTGCGACTATTGCAACAATGGTACAACTGGTAGAGATTGTAGTAGAGAAGTTCTCTCCGTCATTATATAACTCACTTGGTATTTTCTTACCACTTATTGCAGTAAACTGTGCCATCTTAGGAGGGTCATTATTTATGCAATCTAGAGATATCCAAACGTTAGGTCTTGCCTTTAACTACGGTATATCTTCAGGTATAGGGTGGTTCCTTGCAATTCTTGCAATTGCAGCGATACGTGAGAAAATACGTTACTCAAATGTTCCTGCTCCATTAAGAGGTCTTGGTATTACTTTTATCATTACAGGTCTTATGGCAATAGGTTTTATGAGTTTTGGAGGAATGCTTACTGGTGGTGACGAAGAAGAAGCCGCACCAGCTACCGAAGCTGCTCAAATAGAGTTACAAGAAGAAAATATGCAACCCGTAGCTATGATCGAGGTTGAAATTGCTAACGAAAAAGAAAACTAATTATGTTACTAGCTGCATCAATGTCTGGCGTTGTTATCGCCACAATCGCTGCCTTTTTAGTGCTTACGTTAATCCTTGTGGGCTTATTGCTTTTTACTAAGCAAAAGTTATCTCCATCAGGACCTGTAACAATTACTATTAATGGTGAAAAAGAAGTTGAAGTTGCCTCTGGAGGTACGCTCTTATCAACTCTTGGAAACAATAAAATATTTTTACCATCTGCTTGTGGAGGTGGAGGTACTTGTATACAATGTGAGTGTCACGTTCTTGAAGGAGGTGGAGAAGCATTACCTACAGAAACACCACACTTCTCTCGTAAGGAGCTTGCTCACGGAGCACGTCTTGCTTGTCAAGTAAAGGTGAAGCAAAATATGAATATCACGATTCCGGAAGAAGTTTTTGGAATTAAAAAATGGGAGGCAACCGTTGTACGTAACTATAACGTAGCATCATTCATTAAAGAATTTGTAGTTGAGATACCAGAAGATATGGGGTATAAAGCTGGAGGATATATCCAGATTGAAATCCCTGAGTGTACAATTAACTATAAGGATATAGATATTACTGCTCACCCAGAAGAGCACGAAACACCAGATAAGTTTCAAGCAGAGTGGGATAAGTTTGGTCTATGGCCACTTACAATGAAAAATAATGAAACTGTAGAGCGTGCATACTCTATGGCTTCTTTCCCAGCAGAGGGACGTGAGATTATGCTTAACGTGCGTATTGCTACGCCGCCGTGGGACCGCGCTAAAAACCAATGGATGGATGTAAACCCTGGGGTTGCTTCATCATACATATTTGCACAAAAGCCAGGTGATAAAGTAGTAATCTCTGGGCCTTATGGAGAATTCTTCATAAACGAATCTGAAGCAGAAATGCTTTACGTAGGAGGAGGAGCAGGAATGGCACCTATGCGTTCACATCTGTATCACCTTTTCAAAACCCTTAAGACTGGACGTACGGTTACTTACTGGTATGGAGGACGTTCTAAGCGTGAGTTATTCTACTTAGAGCACTTCCGTGAGTTAGAGAGAGAATTTCCTAACTTTAAATTCTATCTAGCGCTTTCTGAGCCTATGGAAGAAGATAACTGGAAAGTAAAAGACTCTACAGATGGAGAAGGAGACGGTTTTGTAGGTTTCATTCACCAGGTAGTAATAGACCAGTACTTAAGCAAGCACGAGTCACCAGAAGATATCGAACTTTATTTCTGTGGTCCTCCACTTATGAACAACGCTGTTCAGAAAATGGGAGAAGATTATGGAATTCCAGATGAGAACATCCGTTTTGATGACTTTGGAGGATAGTATATAATTTCGCTTTCGCGAAAACCTAAAAACCCGATACATTACTGTATCGGGTTTTGTGTTTTTAGATATATTGTTACTTTCAAAACTAGGATGCAGTTAGGTACAGTTAACTGTGAATATTATCTTTGTAATATGGCAGAACTTCTTACAGAACAAGAACTTCACAACCTTGCGATGAACATCGTAGGAGAAGATTTAAAGAGTCAAGGCTTTGAGTTTATGGCAGTAAATTCTAAGCTTAAAAAGGACCCGCAGTTTGTGGCTCTCAAGGATAAAAAATTACATTTTGTAATCGTAAGAGCACGTACATTTCCAGAAGATGCAAATGTGTATGATGAAGCCTTTATGATAAAAATGCGTGATCACGCACTCAAGTTTGAAGCACGTACATTTTACGCTGGGGTAGGGCTAGGTCACGGGGACAATTATCAAAAGCCAGTCGAAAAAGATTCGGCTTACAGAGAAATTTATAACGGACTACAAGAAATACAATAATGCGCATACTTTTATCACTTCTTATTGCTGTAGGTTTTCTAGCTTGTAAACAGCCACAAACCCCAGACGAGATTACAATAGCAGGCAACGCTTTCGGCACTAGTTATGGGGTAAAATATTTTGGTGAGGTAGCAGAGGCTCCCCAAATAAAAAAAGGTACAGACTCTGTGGTGGCAGCGGTAAACCAGTCACTAAGCACGTACATTCCGCAAAGTGATATTTCAAAAATAAATAGAGGCGATACTACCGTTGTTGTAGATGCTATGTTTAGGGATGTATTTACGCTTTCGCGAAAGCTAAATAAAGCCACCTCAGGCTACTTTGACCCTACAGTAGGTACATTGCGCAACGCATATGGTTTTGGCGATACAGAAGGACTAGAAACATTAGATGCCCCGACATTAGACTCACTAATGCAGTATGTAGGTTGGAGTAAGGTACAATTACAAGAAGATGGAACGATAAGCAAGACCGCATCAGCTATTTATTTTGACTTTAATGCCGTTGCAAAAGGGTATGGAGTAGATAGGGTAGCGGCTTATATGGCTTCAAAAGGATTCAAGAACTATCTCATAGATATAGGTGGAGAAATTGTAGCCTCAGGAACAAATCTTAATAAAGCACAACGCTGGACGGTGGGTATAGAAAATCTAGATTCTAAAGTAACAGACAGAACTGCCACAGTGCTTGTAAACCTCACTGATAAAGCAATGGCCGGCTCAGGCAATTACCGAAAGAATCGCGTTGACGAAGCTACGGGTAAACAATACGTACATACCATAAACCCGCTTACGGGTTCTGCAGAGCGCAGTGACGTGCTCAGTGCAACCATTATAGCAAATGATTGTGCCACGGCAGATGCTTGGGCAACTTCTTGTATGGCAATGGGGCTAGAGCGCTCAAAAGAGGCCTTAAAAGGTCAAAACATAGAAGCTTACCTTGTGTATGATGGTGGTGTGTTTATGACTCCTGGTTTTAATCAATATATACAGAAGTAACGTTTACTTGTAGCAAACTGGTAGTATCTCACCAGGTGCAAGACGATAACGGTCTACTTCATCTGGGGTTAGTACCTTTGTATAGTCTACCTCATCTACCTTAAAGCCTATTGAACGTAGCTTGTTAAAATAATCGCGACCATAAACACGCACGTGGTCGTATTGCCCAAAGATTTTTGCGCGCTCATCACGGTCTGTGATGGTGTTATCTTCAAAAGTAGTAGCTCTGTTTAGGTCTTGAGGGATTTGTAATATCGCCATCCCGCCAGGTCTCAACACTCTATACAATTCTTGCATTGCCTTTGTGTCATCAGGGATGTGCTCAAGTACGTGATTGCAAAAAATAAGGTCAAAACTATTTTCGGTAAATGGTAAATTGCAAATGTCTGCCTTCACATCTGCCAGTGGAGAGTTAAGGTCTGTAGTGGTGTAATTGAGATGTGCGCTTTCGCGAAAGCGTTTATAAAAAGCTTGCTCTGGTGCAAAGTGAAGTACTTTTCTTTTTGCTTTAAAAAAATCTGTCTCACGCTGTAACCAAAGCCATAAAAGTCTGTGACGCTCTAACGAAAGGGTAGATGGAGAGAGCACATTTTCTCTAGGAGTGCCATATCCATAAGGCAAGAATTTTTTAAAGGTTTTACCGTCTATAGGGTCTTCATAGCGATTACCCTTAAGAGTGAGTGCCAGTAGTGGCCGCACCACATAACTCAACCTGATTAATAAAGGTCGAGGGATTGCGTTTAAGAAAAATTTAAAAATTTTCTTCAAAGCTTATAATACTAGCGCTTGCTGGCGAAAAGGAGTTTCCTCATCACTCTCTATACCTAATGCTTTGTAAATGTATGCAAATGTAGATAGTAGTTCAGGTTTACCATCTACAATGGCAACATCGTGCTCAAAGTGTGCACTAGGTTGATTATCACGTGTGGTTATAGTCCAGCCGTCGTTATGCTGTTTGATGTTTCTAGTTCCCATATTAGTCATAGGTTCTATGGCAACTACCATACCTTCTACAAACTTTTTGCCACGACCACGCTTACCGTAGTTAGGCATTTCTGGGTCTTCGTGCATTGTGGTACCTAGACCGTGACCTACAAGCTCACGTACAACTCCATAACCGTGGTCTTCGGTAAATTTTTGAATAGCATATCCTACATCACCTACGCGGTTACCTACTTTGAGTTGTTCTATACCCACATAAAGAGACTGCTTAGTTACCTCAAGTAGTTTTTTTACTTCTGGGCTTACTTCACCTACCTCAAACGTATAGGCGTGATCACCGTAAAATCCGTTTTTTATAGCACCACAATCTATAGAGATAATGTCACCTTCTACAAGTGGTTTATCGTTTGGGATACCGTGTACAACCTGTTCATTAGGACTCATACATAGCGTGTTTGGGAAATCATAAAGCCCTAAAAAGCCGGGTATGGCGTCTTGAGATCTTATGTAATCCTCGGCTAGTTTGTCAAGGTAGAGCGTGGTAACACCTGGCTTTACTTCACCAGCTAGCATCCCTAGTGTGCGTGATACTACAAGGGCGCTCTCACGCATCAATTCTATTTCTTCTCTGGTTTTTTGTATGATTGCCATTGCTATTAATCTTCTTTAAAAAGCTCTTCTATACGTGCCATAAAGCCACCTTTAGATTTTTTCTTTTTTGGTGTTTTCTTTTTTTTCTGCGTTGCCTTAAGGCTTTGGGTTTGTTCTTGCCCTTTGCCCAGTTTCTGATAGATTTCTCCCCAGCCTAACATTCCTCTTACATCCCTATCGTCTATAAAGATATCTGCATTTATCTTACGGCTTATTTTTGGGCTCATTACTTCTTCTGGATAACTTTTATTTACTGCATAAAAGGTAAGTCCATTTTCTTTACAAAAGGCTACAGCTTCTTCTAGTTTATCTTGAGATCTGTAAGTCCATAGGATCAATAAATTCCCTTCTTGCTGTAATTTTTTAAGTGTATCAAAAGCAAATAATAATGGCTTGCCAATTTTAGGGTACGCATTTTCTACAATGGTACCATCAAAGTCTACCGCTATGGTTTGTGTTTCTTTAATCACTTAAAATTTTATGCAAAATTACAAAAAGAACTACGGTTACGTTTATATAATAAGAAAGGGCTTCTATAAGTTTTATAGAAGCCCTTTTTAAAGTAGTTATTGTTCTTTACTGAATAAGATCCCCTTTAGGGTCTGGTCCATACTGGTTAGGTCCGTGTGTTCCTTCTGTAACCATAAGTATTAAGAGCCAGATACCTCCTATAAAAGGTATAAAGGTAATAAAGTACCAAGAGCCGCTCTTATCTTGGTCGTGCAGTCTTCGCACCGATACAGCTATAGAGGGAATTATTATCGCAAGTATATAAAGCATAAGTAATATGCCGCCTGCCATCATAAGAGCATCGCTCTCCATCGCTGCTCCAGCTATTAGTGGGATATACAATAAGAAAGTAAATATCATATTAAATAAATAAAACATCCAGTACTCTTGACGACGTGCTCTACCTTCAAAATTTGCATAGTTGTCTCGTACTACCTTTAAATACCATTCCATAAATTAATTGTGTTTTTTGATTAATGTTAGTGTGGCTAAACTAATGAATATTGTCTAGCTTTTTACAAGTACTAAAAAATAAAACCCTTCATAATTTACGAAGGGTTTTGATAATCTAAAGTTTGTTCATATTACTCCGCATAAGCGTGTTTATATTCTTGACCTGAGAGTATTTTTACCATATCCTTCTCTAGACTTTCTAACGGATACTCAACCACACGGCCTAGTTCCTTACCATCTTTAGTAAATATAAAAGTAGGAACATTTGTTATTTCCTTATGACTTACTAGCTCTGCAGGTTCTGTTTTATCTTCAGAAACGGTTACTATATGAATAAGGTCACTATCGTAATCTATTTCATCAAGCATTTTAAAAAAGGCAGGTACCTCACGCTGGCTATCTTCACACCAGGTTCCCATAAATACGGTGACACGCACATCTGTAAGTCCCTTTTTTAAAGCAGGAAGACTCTCTGTATCTAGTGTGTGATCTTTATAACTCTGTATAAACCATTTATTATAAGCACGAGACTCGAGGGTATCTCTTTTAAACTCACCTATGAGTATAGGCGCTTCTTCCTCTAGAGGTGCTTCTGTAGCTACTTTTTCTTCTAGATCTTCGGTAACTTGCTCTACTGTTTTGTGCTCATTACAAGCTGTTAATAGTACGGTAAGAGCGGCAAGAGCAATTATTTTAATTTTCATATGCGTGTTTGTAAGATTCTCCTTTTAAAATTTTAAGCATATCTGCTTCTAAGCTTTCTACAGGACGCTCAACGATACGGCCTATTTCCTTTCCATCTTTTTTAAATATAAAAGTAGGAACGCGTATAATGTTATTTCCTGCTGTAAATTCAGTAGGTTTTTTCTTTGTGCGATCTACAGTAATAAGTGTAAGGTCTTTTTTACTGAAAGCTACATTATCTAATATTTTAAACATACGTGGTGTCTCACGTTTACTGTCTCCACACCAAGTCCCCATAAATGTAGTAATGGTAACTCCTTCTATCTTTTCTGTAATTTCTGGTATAAGTGCATCATCAGTTTTATAACGTGCATAGTTTGTGTTGTACCAGCTTCCAAATGGTGGTTGCTCTAGTGCTGTGCGATCTTCCTTACCCACGAGCATTGTCTTTACTTTAGGTGCAGGCCTTGCAGGTAAGGCAGGTTTTGTTGGGGAGGTAGGTTTTTCAATTCTATTACCTTTTGCAATGACTGTAGTTTTTTCTTCTTTTGGTGCCGTTGCCTGGGTCTCTGTAGCTGTTTTTGAAGTATTACAGCTTACAAGAACTATAGCTAGCAACCCTGTATAAAAGATATTTTTCATTTTCATAAATTTTAGATTAAAGGTACACAATCCATCACATCTGGTTGTGGTACGCCTAGCAATTTTAAAACTGTAGGAGCCACATCAGATAGAATACCATTGTTGATTTTCTTGATGTCTTTATCGACTAGTATCACCGGTACTGGATTTGTCGTGTGTGCCGTATTAGGCGATCCATCTGGGTTGATCATCACCTCTGCATTACCGTGGTCTGCTATGATGATTACAGTATAATCATTTTCTTCGGCAGCGGTTACAATATCTTTTGTACAGCTGTCTACTGTTTCGCAGGCTTTTATTGCAGCTTCCATCACACCCGTATGACCTACCATATCTGGATTTGCAAAGTTAAGACAGACAAAGTCTACCTCTCCTTTGTTTATTTCTGGAACAATTTTATCACGTATCTCAAAAGCACTCATTTCTGGCTGCAAGTCGTAAGTGGCAACCTTTGGCGAGGGAGCTAGCAATCTAGACTCTCCAATAAATGGTTCTTCGCGCCCTCCAGAAAAGAAGAAGGTTACGTGAGGATATTTTTCTGTCTCTGCGATGCGTATCTGTTTCTTGCCTGCACTTTCTAAAACTTCGCCAAGGGTATTTACGAGATTGTCTTTGTCGTAAATAACTTTTATGCCTTTAAAAGTATCATCATAGTTCGTCATTGTAACGTAATACAGGTCAAGCTTTTTTGTGTCTTGCTCTGCAAAATCTTTTTGAGATAACATCTCTGTTAGTTCGCGACCACGATCTGTTCTAAAATTAAAGAAAATCACTACGTCACCTTCTTGCACGGTAGAGATAGTCTCCCCATCTTGAGTCACAAAAAGCGGATCTATAAACTCATCTGTTTTACCTGCGTCATAGCTGGCTTGTATAGCTTGTTCTATATCTTTAGTAGGTGTTCCCGCTCCTTTGGTAATAAGATTATATGCAAGTGCAACGCGTTCCCATCGTTTATCTCTGTCCATTGCGTAGTAGCGACCTATGACAGATGCTAGTTGTGCGTTATGCGCTTTCGCGAAAGCAGAAATATCACCTATCATCTTTTTTCCAGATTTTGGATCTACATCTCTACCATCAGAAAAAGCGTGAATGAAAGATTGCGGCACTCCTGCATTTTCGGCAGCGAGAATAAGTCCTTTAAGATGCTCAATGTGTGAGTGTACACCTCCATCAGAAACGAGACCGAGAAAGTGAACAGACTTGTTGTTTTCTTTCGCGAAAGCGAAAGCATCCTTAAGCGCTTGCTCATCTTTGAGCGTATCTTCTTTAAGTGCTTTATTGATCTTAGCAAAGTCTTGATAAACAATCCTCCCGGCACCTAGATTCATATGACCCACTTCGCTATTACCCATCTGGCCCTCTGGCAGGCCTACATTCTCACCGTGGGTGAGTAGCTGTGCGTGCGGGTACTTATTGTAAAGGCTATCTATAAAAGGCGTTTGTGCCTGGTCTACGGCAGATACTTTCTTGTCTGGAGCCATACCCCAGCCATCTAGTATCATTAGGATTGTTTTTTTATTCATCGTCTTAGGTTGAGTAGTAAAGATAAAAACAAAACCTCGCGGGTGCGAGGTTTTAAAGGGGTTTTAACGAAAACGGTTGCGAGTATATTATTACATAGTAGCTGGTCCCGTATAACCATATTTCTGGATGCTCTCCTTGATTTGTTCTATGCGATTTTCTGGATCTGGGTGTGTGCTTGCAAACTCTGGCTGGCGGCTACCACCACTTGCAGCTTTGAGTATTTTCATCACGCCTATCATTTGGTACGGGTCATAACCAGCGCGTATCATAAAACGCACGCCTAGATCATCACTCTCTAGCTCGTCATCACGACCATTACCTAGTAATATGTTTTGACCTATGGCACCTGCTGCGCCTCCCATACCTCCACCTACTTCTGCTCCCATAGAGATGGTAGACCACATCTCTGAGTTTGCTACACGCTCTGCACTGTGTTTACCTAGTACGTGGCCTATCTCGTGACCTAGTACTCCAGCAACCTGATCTTCATTTTCAAGTTTTGAGAGTAGGGCATAGGTGATAAAAATCTGGCCACCTGGTAATGCAAATGCATTAACCGTTTGCTCATCTTGTAATAAATGAAAATCATAGTTATAAGGTGTCTCTCTAGCCATACTTTCTTGTACGAGCTTGTGACCTACTTGATCTACAAAAGCTTGTAACTGCTGGTCTTGATGTAAGCCTCCGTGCTGCTCTGCCATAGCAGGCGCGTGTTGTAAGCCTATAGCAATCTCCTCTTCTGGAGACATTGTGATGCTTTGGGTTTTACCCGTATAAGGATTTTCTTCCTTGTTGCTACAGTTTTTAAAAAGTGCAAATGCAACAATGGCAACTCCTATAAGTAACCTGATCTTAAGACCGCTACCTCTTCTCATAATCTAGATGGTTGTTTTTATTAATGCTTACAAGGTAATAAAAAGTCTCTAGTCTCTTAGTATAATAGCCTTGTAGAAACTCAAAAACCGGAACAGCAGTTGCTATTCCGGTTTTTATTTATGTATGGTGAAGTACTACTTTACAGCAACTCTCCATCCGTATTTATCTTCTGTGCGGTTATATTGTATGTCGTTTAAGTCTTTTTTAAACTGTACTCCATAACTGTTTTCTGGTGCATTGAGTTTGTGATCTTCACCCTTGTAAGCAAAGCTCTTAAAAGGAACTACTACTGCTGCAGTACCTACGCCAAAAATTTCTTTAAGCTCACCAGCTTGTGCAGCTTCTACAATCTCTTTTACAGCTACTGGTCTTACTTCTACAGTAATACCTGCTGCTTCTGCCAGTTGTATGATACTCTTACGTGTGATACCATTAAGGATAGTATCATTAGTAGGTGCTGTAAGAAGTTTATCTCCCACACGGAAAAATACATTCATCGTACCGGCTTCTTCTAGGTACTCGTGTGTATTTGCATCTGTCCAGATTACCTGCTGGTATCCTTCTTCTTTTGCAAGATTAGTAGGGTAAAATTGTGCAGCATAGTTGCCTGCAGCTTTTGCATAACCTACACCACCACTCGCGGCACGGCTATACTTTTCGGCAAATACTACGCTTACTTCACCAGAGTAATATGATTGAGCAGGCGCAAGAATAATCATAAACTTATACCTGTCTGATGGTGATGCAGATACTCCCGGTTGTGTTGCAATGTGAAAAGGGCGTATGTATAAAGAATTACCATCTCCAGCTTTTATCCAAGCTTCGTCTAGTTTAAGAAGCTCCATAAGACCTTCCATAAAAACTTCTTTAGGAAGTTCTGGCATTGCTAGACGTGCAGATGAGGTATTGATACGCTCCCAGTTATCTTCTGGACGAAATAAGAAGATATCTCCTTGATCATCTTTAAAAGCTTTCATCCCTTCAAAAACAGCTTGACCGTAGTGAAAAACTTTTGCACTAGGATCCATAGAGATAGGTCCGTAAGGTACTATTTCTGGTTGCTGCCATTGCCCATTTACATATTCTACAGAAAACATATGGTCTGTAAAAACGCTTCCAAAAGCAAGGTTATTAAAATCAACATCAGCAATTTTACTGTTGTCTCGCTTTGTAATCTTAAGAGTAGAGGTTGTTTCCATAGTAACAAATTTAGTGATTTGTCATACTCGGTGATTGATTTTTGCATAATTTTACGATGTTCAACTTAAAACCAAATGATTATGAAACTATGTGCAACGATATTCTTAATTTTCTTGACATTACTAAGTTGTAAACAAGGAGAAGAGGGGAGTAATGACGCTTTCGCGAAAGCGGAATCAGAAAAAAATGAAGAACTAGCTACAAATCAAACGATTGCTCAAAACGATTATGCTAGCTATGGAGCAACGATATCTCCAGAAAATACATTAACTAAAAGTGAGATTGCCGAAAAATATGCTTCACTTGCCGAAGGTGATACGGCGGTTGTAAAATTTCAGGCTCCAGTAAACGCTGTTTGTGTTTCAAAAGGATGCTGGATGCGACTGGATATAGCTGGTGAGGAGCAGGTATTTGTAAAATTTAAAGATTACGGATTTTTTGTCCCTACAGATACAGATGGAGGAGAAGCGATTGTAGAAGGTAAGGCATATCTAGAAGAAGTATCTGTAGATGAGTTGAGACATATGGCAAAAGACGGGGGCAAGTCTGAAGAAGAGATAGCAGCCATAACAGAGCCACAGAGAGAATTAAGATTTATGGCAGATGGTGTGCTCCTTAAATCAGAGTAAGAAGTAACTCGATATAGTTTTAAAAGGGTGGGTGTAAGCCTGCCCTTTTTTATATGTTGCGCAAAGAAGTAACCTCAAAAGAAAAATGAAAAGAGAAATAATTACCACGGCAGACGGCTCAAAGACCATACACATACCAGACTGGGATGAGCAGTATCATTCTAAGCACGGTGCGATACAAGAGGCTAGACACGTTTTTCTTAAAACTGGGCTTACTCACTATGTAACTACATATCCAGAAAAAAAAGAGATAGCTATACTTGAGATGGGTTTTGGTACAGGTCTCAATGCCTTGCTTACCTATTTTGAGGCGCATAAACACAATGTGTCTTTTAATTATGTAGGAGCAGAGGCTTATCCCGTTTCTCAAGAAGAAGCTCAAGCTATGGAGTATGCTAGCCAGCTAGCCGAAGAGGATGCTACAAAAGTTTATAATGAGATGCACGACGTTGCCTGGGAGAAACCAGAAAATATAAGTGAGCACTTTACACTCACTAAGCGCACACAGCGTTTTGAAGATATTACAGATAGTGAGGTTTTTGATCTTATTTATTTTGATGCCTTTGGCCCAAGAGTGCAGCCCACTTTATGGACAGAGGAGATCTTTACAAAAATGTATGAAGCCTTAATACCAAGAGGAGTACTTACTACCTATTGTGCGCAAGGAGCTGCCCGTAGGTCAATGCAAGCTGCAGGTTTTGTAGTAGAGCGACTGCCTGGACCTCCAGGCAAGCGTGAGATGCTTAGAGCTAGCAAGCCGTTAGTGTGAAGCTAGTTTCTTTTTGTTTATAACCCATTCAGCACATACTATTGCGATAAAGCCCGCTATGTATGCAACAATATCCCACCAAGAAAAAGAAGTGCCCAAGATTACTTGTGCCCATTTTTGATCTCCTAGGCCTATCTTATAAATAAAAGAAGAGGCTTGCAATCCCTCTATTATAAATGCAAATAGTAATACATAAAAGGCAACTTTAATCTTGCTTGAGAGGGTGTGACCTACATAGAAAAACCCCATCACAAAGGCGTAGATTAATACAATAACAATCGTATCTCCTAAGTAGGGTCTTATAAAATTGTCGTGTATGTATGTTGCTATAATTACTTCAATAGCAAAAAGGGCCAAAAAGAGAGTGATGTACTTAATGGAGATCTTCATTTGGACTTGAAGATGTTTATAATAACTCGCCCCAGAGATATCATAATAGTGATAGTTCCCGCAAATAGTAATCCAGAGATTACCGAAAATGTTCTACCAGTGTCAGAAACATATTTTTGCATTGCTCCAGATTGTTGTGGGGTAATCTCATTACCATTGAAAAATCCGTCGCGGTTGAGATCAAATTTTTGCAAGGCTAGCTGTAGGGAGATGTCTTGATATAAAGCAGCACCCACCACAATAAAATAAATGCATAAAAAAAGGATAGAATTTATAAATAACCATTTACGACTGGCAAGTAATTTCTTTTTATAAAACCATAAAACTACTATGAGTAAAATAGTTATTAGTAATGCGATAATGAGATGTGTGGAAGGTTGTATGTGATTCATATTCTAGATTCTCCTTAATAATATTATAAAGCTATTTTCTAAATAATTGTATCTGTCTATTTTTATTTTGTTTGATTTTTATAAAGACGAGAGTTTGTGTTTAATATACCTACAAGTGTGGCAGATTGCCAAGTCTCTTTAGATAGTGATGTTTGCCATTGCTTATAATTGTTTTTTATACTGGAGCGGTTCATAATTTTTTCTGGATGTGCTTTCGCGAAAGCATATAGTAAATCCCCATTGCTGTTTCCTATTGAAAGTAAGTAATTGATATCTGGAGATTCAACTTTACTTAAATTATAAGTAGTAATAGTACGATCCCAACTAAAACTTGATATTAAAATAAGAAGGATGAAAGCTACTCTTGTGTTTGCTTTAAGCATAAATAAGAGATTTTGTTTGTTGAAAATTTTAAAAGATGTTGTAATCATTCCAGAAATGCACAATGCTAAATATATAAACACGCCTATTCTTTTGTAAGTAAGCCCAAAACCACTACTATATAAATAGTTCTTATAAGCTGTTAATAGAATGATCAAAATATTAAGGGCAATCCATAAATATGTTAGGTGTTTGAGATTTTTATTTTTTTTATAAAAATTAAGATCTCCACGAAATAGAATTAAAATGGTTGTAATTGCTATAACTATTGATGATATGAGTGCAGACACGCCATCGTGAACAGTGGTGGAAAGTGTAACGGCATTTGCAAGTGGATCATTCAGAACATACCAAACGTCTGTAGTTATGAAAATTATTATGAGAGTGTTAAGAGCGCCCAATAGAACTGTACCTAGTATATTTTCTTGATGGACCTTGCCGACGTTCAATTTAGAGATAGCTTTGGGTATTAAAAAAGTAGAAGCATCTCGATCTATGGTAGTAATTATATCGAGTTCTGCTTTTGAGGTGAGATTCGTAATTAAATAATATCCCATCCAAGTAATTAGTATCCAGTTAAAATTTATAAAATCAAGATTAATAGCGTTTACCCACTCTCCTAGTATAGGATTTGCTTTTCCATAGAGTGATGTAAAAATGACAACTAGAGTGATAACAATGGTAGTCGTTAGAAAAATAAATTTGTAATTATAACTACTTTCTAGATTTGGAACTTTTTTACTAGGGTTGATTTTTTGATGCAAAAAGCCTAGGGTGGATTGATACAGTCCATTAAGCCATTGTATATAAACAGCATTTTTTAGTCCTGAGATACTGCCCGCAAAGACTATAAAGGCTAGTATGCAGCTAGATATAGCAAGAAAGCTGTTCACCGTAAATACGAAAATCGAGCTTGTTATGTATAAAGTTGCAGATAATAGGAATGATTTGTTTGATTTTGTTTCTGGACGTATAATGATTACCGCCAATACTACAATTATAGAAAACAAAAGCATATTGACACCGAGATTTTGCCCATAAAATAATAAACTGAAAAGCAGGGCGCCTAGACATCTTATTATAAATTTTTTCATAATGTTAAGTATTTAAATTATGTTAGGTATATTTAATTTTACTTTCTTAAAGTACTTTGTATTTCAAAGTATAAATGATAAAAAAATAGTGTTACTTGTTTCCTAGCAACTTTTCAAGAGCTTCAATATGTTTTTTAAATGCATTTCTACCTTTGCTTGTAACACTATAACTTGTATTAGGTTTACGACCTATAAATGCTTTTTTTACTATAATGTAAGTTTCTTTTTCTAGAGCTTTTGCGTGACTTGCAAGGTTTCCATCTGTTGCACCTAGAAGCTCTTTGAGTTCTTTAAAATCTGCCTTTTCATTTACCATAAGCACGCTCATAATCCCAAGACGGATGCGATGATCAAAAGCTTTGTTTATATTGTTTATGATGGACATTATTATGGTGTTGTAACTTTTATTTATTGTGGTATGCCGTTTACGTTATCTAAAAGCTATTAACTTTCTTTATCATATTTACGGTACATTATGGTACCGTAGATAATATGAAATATACCAAAGCCTAGTGCCCAAAAATACAAACCGTAACCTATAAATTGAGTAGCAAGTAGACCAATAATAACGTTTGCAAGTCCTAAGTATTTAATATCGCCCAAAGTGTATTTACTTGCGTTGATTAAGCCTAAGCCATAAAATATGAGGGTGGCTGGAGCAATAAGACCTACAATTCCATATTGTATAAGCGCGATGCAAAAAGCACCTCCAGAAAAAAGAGGGATAGCAAAATTTGCAATGAGTCGCTTTGATGAACTGTCCCAGATAGCTTCATTGTTTTTTCTAGCTTTTTTCAACGTTAATAACCCACCTGTTACTAAAGCCATAATTAAGACAATGAGTCCAGTTATAATTAGTTGGCCAGCTATTGTGCTGGAATATCCGTAAGAAAAAATATTTAAGGGATTCTCTAAGCCATATTGAAGATTTACTATTGCTTTATCTCTACTTTTTTCAAGAATGTATGCGGGAACAGAATTAAACGCTAGCAATCTATAAGCAATAAAAGCGCCTACAAGAGCATAAAGACCAGCAAGTATACCAGATAATCCACTTAATGACATAAAACGTGACGATTTGCTCATCATCGTTTTGATGCTGGCAATGTCTTCTAAATATTTTGATGACTCCATATTAAAGTACTTTGAAATTCAAAGTTAATTTTTAATTTTTAATTTTCAGTATATTTTTACAATTTTTTTAAAGTACTAAAATTCGAACGAGACTTATGATTTGTTTAATTCAATAAAATAAGTGAATGTCAACTTTATAAGGGGGGTGTTATGTAACTCTTTAGCCCCGATTGCAATGGAAATCCCGCAATGGAGCGCTAGCAGAATGAGGAATTGTAATGAAAAGCGGGAAACGACTTTGGAAGAAAAGAGAATACTTGTGTGCTCAAAAGATTAAAAACAATTTCTAGCTCTTAAAACACCGTATCCTGTGTTTCGTCTGTGAAGTATTGTAAGAACTTCATTCCTCTATAGGAGTTACCTTGTTTGTTAAGTTTTGGGCTCCATACAGCAATTGCATAGCTACCAGGCAGTATGGCTACCATACCACCACCTACACCACTTTTACCTGGTAAACCTACTTTATAAGCAAACTCGCCAGCTTCATCATAAAAACCACAGGTTTGCATAATGGCGTTAATGCGTTTGGCTTGATTAGGCGTGACAATTGTTTTGCCTGTATTAAACTGTTTCCCACGGTTTGCAAGAAAGCCAAAGGTATATGAGAGTTGCTCACACGTCATCTCGATACTACATAGGTGAAAGTATAGGTCTGTAACCTGGTCACAGGTATTTTTAATATTATTAAATGACTTTATAAAATTTGCAAGTGCAAAGTTGCGATAACCCGTTTGCTGCTCAGAATGAGCAATATTTTCAGAATACCGAAGATCTTCTATACCAGATACCTCGCGTATATAATCTAGCAATGCTTCTTTTGGGTTATCAAAAAGCTCACAAATAATATCACATACCACAATAGCCCCTGCATTAATAAGCGGGTTTCTAGGGATGCCATTCTCACTCTCAAGTTGCACTAGTGAGTTAAAGGCAGTTCCAGAAGGTTCAAAATCCATACGTTTCCATAGGTCATCACCTATTTTAGAAAGCACGAGACTAAGTGATAGCACTTTTGCAATACTCTGTATAGAAAATTTTACAGTCGCATCACCTGCTGTAAATACCTCGCCGGTCTGGGTGGTGAGACATACGCCAAATTTTGTATCATCTACCTTAGCAAGTTCTGGTATGTAGCTTGCTACATTGCCGCTATTTTCCATAGCGAGTACCTTTTTGTACGTTTTATCTACTATAGGCTGGCAATCTATCATTGTCTAATTATTTTGTAGGGTTAACGTCTCAATGAGGCGCACACCTCCATTGCTCGTTTTTTCAAAAAGGAATGAGATACTTTGCCCTTGATAAAACTTAGGGTACTTTGCTTTGCGTTTACGCTTTCGCGAAAGCATCTCTATCACAAACAGATCTGTATCTGTTTCAGAAACATATAGCTGGTATTTTGATCTTCTTTTGTCTCCAGCTTTTTTAAAGCTTTCTATCTCCTTAGGTTGATATAAATCACCAAAGAAGTTTTCAAAATCCTTGTCATTAAAACGGGTGTCTAGACCATCTAGCCAAAATGCATAGGCTTGGTTTGTAAAGCTTATAGTTTTTGAACCCGTAGCAATTGCTGTCGCACCAGTTTGCTTAAAAGCTGATGATTTTTTTACAAGACCAATAGCCTGTTTGTAGATGTCTGTCGTTTCTTGTGCTTGTAGCCCTAAGCTCAAGCACAATATGGTGATAATAAGAGATAATTTCATTAGAGTACTTTTCCTTTTATTTTTTTCCAAACCGCAATCAGTAAGGCTCCAGAAGTGAAGCAAAAACCAAGCCCTATGAGTGCATTAGTAAGTTGGCCATAAATGAAGTAACCTGTGGTAAACAAGGTTCCGTAAATTAATACACAGCCTAGTAGCATTGCGACTATTCCCATAGGCACGCTCCACGCTTCTGTGTGTTGTACGATGGTAACTCCTTCTTGGTTTGCAGCGGTGACAATTCCTTTCCAGCCCGGCCCACCTGGTTGCGTTTTTTTATAGAACGCATAAAGTGTTTCTTTAGTTTCTGGTTTTGTGAGATAGGTAACAACAAGCCATATAAGCGTTGAGGTAAACACCACAAAAGGAAACTTAGCATAGCCAGGCATCATCCCGCTAGTGCCAAAAAGCGTTTCTCCCAGCGAGGTAAATTCTATAAGTATAGAAATGATACCAGAGGCGAGCATCGCGCTTATCTCTGTCCACGCATTAATGCGCCACCAGAACCAGCGCAGTATAAAGATGAGCCCAGTACCTGCTCCGAACATTAGTATAATATTAAAAAGCTGTAGTGCATTAGTAAGCGCCAGTGCGATACCCGCACTCACTACCATAAGTATCACTGTGGTGATGCGACCTACAGCGACTAGCTCTTTCTCTGTCGCTTCTGGTTTAATTTGTTGTGCATACACATCATTTACCACATATGATGCTCCCCAGTTAAGGTGTGTGCTTATCGTACTCATATATGCTGCAGATAGTGATGCCAGCACAAGGCCTAGCAAGCCGCTAGGTAGCATTGTGAGCATTGCAGAGTAGGCAAGATCTTGCCCTAGCTTATCTTCAGAAATATTTGGGAAGGCTTCTTGTATACTTGCGAGGTCTGGAAATACTATAAGTGAGGCTAGTGCTACTAGAATCCACGGCCAGGGGCGTAGCGCGTAGTGCATAATGTTATAAAAGAAAGTTGCACCTATGGCGTGGTTTTCATCTTTGGCAGCGAGCATACGTTGTGCAACATAACCACCACCGCCAGGCTCAGATCCTGGGTACCAAGAGCTCCACCATTGTACTGCTAGTGGTATAATAAGTAACGTGATGAGCATCTCTGTATTATTAAAATCTGGAAGAATATTAATTTTATCTTTTACATTATCGTGGGTAATAAGCGCTTCAAGCCCTCCTATTTCTGGCATACCTACAATGTAATATGCCGCCCCAAAGGCTCCTGCCATTGCCACAAAAAACAATATAAAATCTGTGTATACTACACCTTTAAACCCTCCTATGGCGCTAAAGAGTACAGTAATCACACCAGCTACTACCACGGTTGTAACTGGGTCAAGACCTAGCATCACTTCACCTATTTTTATGGCAGCTAGGGTTACACCCGCCATAGCCAGTACGTTAAAAACAATACCTAAATAGATGGCTCTAAAACCTCTTAAAAACCGCGCCGGAGCACCGCCATAACGCAGCTCATAAAACTCAATATCTGTCTTTACCTCAGACTTGCGCCACAGCTTTGCATACACAAAGACGGTGAGCAGTCCAGTGACTAAAAATGCCCACCAGACCCAGTTACCAGACACACCGTTAGTACGCACAATATCTGTCACCAGATTAGGCGTATCTGTAGAGAAGGTTGTAGCAACCATAGATAGACCTAATAACCACCAGGGCATACTGCGACCAGATAGAAAATATTGAGTCGTGTTTTTTCCAGCGCTTTTACCTACATAAAACCCCACGCCTAGTATGATGATAAAAAGTAGCGCAATAATGGCTATGTCTAATCCTGATAAGTCTATCATAAGAATGTATAATTTGTCTTATATTTAAGAGAAATATTAGGCGAAAGATAAGCATTCATCACCATAGTTTTTTTTGATATTTTGACATCATTACACCCCTTAAGCTGTTATCATAGTCTATGTGTGGGAGAATGAATCATATAACGCTTTCGCGAAAGCGTAGATAAAACCATTATAACCACCAAAATCAAGTAAGTAATGAATCCTGCTCAAGCGTATATACTCTCAAAACCAGAGCCCTGGCGCACAATGCTTATAGAGCTACAAGCCATTATAAAAAGTACCGTGCCTGAGGTAGAGGAGACCTATAAATGGAATTTACCATTTTATATGCTAGATGGTAAAATGTTTTGTTTTCTCAACTTTAGAAAGTCGTTTATAGACGTAGGTTTTCCTCGTGGGGTGCAAATAACTGTTCATAAAGAAGCACTTGTGGGAGGCGAAAAAAGGAAAAATCTTAGGTCACTACGTTACAAAGGGTTAAAAGATATTGATTTTGAGATACTTACAGATGTGTTATTAAACGTAGCCCACAGGGCTGTTACAAATGTGTAGTTTTATAAATAGGGCATTTACCCCTAATAATAACGTTATATATAATTGTAAAATGGGTAAATATCATCTAATTTTATACCTAACAACTTGCCATCCAAATGAATCGTAGTTCTAGCAATAGAATTTAGTATTTGATAGCAAGCGGGAGGCTTTTGGGGGAAAGCCTCCCTTTTTATTATTTTGTGTCTATGCAAAGTATATAAAAGATGGGTGTGTTTACACATCCACAAAAAAAACAAACCTCCACAAATCATATATTTATGGAGGTTTGGTAGGCCATATAATATGTGTAGTTAAGGTTTAAACAAGCCATTTTTAAGTGCATAAATAACAAGACCTGTTCTGTTTTTTAAATTTAGTTTTGAGAATACACTATCTCTATATCCCTGTACCGTCTTAGGGCTTAAAAACATTACAGAAGCAATCTCATTATAAGTCATTTCTGTGCAGGCGTGTTTTATAAACTCTATTTCTCTATCCCTAAGTTCATCTCTATTATCTCCATCTAGGCTTTTTACAAGAAGCTGGCTCACGGTATTAGTATGGTAATACCCATTTATGATAAGCTCATTAAGAGCGTTTTCTAGCACCTTTTTTTCGGTGTCTTTAAGGAGGTATCCTTTTGCACCTGCGCGTATCATTTTCAAAATAGTATGATCATCCTCCTCTACAGAGAGCGCAAGCACTAGTATGTCTGGATAGAGTTCTTTGAGATTTGTAGTAGCCTCAATACCGTCCATAATAGGCATATTTACATCCATAAGGACTATGTCTGGACGCTTGTTTTCAAACTTAAGGTTGTCTAGAAGTTCTTGCCCATTTTTACAGGTATAAAGCACTTTGAAATTTTCAAATGAATTTACTAAGCCGCTTATGGCCTGGCTAAGTAATGTATGATCATCTACAATAACTATTGTTTTCATAATGATTGTGTTTTATAGTTAAGTGATAGCGTTGTACCCTCATTAACTTGTGACATATATTTTATGGTAGCGCCTATAAGCTTTGCGCGTGTTTCTATATTAGTAAGGCCTATACCATTTTTTGCTCTGGCTTTTTCATAATCAAAACCTACTCCGTTATCTTTTACGGTAATGAGTACGGTGTCACCTCTATAGTTGAGGTGTACATCTAGGTGCGTAGCTTTAGAGTGCTTTATGGTGTTTGTAAAAAACTCTTGCAATATTCTAAAGATAATGGTCTCAATCTTTTTATCTATTTCTATTGGGCTGCCAGATATTTTGAGCGATGGTTTTAGATAAGCCATTCTCTCAAAGCGTTCTAGCTCTAGGTTAAGTGCCTCTGGTAAAGACATATTTTTAAGCGCCTCTGGGTTTATGAGTTTTGATAGCGCTCGTATCTCAGTAAGACCCTTACCTATGGTTGCTACTGCCTCGTCTAGATCTTGCTGGCTACCACCAGAGTTTTGAGTTTGTATTTTTGCAAGTGTAAGTAGCTGACCTATATTATCGTGTAGCTCCCAGCTTATGTTACGTAGCGTTTCCTCACGTATCTCTATCTGCGTTTCTGTAATTTCTCTTTCAAAACGTTGTTTTGCCTCTTCTTGTTCTAACAGTAAGCTGTTTTTACGCTTCATAAAAACAGAAAATAGCACTACAACAACAACCAGCAGTAGTAGTAAAATGGTGATGGCAACAAGCACTATAAAAAGAGTGCCGCTATCTTGATCTTGAATCAGAAACATAGATTGCTATTGGGGTGTGATTAAATTAAGAGTTCAAGATACTTATTTTGGTACGCATTCACCATAGGGCATTTGCCCTTTAGTTTACAGTATGAGCTTTAAAATTTGCATCTAGAAAGCTCTCTTATAAGACCTCTCTTCCTCTTGGTTTTGTCCATATAAAGCCAAAAACAAGTAAGGCATTTGCAAACAGTAAGGCCGCAGTCTGTACGCCCTGCAAGATATCTAGCATAGCTCTGGAGTAGTTAAAGTCCATCTGCCCTGTCAAAAAAGGAGCCAGAGGAATAAAGGAAATACCAAAAACCAGATAAGCTGTAAAAACAAAAAGCGCTAGCTCATTTTTTACCCGCAAACTGTCATCACTCTTAAGGCGCTCTACGGCATAAATCATAAGTAAAAACACCATTACCACCATTGCGATACTATACGTTTTACTCATATAAAATGTAATTACAGGCACAGCAAAACCTCTTATAATTACTGCGATCATCATTATAATAGCAATACCTAGTACGAGTCGTTTTCTGGTTTTATTTTTTATATGATCATAAATCATTTTATAAAATAGGGTGTAAAACAAGAAGGCATACAGATTATATACCCAGTGATTATTGTGGTAGTAATGTGAGTATACTCTAGCCATACCTTCGGTGATAACGGCTATCCAGAGTATGTACAGTATCGTTTTTATAGGCAGGTGTTTGTACTTGTAGAAGAAAATAGTTGCCACAAGTGCCGCTATAATTTCAGATATGTACATTAGGGTGCTCAAGGAGTGAGGTTTATTTGATGAGATTGAAAGGTAGTAAATTAGAAATTTTCATTTTGTAAGATTTTTTACGCTGGAGAGTTGTGTTACGCTTTCGCGAAAGCGTACTCAAAACCAAATTTTAAAAAAATGAGAGAAACTCCATTTACCGTACACGCGGCTTGTTATCAAAACGATAATACAGCGCAATCGCACAAAACAAAGTCGCTACTAAAAATAGTAGAAACAAAATGGTCACGCAGACCAGCCATATGACAAGAACTTCTTCCTTAATCATAAAGTGCGCTTTATTAATGTTGCTGAATGTACTCCTCTATAAAAACCAAATGCAATCGTGCCATAACACGCAATTACTGCAATAAATTGAATAAGAAAAATTGCCTCATATATGAAAACACTATCCATAACAAGGAAGTATCGCGAAAACATAATGACGGGATATGAAATGTGGAATATTAAAAAACCAATACATACCCACAAAAAGATATCTCTGGTGTATGCTGCAATTTTATTACTTTTTAATTGCTCCACTAGGTATAGCGTGAGTGCTATAATGATTAAAATAGTAGATAACGTAAATGAGAACACAGGCCAGTCTTTAAAAGGGTCTTGAGTAATCGCAGTAATAGTAAATGCGATAGCGCTTATTATGATTAATACATTTGCTATAGCGATGCGTGTGTGATGTGATAAATGCAATCTTGTGATTATTAATAAGCCTAAACAAACGATAACCTCATAAAAGTTATAAAGTATCTCAAACCTATAGGGCGCTAGTAGTATGTGACAAGTAAACTCATTAATGGCGATATACCATAAAAGCGGTAGCATCCATTTTAATGGGGTTGACTTGTACTTTTTATAATATACAGTGGCAGAGATTGCGGCAGCAAACTCAAATAATAGCACTATGTATATTAGGTAATCCACAGGGTGTACAATGTTTTGTTCTAAATGTTAATATTTATTTGTTGATTTCTACCTTATTTCCATAATAGAATCCAAAGGCAATCGTAAGATATGATAATATGGCCACTGTAAATTGAATATAATTTAACGACCTATGTATTTTATTTCCGTCACTTACAAACTCTCTTGCCAATAAAATTACAGGGTAGGCAATAAAGAAAATTAAAAACCCCAGAGCGACCCATAGAAAAAGATCTCTTGACATTTTTAAGACCCTATCCGACTTTAATAGATCAATAAAGTAGATTAATAGAGATACTAACACTATAAAAGTGAAAATTGTAAAATTAGTACTAGAAAATTCTTTAAGAGGGTTTACAAAATAAATACTCACTATGAATATAATGACACATAAGAAGAAAAAAATAGAAACAATTTTTTTTCTTAAACTTTGTGTGATTTGAGTTCCAATTAGAAATATTAGACTTGCGGGAATTATTATCCGATAGAGATTCTTTAACAAGTATCCAGTTGCTGTCCTTGCAAAAAGATACTGAGCTAACATCTCGTTGAGGGGAATGTACCATAAAATAAACAGCAGCAATTTAAGTCTAGAATTACGATATTTATAGTAATAGATAGAAGCAAAAATTGCTGCTGTAAATTCAGATATTATACCTGCTATTTTAAACTCTTCGTTCATTTATCCTATTGATAATCATCGGGGTCACTATTCGGTGGTGGACTCCACGGAAAATCATTCGCCGCAAGACTCTGTACTCCATTCTGTATAGGCATTGTTAAGTCTGCTCTGTTTGATCCAGTAGTTGGTTTTTTTATTAATTTTCCTACTGGCACCGCAGTGCTCTTTCCATTTTCTGTCTTAATTGCAAAAGAGACATCGTCTCTTAAGTCACCTATTGCGCCAGCTTCCATTATGGGATTGAGAAAAACAGTTGCTCTTCCATCATTTTTTGAGTCCTCATATTTGGCAAAATAAATACGTAAGCCTGAAATTTTAGTATCATTTGCTGCTGCTGCTTCTTGATCGATAAAGGCGATATAATCTTTAAGTGTTTTATAATCTATAGAAAGCGATCTAGTCGCTTTAAGATTTGGATTGTTTTTTTCTAAAATGGGAGCTATGTCTTTGCCATAACGATGGTACATATCCTCAGCTTCCTGAACGTCTATAATGGTTTTAGGCGGTGCTATTGGGCCACCTACAGTGGGTTCTCCAGGATGTGCAGGCTTCTCATTACAGCCCTCAAGGATGATGGCACTTACAAAAAGTAAGGCCAGTAATTTAATTGTTTTCATTTGTACAATTGGTTTTGGGTTAGTGTTAAAACTTAAACCAAGCTAGGGAAATACAAGTATACTACCCTTATAGGTAGTGGGGTAGGGGTAAATGTCCCTTTATGGGAAGTAGGAGCTAGAGCAAATGTTGTTACAGCTTACACTAGCATAAAAAAGAACTAATCTAGTCCTCTTCTAACTCAGATGCTTTTTTAGAAAAGATAAAGCCAAAAGAGAAAATAGCATACATTAAAAAAACTATGAACCCCATTATGTATGAAAGGTTAATACTCATCTCCATATTATTTATATACATATTTCTTGCTAATAATATTACGGGTGATGCTATTAAAAACAAGGTAAAACCTAATAAAAAATATGTAAACAATTCCCGAAAGGGGTTGTGTAAGCTATTTGTCTTAAAGAGTCCTATTATATAAAGAAATAAACTTATTAGAGCTATTAGATAGCCAGTAGTTTTAGAGACAAAAAGAACCTCCTTGAAGCCTTTAAATATTAGTTCTGCAAGAAAAATTAATAGTGCTATACCAGAAAGTATAAGTGTTGTATTTTTGAATTTTTTAATCTTAATGTATTTGTAACTCATCCATAACACAAAAAATGTAGTGATGAATCCATAGAGGTTAGTGAGTTGAAATCTTATAATACCTTCTCTAAGTAAGAAATATGCTGCAGCTTCGTGCAATACTACGTACCATAGGTACACACAAAAATATTTGAGAGGTGTTGATTTATATTTCCAAAGAGTAAATAATGAACACAATGCCGCTACTAGCTCTATTGTATGAATCAATATGCGTATCGTGTTCATTATTGTAATACCGTTTAATTAATGATAATCGTTAGGATCATTTTGTCTCGGCGG
This sequence comes from Dokdonia donghaensis DSW-1, assembly GCF_001653755.1. GTDB lineage: Bacteria > Bacteroidota > Bacteroidia > Flavobacteriales > Flavobacteriaceae > Dokdonia > Dokdonia donghaensis. Next base: position 195,513 of record NZ_CP015125.1, on the reverse strand, counting down.
TGGTGGATATTCCCAGTCGTCACCAGCGAGACTTTGCACACCTCCATTAACTAATTCTGTGTCAGAAGCCTTAGGTATTTTTCCATCTATTACATCACCTACCGTGATTGCCTGTTTGCTACCATCTAAGCCTGTGTGAATAGCATAAGAAATATCACCATCTATGCCCTTAAAGGCCGCTACTGGGTTAAAGAACACCGTCTCTCTACCAGGTTTTCCTTTAGTAGGCTCTGTTGCCCCAAAATAGATGCGTAGCCCTTTTGGGGTTACTCCAGCTTCTTTTGACTCTTGATCTATAAAAGCGATATACTCTTTTAGCTTTTCATAATCTGCAGTGACAAATCTTGTCGCTTCATAAGGAGGATCTTGACCTCTATATTGGTCGTTTACATCTTTTTCTATTATAGGAGCGCGATCATCTCCATAGGTTTTGTACAAGTCATCTGCTTCCTGTACAGGGATAATGTTGTCAGGTATCTCTGCCATAGTGTGATACATTTTACGCTATCTTTCCTTGTGGATTTATTGTAGGCTTATCACGGGTTAAAGTGAAACACTTACTGGGTAAAAGAAAGAAGACGTATTAATAATTTGATTTTAGATAATTAATTTGGATTATTATTCGTCGCCAAAATACAACTTATCATTGTAATGACTACGTTTTCAAGCTTATCAAAAAGAAATTTTATTTTGAAAAGTGGTTTTGAAGTTGAAGTTGAAACTGAAACTGAAATCGAACCTATCGTCATTTCGACCTTGTGGAGAAATCGCATATGAGTAAGCAGGTCTGAGTAAGAACGACGAGTAAGCAACCTCCCCTGAGCTAGATAATGAGATCTCTCCTTTCGTCGAGATGACAAAAGCCGATTTTTTTTCTAAATTTCAACTACAGTCCCCTCCTTCGAAGGAGGGCTAGGGAGGATGTTTCACACGAGTAAGCACGCATCAATTAAGAAAAGTTGAATTTGAACTTGAAACTGAAATCGAACTTGAACTTGAACTTGAACTTGAAACTGAACCTGAACTTGAAATTGAACTTGAACCTGAACTTGAACTTGAACCCATTGTCATTTCGACCTTGCGGAGAAATCGCATATGAGTAAGCACGATTGAGTAAGAACGACGAGTAGGCAACCTCCCCTGAGCTAGATAATGAGATCTCTCCTTTCGTCGAGATGACAAAAGCCGAATTTGTTTCTAAACCATCACTAAAGTCCCCTCCTTCGAAGGAGGGCTAGGGAGGATGTTTCACAAGAGTAAGCACACACCAATTAAGAAAACTCGAACTTGAGCTTGAACTTGAAACCAAAGTTGAACCCTTCGTCATTTCGACCTTGCGGAGAAATCGCATATGAGTAAGCAAGTCGGAGTAAGAACGACGAGTAAGCAACCTCCCCTGAGCTAGATAATGAGATCTCTCCTTTCGTCGAGATGACAAAGCCGAATTTTTTTCTAAACCACAACTAAAGTCCCCTCCTTCGAAGGAGGGCTAGGGAGGATGTTTCACACGAGTAAGCACGCACTAATTAAGAAAAGTTGAACTTGAAATCGAACTTGAACCAGAACTTGAACTTGAAACCCTTCGTCATTTCGACCTTACGGAGAAATCGCATATTAGTAAGCAAGTCCGAGTAAGAACGACGAGTAAGCAACCTCCCCTGAGCTAGATAATGAGATCTCTCCTTTCGTCGAGATGACCAAAGCCGAATTTGTTTCTAAATCTCAACTAAAGTCCCCTCCTTCGAAGGAGGGCTAGGGAGGATGTCTCGCAAGAGTAAGCACGCATCAATTAAGAAAAGTTGAATTTGAACTTGAAGCTGAACTCGAAATTGAAGCTGAACTCGAAATTGAACCTAACGTTATTAAAGTCCCCTCCTTCTAAGGAGGGCTAGGGAGGATGTTTCACCCGAGTAAGCGATCTCTTTCACACAAAAAAATCCAACATACCTAAGTACATTGGATTTTATGCGGTGTGTATGCTTTCGCGAAAGCGTACTAAAAAACTTTTTTCTAAAACTCTGCGTGACCTGGAAAACGTGGGTAAGGTATCACGTCGCGTATGTTTGTCATACCAGTCACAAAGAGTACAAGGCGCTCAAAACCAAGGCCAAAACCACTATGTGTACACGTTCCAAACTTACGCGTGTCTAGGTACCAAGAAAGCTCCTCCTCAGAGATGTCTAAGGCTGCCATTTTTTCTTTAAGTACATCCAGGCGTTCCTCACGTTGTGATCCTCCTACCATCTCACCTATACCTGGGAAGAGTACATCCATCGCTCGTACGGTCTTACCATCTTCGTTAAGACGCATATAGAAAGCTTTGATATTTGCCGGGTAGTCAAATAAGATAACAGGGCACTTAAAGTGCTTCTCTACCAGAAAACGCTCGTGCTCAGACTGTAAATCTGCGCCCCACTCGTTTATAGGGTATTTAAATTTCTTTTTCTTGTTAGGCTTACTATTACGTAAGATGTCTATCGCCTCTGTGTAGCTCACACGTTTAAAGTTGTTATCTACTATAAAGTGAAGTTTCTCACGTAGTGGCATTGCAGCACGCTCTGCCGCAGGCTTAGATTGGTCTTCTTTAGTCTGTCTCTCTTCTAGAAAGGCAAGGTCGTCTTGGCAGTTTTCTAGCGCATAGTTTATCACATATTTGATAAAATCTTCGGCGAGGTCCATATTACCATCAAGATCACAAAAAGCCATCTCTGGTTCTACCATCCAGAACTCTGCAAGGTGACGCGAGGTGTTACTATTTTCTGCTCTAAAAGTAGGTCCAAAGGTGTAAATCTTACCTAGTCCTAGCGCGTAGGTCTCTCCTTCTAGCTGTCCAGATACCGTAAGATTGGTCTCTTTGCCAAAAAAGTCTTTGCTATAATCTATAGTCCCATCTTCCTTACGTGGTGGGTTTTCTGGGTCTAGTGCGCTTACGCGAAACATCTCACCAGCACCCTCTGCATCACTACCAGTTATAATAGGTGTGTGTGCGTGGTAGTATCCGTTTTTATTAAAGTACTCGTGTATTGCAAAAGAGAGCTTAGAGCGTAAACGCATAATTGCCCCAAAGGTATTTGTACGTACTCTTAGGTGTGCTTGCTCACGTAGCTTTTCTAGCGTGTGACGCTTAGGCGATAAGATGGTTTTTTTAAGCTCCTCTGGATCTGCATCACCTTCTATCTCTACTTCTTTTACTTTAATCTCAACGCGTTGTCCTCCACCCTGACTTTCTTCTAGGGTACCAGTAATAGCCACTGCAGCACCTACGGTAATACGTTTAAGTAACGTAGGATCTGTATTTTCAAAATCAACCACACACTGTAGGTTATTTATCGTAGAGCCATCATTAAGAGCTACAAACTGGTTTGCACGAAAAGATCGTACCCACCCTTTTACGGTAAATTCTTGATGAATAGAATCACTACTCAGTAATTCTACTATAGGTGTATGTGTCATATGTGTTATTTTTTCGGGTTTGCTTGACAGTGGGCAAATATAAAAGTTTTTTGCCGTAGGGCGTAAGGTAAAACACCCTAACTTGAGCTAGCTGTGCGCGGTGGTAATGTGGGTTTTTAGTACGCTTTCGCGAAAGCGTAATTTTAAGGATTTATAAAGCGTCCTTCCCACTCATCATTAGTCTTTGTAAACGATGCTCGTATGTGGTTAGGCCTCTTAAGCTGAAGGTATTCTATCTGTGTAGGAGCAAATGCTATAATGGTAAAAAAATGCGTCGCTTCTAGATAAGAGACTTCATCTGGATTTGAAAGGGTAGCTCCAGGAGGCTGTGCGGTGGTATAATCTTTTTTTGAATTAGGTTGCACACCCGTGTAGTATTTGGCAAGCTCTGTTGGATCTGTAATAATGCTTGCCGTAGCGGTCACCTTGACCTGAAGTAACTTTTTAGGGTGATAAAAAAGTAAACTGGCCGTAGGGTTTTGTAACAGCTGAGCGATTTTTGAAGACCTGCTATCTGTATAGATACGTAGCGAGAGGTCGTCTTGTACTTGCCTCAGTACTACGGTGCGTAGCTGCGGGATGCCATCTGCATCTACCGTACCTAAAGTAACGTATCTAAAAGGATGCCCTTTTTTATTAATACCTAGGGAAAGTTCCTTTTTTAACTCGTCAAAATATTGATCTAGCATTGCCTTTTTTTACAAAGATACGCGCTAGCGCTTAGCTTTATAAAAGTGTATTAGTCACTATTATGTGTTTGCAGGCTTATTGCTTGTTTTTAGTTTTAGTACCAGCCGTATCTTCATCACCTTCACGATCTACAATTTGAAGTGCAGGTTCCTTAAAGACATCTTTATTTGCAATTTCAGACTCAAGAGAGAGTAGGAGTGATGGTAATAATAGAAGGTTTGCAAGCATTGCAAATAATAGCGTTGCACTTACAAGACCGCCTAGAGCCACTGTACCGCCAAAACTACTTATCATAAATACCGAGAAGCCAAAGAAAAGTACAATAGAAGTGTAGAACATACTTACTCCCGTCTCACGTAGCGAGGCATATACAGACTTTTTAATCTTCCACTTGTTTGCCTTGAGTTCTTGTCTGTATTTGGCAAGAAAGTGTATTGTATCATCTACAGAGATCCCAAAGGCAATACTAAAAACAAGAATCGTAGATGGCTTGATAGGGATGCCTATAAAGCCCATCATACCTGCTGTAACTAGTAGTGGCAGTAGGTTAGGGATAAGGGATACAATAATCATACGTAGTGATTTAAACATCCACGCCATAAATAATGCAATGAGTAATATAGCTAGTGATAGGCTTATCACAAGGTTCATCACGAGGTAATCTGTTCCTTTTTGAAAAACAAGAGCAGTACCCGTCATTGTTACCTCATATCGCTCTTCTGGAAAGAGTTTATCGATTTTGAGCTGTATATTTTCTTCGGCACGCTCCATCTTGTCTGTGCCTACATCTTTCATAAATGTAGTGATTCTAGCATATTGCCCAGTACTGTCTACATAGGCTCCCATAAGGTTTTCGTCATTATCAAAACTCTTTGCATACGGCAGTATAAAGTTGCTCTCGTTGCTGGTAGGGAGCTGGTAATACTTAGGGTTACCATTAAAGTAAGCTTGCTTTGCATACTTTACTAGATTTACAATAGAGATAGGAGCAGAGAGCTCTGGTTGCTCTTCTATAGTAGTGCTTAGCTCTTCCATTCGCTTGAGGGTAGAGAGCTTCATTACACCTTGTTTTTTCTTAGTATCTATAAGAATCTCAAGCGGCATAATCCCATCAAACTCTTCTTCAAAAAACTTGATGTCTTTGTAGAAGCCAGCCTTTTTAGGCATATCTTCTATAAGCGAGCCAGAGATACGTATTTGATAGATCCCTATGATACTTAATGCAAGTAATAATACACTTGATGCATAAATGGTTGTACGCCTGTTGCGCACCATACGTTCCATCCAGTCTACAAAACCTTCTATCCAGTTTTTACCTAGGTGCTTGAGGTGTTTCTCCTTAGGAGGAGACATATAACTATATAAAATAGGAATGATGAGGAGGCATAATAAAAATATGGCAATGATATTTATACTCGCCACGACACCAAACTCACTAAGTAGCGAACTCTCCGTTAGGATAAAAGTTCCAAAACCAGAGGCCGTAGTAATGTTAGTCATTAAGGTGGCGTTACCCACTTTTGTAATCACTCGCTGTAGTGCCTTTACTTGGTTACCGTGATTTTTATACTCTTGCTGGTATTTGTTTATTAAGAAAATACAGTTAGGAATCCCTATCACAATAATAAGCGGCGGGATGATCGCTGTAAGTACAGTGATTTCATATCCTAGTAATCCTAAAAATCCAAAAGCCCACATCACACCTATAATCACTGTGACCATAGAGATAAATGTGGCTCTGTAAGATCTAAAGAAGAAGAAAAAAATAAATGAAGTCACCAGCAATGCTGCCCCCACAAAGATGCCTATCTCATCTATAATGTTTTGAGCATTAAGCGTGCGTATGTAAGGCATACCACTAGTGCGAACTTTAATATCGTGTGCAGCTTCAAAATCTGCAATGGCAGGGATGAGGTCATTTACCACAAAGTCTCTACGTGCAGGAGTGTTTATTAAATCTTTTTTGAGGTATACCGCAGAGCGCACGGTGCCCGTCTCTTTGTTATAAATGAGATTTTCGTAAAACGGTAAATCGTCAAAGAGTAACTTTCTGTAACTAGCAGCACTCTCGGTAGTGAGCGTACTGTCTGTCATAAAAGGCACAAGATCAAAACGCTGTGGCTCCTCTTGCTTGTCTAGAATTTTTAAATCCTTAAGTGATAAAGAAAGTGCAACTGCATCTGACTGAGCAATTTTTGCCGAAAGTTCGTTCCAAGCGGTAAGTATTTCTGGCGTAAATAGGCGCTCGTCTTGTATACCTAGCACGATGAGGTTACCCTCCTCGCCAAATTTATCTTTAAAATTTTGATACTCTAGATTTACCTCGTGGTCATCTGGCAGAAGATTTGCCTCCGTATATGTAAATCTCATATGACGCCACTGAAATCCTAAAAATACAGTAAACGCTAAGACAAGAATGATTATTAACGGACGGTTGCGCAGTATAATACTCGCTACCGATTCCCAGAAACCCTTACTTAGAAATTTTGCCATTGCCTTGTTTTAAGCCGTGCAAAGATATTCTTTTGAGAGCAGATACTTGGAGAAAATGCGAGCGGCTTGTGGGTAATGTGTAGACCGCTTTCGCGAAAGCGTAAAAAAATTAACCTAGGTTCATAAAAATATAAACAGCTAGGTCTCGTATTTATAGCTTTAGGTTGAAAGTGAACTTAAATGCAATGTTGTCTTCCCAGTTAGGTAAGTGGTAGGCGCCATAACGATACGTCAAGCTGGTACCAAAGCCGAAAAGAAGCTTATTGAGTTCAAAACCCGTCTCAGTATATCCTTTACTTAATGACCCAAAGGCGTCAATATCGAGATGATCTTCTGGATTGCGTATGTCGCCTAGCGCAAAACGACTTATAAAGACCATCTCTGGCTTGAAGCGCTTTGAAATATTAAAAGGTGCGAGTCTATGCTTGATTTGAGCAGTAAATAATCTATCTGAAAAGAACTCGCCAAAATACATCGTCTCAAAACTATTAACTCCTGCTACAGAGAATCGCTGTAGTATGGTCTCCTTAGTAGGCGCATTTGGAAATGCGTGAAAGAGGTGGGTAATGGGTAGGTCTCCAAAGGCAATATTACCCTCAAGAAGAACTTCGGTTGCCGTTTTATTGAGTCTATCTACACGATAAAACATTTTTGCAGCCAGTTTTGTAAATGCAAGATCGCCACCTAGACCATCTACTGCTTGAGAGATTTGACCAGAGATGATAGGGTGTCCCTCATACACGGGCAGCACGTCGCTATCTGTTTTTAAATATTTATTAGACGGGCTCCATCTAAAAGATGCTGTTGCCTCTGTTACGTCATAATCACGTATAATCTCACCATCTTTATTGTAGCGGTAGGGTGTGGTTTGATCTAAGCGTCTATGGGCGATTTGAAATTCAGATAATATTTGTGGGGTAAGTCTATACTCTAGATTAATGCGCGTGGTGCGGTGTTTGTAAAATTGTGTAATATTTACAAGACGAGGCTCAAAGAGTGAATACACCCTACGGTCTGTAAGATAGGCGTAGTTACCTACTTCTTCAAGGTCGCTATTATATGTAGCAGAGATCCAAGCGCCTTTATCTGGATTAAGTAAGTAGCCTCCACCTATACCATATTTAAGGTCTTTATCCTTAAAACCGTATGCTGTGTAGCCTTCTAGCCTAAAGCGTTTTGAAAAAGACTCATTTGTAACGCCGCCTATACCTAGTCGTAATCCCTCATAGTTGTTAAACTTCACAGGATAGGTAAGATCAAAATCGAAAGCTTTAAAGCTAAAATAGCCTATGCTAAAGTTGTTTGTAGTACCTAGTCTACGTTCAATATTTTCGGCATTTACTATTTTTTCTATTTCAGAAAAGCTTCGCTTGTCTTTGGTAGTGAGATTTTCTGAACGATATTTTTTCCAGAAATCCTCTGGTCTATTGTTTGCCTCTTTATCAAAAGTGATGGCATATTTTGAGAGTTCTTTATCTATACCTTCATTAATCTTAAAATCACTCATTGTGGTAGTCGATACGAGAAACTTACGGCTCACAATATTTTCTACAACCTCATTTTCAATGGTGCCTATTGAGATACGACCTTTAAAGAAAGAAAGTTTTCTATCTTCTTCTCCTTTGTCTAAAAATAACTCCCTACGCACTGGGAGGTAAATCTCATTATCTTCTAGATATGTGTATTCTTGGTTTAGAACGATATTGAGCTTATCGTTTATACGTACTTTGACATCTTTTATAGCGAGGGTCTCCCTGTCGAGTACCATAGTTCCTGTTAGCCCCGGGATGCGCTTAGGTGCTTTTGGGGTAAATGAAATAATGTAATCTTCTCCAGGAGCGGTTTCTTGAAGTGTATAGTTGTAATTGCGTACGCCTCTTTTTGAAAGTATGCCGGCATATCTATTATTAAATATGACAAAATCACTGTCATAAAACGAGCGAGACTGTATGTTTACTGCAAAGACTTCATACCTAGGGTTTTTAAAACCAGCCAACTGGTAGCCCATAACCTCCTCTGTAAAGTCGTTCTCACGGTCATATTGTACTAGACTAGCCTTTTCAGAAAAGAAGTTGTGTGAGTTCCCGTTGAGGCTGTCTGTGATTATCGTTTTCTCATATGCGTGTAGCGAGAATGACTCTAGCGCTTCTCGAGGGTCATTTTGTGATTTGTTATCAATTGCCTTTTGCACTATAGCATCTGCTGTAAGAGTGGTTTGGGCGCTTAGTGTAGCACTGCAGATAAACGAAAGGAATACGAAAATTATACGCATATAAATTATTGTAACGTAAATGTATCAAAAAAGCGACCCAAGAGGTCGCTTTTTGTAATTGTTTAACTACTGTAAGTAATTACACAGTCATTATCTCTGTTTCTTTATTAGCAAGAACCTCTTCTATCTTTTTGATATGAATATCAGTAAGTTTTTGAATATCTACTTCGGCATTTGCTTTCTCATCTTCAGAGGCGCTGTCTACTTTTTTGATATCGTTATTTGCGTTTTTACGATCATTACGCACACCTACTTTTGCATCTTCTGCTTCAGCTTTGGCTTGCTTTACAAGCTCTTTACGACGCTCCTCAGTAAGTGGTGGTACATTTATAATAACACTTTCACCGTTATTCATAGGGTTGAAGCCTAGGTTACCATTTATAATGGCTTTTTCTATTTCTTGAATAATAGACTTCTCCCAAGGTTGGATAGATATTGTGCGACCATCTGGTGCAACTACATTTGCTACCTGACTAAGAGGCGTTGGACTTCCGTAGTAATCTACCATTAAACCTTGAAGCATTGCAGGACTAGCTTTTCCAGCTCTAATGGTGAGTAAACGTTTTCCTAAGTGCGTGATAGCATTATCCATCGCTTCCTTTGCACTATCTATTATAAATTTTAAATCTTCGTTCATCGTAATATTAATTGTGATAACAAGTTTACAAAAATTGAGCCAATATTCTGCGTTCTTAGTTTACAGTAGTACCTATAGAATCATCTCCAGAAACAACCTTCATTAAGTTTCCTCGTGTATTCATATCAAAAACAATGATAGGTAACTCATTTTCTTGACTTAAGGTAAATGCAGTCGTGTCCATTACTTTGAGCCCTTTGCTTAGTACATCATCAAATGATATATGATCATACTTCACAGCATCTGTATTCTTTTCTGGATCTGCTGTATAAATACCATCTACACGAGTTCCTTTTAAAATCACATCTGCTTCAACTTCTATTGCTCTAAGCACAGCTGCAGAGTCTGTTGTGAAGTAAGGGTTGCCAGTACCTCCGCCAAAGATTACTACACGTCCTTTTCTAAGGTGGCTCATAGCCTTACGTCTTATAAAAGGTTCTGCTACTTCATTTATTTTAATTGCAGTTTGTAATCTTGTCTTTACATCTGCTGCTTCAAGTGCATCTTGTAATGCTAGGCCATTTATAACCGTCGCGAGCATTCCCATATGATCACTTTGTACACGGTCCATACCTTTACTTGCTCCTGCCACACCTCTAAAGATGTTACCGCCGCCAATTACAATGGCAACTTCAATCCCTTTTTCGGTCACTGCTTTAATGTCTTCTGCATACTCTGCTAGACGTTTTGGATCAATACCATATTGACGTTCTCCCATTAATGCTTCACCAGAAAGCTTAAGTAAAATTCTTTTGTATTTCATAATATCTAAGATTATGCAAATATAATGTTTAAACCTTTTTTTAAAATCACTTAATGGAAGAAACCAATAAATTTAGAGAAGTAAAGTGGCGAAAAAGGTTAGATTTTATAAAAGCTTACCCCGCATCTACTATTCTTTAGTATCTTTAATTTCGTTATAAGTGAGTTAGCACTCACGCCAGAAAATAATTATTAACAAACTCAAAACAAGGAAATGAAATTTAAATTTAAATATGCTTTTGTAATAGTGCTTAGTATGGTAATACTTAGTTGTGGTGATGATGATGGTAGTCCTGCTGGAGAACCAGATAGCGGGACTGATTTTGAAGGAAATGCAACAGCAGAGTATACACTTAGCTTTGAAACATCATTTAGTGAAGAAATGTTTCCCGAAGAATATCCAAGTAACCCTAGCTTTGGTCCAGTGGTCGCAATCATACATTCTCCCAATATAAATGTTTTCCAAACTGGAAGTGTCGCAAATGATGGACTTGCTGCGTATGCAGAGTCTGGAGATGTAGATGCGCTAGTTACTGCTTTAGAAAGTCAACAAGGTCAAAGTGAAGGTTTGTTTTTAATTCAAACAGCTAGTAATGCTAGTGCTGTAGGAACATCGTCTTTTGATATTACTTTTACACCAACTAGAACAAGAGTGACTTTTCTAGCAAAGCTCAACCCTAGTCCAGATTGGTTTGTAGGAGCCGCATCACTAGATATTGTAGATGGTAATACTCTTAAGGAAGAGATTCAAACAGGTCTTGTATTGCTTGATGCTGGTACTAAGGCTGGAGAAACTTATGACTCATCTTCTGTTTCAGAAAATAACACAATAGGAATTTGTGTAGATGCCCCATATGCTGGTGATGGTCCTTTTGTAGAGAGTTTAGGAAATCTCACTATCGCGAGAAACTAATAGAATTCAAACATTCTATAAACTAAAAAAGCCTCCACAATTTGGAGGCTTTTTTTATGGATAAGTGCTAAAACTACTATGTTAAAGAAACTCTTTTAAATCCTTGTACAGATGCATCACCTTTTGAAGCAACAAATTCTGCTACGTTCTGGCTGTCGTCCATAATAAAACGTTGATCAAGTAGTGCCTGCTCGTGATCTAGAGTAGTATTATCTGCTACAAAACGCTCAACTTTACCAGGTACAATTTTGTCCCAGATTTGCTCAGGCTTCCCTTCTGCTTTTAACTGCTCTTTGATATCTGCTTCTGCTTGAGCAAGTACTTCAGGAGTAAGTTGTGACATAGAGATATACTGAGGTACATTCTTTAGAGTCTTACCAAGACGTCCAAGCTCGATGTTATCTTTTTCGATAGCTGCGATTCTTGCTTCAGTTTCTGATGCAACATATGCTGGATCAAAATCTTTGTATGAAAGTGTTGTAGCTCCCATAGATGCAACTTGCATAGATACACTCTTTGCAACCTCTGCAGCATTATCTGTAGCAGCAGTAAGTCCTACTAGAGCACCTATTTTGTTACCGTGTACATAAGAACCTACAAAAGGAGCTTCTAATGTCTCGTAACCACCTATTTCAATTTTTTCACCTATAACACCAGTTTGCTCGATAAGCTTTTCTGCAACTGTCATCCCATCAAAGTCTGCAGCAAGCATCTCATCTTTAGAATTTACAGAAAGAGCAATATCTCCCATTTTGTTAGCAAGTTCAACAAATGTATCGTTCTTAGTAACAAAGTCAGTCTCACAGTTAAGTGATACTACAACTCCGCGAGTGTTTGCGTCGTTAATCTTTGCAACAACAACACCTTCAGAAGAGTCTCTGTCTGCTCTCTTTTCTGCAACTTTTTGTCCTTTCTTACGAAGTACAGTTACTGCGTTATCAAAATCACCTTCTGCTTCAACGAGGGCCTTTTTACAGTCCATCATTCCAGCACCAGTAGCTTCTCTTAATTTTTTTACGTCTGCGGCTGTTATGTTTGCCATTTGTATATGTTTTAAAATTGAAAAAAGTCGTCTAATCGTTTTCCGCAAAGAAAAGAATTAAACGACCTTTTAGTATTAACTTAATGTTATTTACTCTTCTTCTTCACTTGCAGCTACGGCAGCTTTTGCAGGCTTAGCTTTAGGATCTTTTGCTTCTTTTTTAGGGGCATCTGCACCTTCTTTTTGAGCATCTTTTCCAGCTTTGCGGTCTGCAAGACCAGCGCTAACAGCGTCAGAAACAAAACCTACGATCTTGTCGATAGATTTAGAAGCATCGTCATTTGCAGGGATAAGATAATCTACTTCTCTTGGATCAGAGTTAGTATCTACCATTGCAAAAATTGGAATGTTTAATTTTTGAGCTTCTTTAATCGCGATGTGCTCTCTCTTAATATCTACAACAAATAGAGCGCCAGGAAGACGTGTCATATCTGATATAGAACCAAGGTTTTTCTCAAGCTTCTCACGAAGACGGTTCATCTGTAGTTTTTCTTTCTTAGAAAGTGTATCAAAACGACCATCTTGTTTCATACGGTCAATTGTCTGCATTTTCTTAACTGCTTTACGTATAGTAACAAAGTTAGTAAGCATTCCACCAGGCCATCTTTCTGTGATGTACGGCATATTTGCGTTACGAGCTTTTTCTGCTACGATATCTTTAGCTTGTTTTTTGGTAGCTACAAAGAGTATTTTTCTACCAGAAGCAGCAATCTTTTGTAGAGCCTCGCAAGTCTCTTCAATTTTTGCTGCAGTTTTATAAAGATTGATGATGTGTATCCCGTTACGCTCCATATAGATATACGGTGCCATATTTGGATCCCATCTTCTTGTGAGGTGTCCAAAGTGTACACCTGCATCAAGCAATTCTTTTATTTCGATGTTGTTTGCCATTTTTGTAATAGTTTACGTTCCGTTGGACATTAAAATTAGCAACTCCGTTTTACGAAGTTTAGATGCTAAACTAACCTTATTAAGATTCCGCTTTCGCGAAAGCATAATAAGCAACGACAACATTTCAATTAATTTAAATTTTTAAAAAATAAGTAATTCTAAATCTCGCTTGCCATATAGCCTGAGCCACTTGCAAGTGAAGCGATATATTAACGCTTTGAGAATTGGAACTTCTTACGTGCTTTCTTCTGACCAAATTTCTTACGCTCAACCATTCTTGGGTCACGAGTAAGAAGACCTTCTGGCTTAAGGATAAGACGATTTTCTTCGTCTAGTTCACACATAGCTCTAGAAAGAGCAAGTCTGATAGCCTCTGCCTGACCAGTGATACCACCACCATATACGTTTACATTAATGTCAAAGTTACCTTCGTTGTTTGTTAAAACAAGCGGCTGGTTTACTTTGTACTGTAATGTTCCAGTAGGGAAGTAGTTGTTCAGTTCTTTTTTGTTTACAGTGATTTTACCTTCTCCTTCAGTAAGATAAACACGAGCTACTGCGGTCTTACGACGACCGATTTTGTGTAAAGTCTCCATTTACTTGATTTCGTTTAGGTTAATGGCACGAGGCTTCTGCGCTTCCTGATCGTGCTCTGCTCCTGCATACACTTTTAGGTTGCGGAAGATTGCACTCCCCAATTTGTTTTTAGGTAACATCCCTTTTACGGCAGCTTCTACTACACGTGTTGGATCTTTGTCGTAGAGTTCTCTAGCTGTAAGACTACGTTGCCCTCCTGGGTATCCAGTGTGACGGATGTATGATTTTTCCGTCCACTTGTTTCCAGATAATTGCACCTTTGCAGCGTTTATGATAACAACGTTATCTCCACAATCTACGTGAGGTGTAAAACTAGGCTTGTACTTACCGCGTAAAAACTTAGCTACGATAGAAGACATACGTCCTAGCGTCTGTCCTTCTGCATCTATCAAAACCCACTCCTTGTTTACGGTAGCTTTGTTTGCAGATACTGTTTTGTAACTTAATGCGTCCACACTAATTAATTTTAATTAAACATTCCATTTCCCGTCTAAAAACGGGTTTGCAAAAGTACATAAAATTATTTATCACACAAACCTCTGTATCACTATATTTTGTAAGCATTTTTTTTCAATAATATATTCTATCAGTTACAATACTTTTTCGGTCTATATAATAGGTGTTGTTTACGCTTTCGCGAAAGCGGTATTTTACCCAGAAAAAGTTAATAAAATCTTAAAAAACTGTTTAGGTTGTCACAACGCTTGTTTTTATAAGTCTCTCTAATATCATCAACCAAAAACAACCTAATGTACCTTACAGTCAATCGCCTACGAGCAGTAATCATTCTTTTCTTTCTAAGTTCCCTGTCTTTATTTGCTCAAGTAGACTCTACCAAAATAGCCATTGCAAGAAAAGTTTATACCACAAATACTTTTACCGGTGACGCGCCAAAAATAGATGGAAACCTATCTGATGGTGCCTGGGCTAGCGTGCCGTGGTCTACAGATTATTTACAATTTGAGCCAGATGTAGGTACACCGCCTACACAGCAAACTAAGATGAAAATCACCTATGATGCAAAAAATCTGTATGTAGCCTTTCACTGTTTAGAGAGTGATAAGTCAAAACTAGAAAAAAGATTAGGCCGCCGTGATGATTTTCCGGGTGACTGGGTAGAGATTAATATAGATAGTTATAATGACGATCGTACAGGTTTCTCATTTACAGCCTCTGCTTCTGGAGTAAAAGGTGATGAGTTTATATCAAATAACGGAAACTTTGATAGCAGCTGGAATCCTATCTGGTATCTCGCCACCTCAGAAGATGAAGAAGGCTGGACGGCAGAGATGCGCATTCCGTTAAGTCAGTTGCGTTTTAGTGCAGATGATGAGCAGGTGTGGGGTATACAGTCTACAAGACGCTACTTTGCAAATGAAGAGCGTTCTACCTGGCAACCTCTGCCGGCAAATCCTCCTGGATGGGTGAGTGAGTTTGGAGAACTACGAGGTATAAAAGGAATTAAACCTCAAAAACAATTAGAAATACAACCTTTTGTGCTGGGGCAGTACGATACTTTTGAGGAAGAGGTGGGTAACCCCTTTAGAGATGGGGATGACTTTAGTGGCAATGTAGGTCTTGATGCAAAAATTGGTATCACAAATGATCTCACGCTCGACCTCACTGTAAATCCAGATTTTGGACAAGTAGATGCAGACCCTGGAGCTATAGCGCTAGATGGATTTGAGATTTTCTTTCAAGAGCGTCGACCTTTCTTTGTCGAAAATAAAAGTGTCTTTGACTTTAGAGTAGGTGGTGGTTCAGATAATGTTTTCTTCCCGAGACGTATAGGGAGGACTCCGCAAGGATTTACAACTTCAGACCCAAGTAAAGGAGAGTATGAAGACTTCCCTATTAACACGACTATACTGGGTGCGGCAAAGTTTAGCGGAAAAACTAAAAACGGGTGGACTATAGGTGTGCTAGAGAGTGTCACGGCAAAAGAGTTTGCAGAGATAAAGCTAGACGATAGGGAAGAAATCACAACGCAACTCGAGCTTAGCGATGAGCTAGGCACAAAAAGAGAAGAACTAGTAGAGCCTCTTACTAACTACTTTGTGGGTAGAGTTCAAAAAGATTTTAATGATCGTAACTCTTTTATAGGAGCCATATTTACAAACACAACACGTAATATGGAGCGTAGCTTAGACTTCTTACATACACAAGCCTACTCTGGCGGTATAGATTTTAACCATAACTGGAAAGATCGTAAGTACTACATAACTGGTAGAGGGATTATAAGCCGTGTTAACGGAGATCCTCAGGCTATACTCAATACACAAACCTCACTCACACATTTATATCAACGTGTAGATGCAGACCACGTATCGGTAGACCCTAATGCTACAAGCCTCTCTGGTACCGGAGGAAACCTTGCCATAGGTAGAGGTAGTGGTAAATGGCGCTATGAGCTAGGGGGTAACTGGAGGTCTCCTGGTCTAGAGCTTAACGATATAGGCTTCTTGCGTCGTGCAGACCGTATTGTACAATTTGCAAGTGT
This sequence comes from Dokdonia donghaensis DSW-1, assembly GCF_001653755.1. Taxonomy (GTDB): domain Bacteria; phylum Bacteroidota; class Bacteroidia; order Flavobacteriales; family Flavobacteriaceae; genus Dokdonia; species Dokdonia donghaensis. The sequence continues at coordinate 179,263 of NZ_CP015125.1, read as the reverse complement.
AAGACGCTTCTGGAACAACTCTACCTCTTGGTATAGACGAGCAAATGTAGGTGTGGAGCAAACTACACAGTATGATTTTCAAGGTAACTTTAATCGCATTCAGTATGAAGGTAGGGCAGAGATAAACTGGAAAAACAACTGGTTTACAGAAGTAGGTGGTGCGCACAAACCTCGCATATTTATAAACTCATTTTTGAGAGGAGGACCACGCTGGAGGTTTAATGAAGAAAACTTTTACTTTGTGGCTGCTGGTACAGACCAGCGTAAAAAGTTAAGCGCAGTTGCTATTTATGTAAACTCGCAAGCAAAGCAAAATAACTTCTCATTTAATCAGTACGAGCTTAGGCTTAACTACCAGCCGCTAGATGCACTAAGTTTGTCACTCTCTACAGTCTATGAGAAAAACCCAAACAGAACGCAGTATGTATCTCAACAAGCTTACGAGCCTGCTCAATATAATACGAGATATATAACAGGAGCGATTAATCAAGAAACGTTAAGTGCGACACTACGTGTTAATTATAATATCAACCCTAATTTTACCATACAATATTATGCGCAGCCGTTTATAGCAAAAGGGACCTACACTAATTTTAACTACGTAGCAGATAGCGAAAACGAAGATCTTAATAAGCGAGTAACCTTATTTAATCAAAATCAAATAAGTACTGTAGATGGTGGTTATGCTGTAGATGAAGATGAGGATGGAAGTGTAGATTATGCCTTTGGAGATCCAGATTTTAACTTCGTTCAATTTAGATCAAACCTTGTAGCGAGATGGGAGTATAAGCCAGGCTCTGAGTTGTTTTTAGTTTGGTCACAAGGTATCGAAGGTGGAGCCTCTACAGAAGATAGCCTCTTTGACGCAGCAGATAGTCAGATACTTGGGCAGCAAATCAGGAATACGTTTTTAGTAAAATGGACGTATAGATTTGCGCTGTAATAAAAATTACGCCCCAAATGTACCCCAAAGCTTGTATGTTTGTTTTGGGGTTTTTTTACGCTTTCGCGAAAGCGTAACCTGTTTTATTTGAGATTGTTAAAATGAATTGAAAATAATTTAAGAACCTTCTATACTTAACTACAATTAATACGTTATATCTTTGCCTAGTTAAATCTATCTAATGAAACATTGCCTATATCTCTCGTTATTGCTACTTGCTTTTTTAAGTTGTGGTGAAGATGAGTCTAAAGAAAAGTCTCCTATTGCAGAGGTGACTTACAGGCAAATCTCATATACCGTAGAGACAGCCATAGACTTAAATAATGATGGCGTTGCCTCTACAGATTTACTTGAAGAAAATGAGCAGGTACTCAATCCTCAAGAAATAACCTTTACAGAAAAAAACACTGTCATACCGCCTTATGCAATTACAACTTGCGTGACCGAGAACGGCGATCACCTTATGGAATTTGTATGCATAGTGGTTGAAAATTACATACAAGCACCCAGTTACACAATTAATGGTAATACGGTTGTTATAGAAACGGGTCTAATAGGAGAATTGTCACAAGATCTTGACACCTTAAGGTTTCGAGAGTTTCTTAATAGAGATCATCTCAATAATTATCCTCACGGAGATTTTAATAATCTTGCCGCAGTCTCAACATATGTGAGGAAATAGTATGAGATGACATATATGTAAATAAAAAAGCCAAATGAGAAGTTATTTTCATTTGGCTTTTTTAATATGAGATAGCTTTATTTTTTAGTGTGCCTCTAGCCAGTTTTGACCTACTCCTACTTCTACATCTAGAGGTACTGCCATTTTAAAGGCACTTTCCATTTCGGTTTTGATGAGGTTTTTGATGTCATCAAGCTCAGTGTTTGGCACATCAAAAACAAGTTCATCGTGCACTTGGAGTAGCATTTTTGTTTTGTAATCACTGATTTCTAGCTTCTCAAAAATATTAATCATAGCAATCTTAATAATATCTGCTGCGCTCCCTTGTATAGGTGCGTTTACAGCATTACGCTCTGCAGCACCACGCACAACACCGTTGCTTGAGTTAATACCATTAAGGTAGCGACGCCTATCTAGAACTGTTTTTACATACCCATTTTCTCTAGCAAAATCTACAAGCTCACTCATATAGTTGCGTAGCTTAGGGTACGATTTATAATAGTTGTCTATGAGCTCTTTTGCTTCTCCTCGTGATAGGTCTGTCTGGTTAGAAAGTCCAAAGGCAGAGACACCATATATAATACCAAAGTTTACTGTCTTTGCATTACTACGTTGCTCTCTTGTTACCTCTTCTAGTGGTACATTAAAAACTTTTGCCGCCGTACTAGCGTGAATGTCTTCACCATTTGTAAAGGCTTGTATCATATTTTCTTCCTCGCTTAGAGCTGCTATAATACGTAGCTCAATTTGAGAATAATCTGCTGCGAGCAGTGTGTGGTTTTCATCTCTAGGTACAAATGCTTTACGTACTTGGCGACCGCGTTCTGTACGTATAGGGATGTTTTGTAGGTTAGGATTGTTAGAACTTAATCTTCCCGTCGCTGCTACGGTTTGCATATAGTCTGTATGTACACGACCATCTTGAGCAACTTGCTCTGGCAATGCATCTACATATGTAGACTTTAACTTAGATAGCCCGCGGTAGTCTAGTACTTTCTGGATGATATCGTGATCTTTTGCAAGGTATGATAAAACATCTTCTGCAGTTGAGTATTGTCCTGTTTTTGTCTTTTTAGGCTTGTCTACAAGCTTCATTTTGTCAAAAAGAATTTCGCCGAGTTGCTTAGGTGAAGATATTTTAAACTCTTCTCCAGCTTCTTCATAAATCTCAGAAGTAAGACGTTCTATATCTGCATTAAGATCACCGGACAAGCTCTCTAAAAAGTGTACGTCTAAGTTGATTCCTTCTACCTCCATTGCAGCAAGTACTCTAAGTAAGGGAATCTCAATATCATCAAATAGTTTGCGCGTGCCTGCCTCATCAAGCTCTTTTTCAAAATGCTGTTTAAGCTGCAGGGTAATATCTGCATCTTCTACCGCATACTCTGTTTGCTGGTCTAGTGGCACGTCGCGCATAGACTTTTGGTTTTTTCCTTTTTTACCTATGAGCTCTGTGATAGATACAGGTGTGTAGTTAAGGTACGTCTCTGCCAGTACGTCCATATTATGACGCATATCTGGGTTAATGAGATAGTGGGCAAGCATTGTGTCAAAAAGTTTTCCCTTAACTTTTATGTTATATTTTGCAAGAACTTTTATGTCATATTTAAGGTTTTGACCTATTTTTTCGATGGTAGTAGCCTCAAAAAATGTTCTTAATTCTTCTATTAGTGCTTGGGCCTCTTCTTTACTTTCTGGAAGCGGTATGTAATACCCCTTACCAGCTTCCCAAGAAAAAGCGATACCTACAAGCTCTGCCACGAGTGGGTCTAGACCTGTGGTTTCTGTATCAAAACATACAGAAGATTGTTGAAGTAGATTTTGTATAAATAGTTTTCGCGCAAGCGGGCTATCTATTGTCTGGTAAAAATGCTGGGTGTCTTTTATGGTTTTACGTGTAGAAGCATCTGCCACGGTTGCTGCGGTAGCGCCACCATCTCCACCAAAAAGCGAAAACTGTCCTGCCCCCGCTGCGGTAGCTGCTTGCTTCTTTGCAGATGAGGTAGAAGATACCTGCGTGCCTTGCTCTGCCTCGCCAGAAAAGATTTTTACAAACTGATCTTTCATACGTCTAAACTCCAGCTCGTCAAACTTCTTTGTGACCGCCTCTGCATCTGGTTCTGAGAGTTCGTAATCTTTTGCGTCAAACTGTACATCACAATCTAGCATTATAGTTGCGAGTTGTTTAGAAAGAAGTCCCAGCTCTGCATTTGCGATCACTTTTTCCTTCATCTTGCCCTTGAGCTTATCTATATTTTCAAGAAGCCCTTCCATAGAACCGTATGCTGCGATAAATTTCTTTGCCGTTTTATCACCTACACCTGGAAGCCCCGGTATGTTGTCTGACGCATCACCCATCATCCCTAGGTAATCTATCACTTGCTCTGGGCGCTCTACTTCAAAACGCTTTTGCACCTCTGGGATTCCCCAGATCTCAATACCATTACCCATACGAGCAGGCTTGTACATAAATATATTTTCTGAGACTAGCTGTGCATAATCCTTATCTGGTGTAACCATAAAGACTTTAAAGTCTTCCTTTTCGGCTTGTTTTGCCAGGGTGCCTATAAGGTCATCTGCCTCTACACCTTCACGCTCAATAATGGGAATGTGCATAGCCTTAAGTATTTCTTGTATATGAGGTACCGCTATGCGTATCGCTTCTGGAGTTTCGTCACGATTTGCCTTATAATCAGCATAAGCTTCAACACGAGCAGAGCTTCCGCCCTTGTCAAAAGCAACAGCTAGGTGATCTGGTCGCTCTCGTTTTATAACATCAAAAAGGCTATTTGTAAACCCCATTATAGCACTCACATCCATACCAGAACTTGTGATACGCGGGTTTTTAATAAGAGCATAATATCCTCTAAAAATCAATGCGTATGCATCTAGTAAAAAAAGTCGTTTCTGAGTATTTTCGGCAGTATTAGTCACTGGAGATGGGTTTTATTACGCTTTCGCGAAAGCGTAGTACGATAAACTCAAATGTAAGAAGATGCATCCGGAATAGCGGGCACTGTTAATAAATTATACGAGGCTAAGAAAAAAAATCATTTTCAAATACAATGAACTAGCCTCATTAAAACGAAGTAGAAAAAAACCTAACATTTGGGAATAAAGAAAGCCAAGCAAAAATGCTTGGCTTTCACCCCAAATCATAATTGATTATTAAAAGTCAATTACAACAGTCTTAAATATTTTTCGCCCTAAGGCATATACAAATATATAACAATTCTTTGATTTGTTTATTGTTCCTTTTTAAAAGGATTAACAAGATTGTTAATTATATAGTTGAATTTCAAGGGTTAAAGATAGTAGATTTTTATAATGACTACATTGTTAAAAATCCATAAATCTTTAATTGAGTAGTTGGTCGTTAAAAATATGCTTCACGTCTATTTATTAAGATAATTTTGGTTGTAGATTCAGCTTTTATCACTATTGTAGTAGCTAGAAGTTATATTTTTATTCTCACCATTTTGATATTTCATCATTGTAAAACCTTTATGTATACAGTGGCTTCCTACCTCGCCAGATTTATTTATGGCGATGTAGGCTATTTGAAAATCTTTATACCTAGGTCCTTTTTTTGTAATTCTTGTAATAGCTTCTTCGCAGGCTTTTTGGGGGCTCATTCCGCCGCGCATTAACTCTACTATTAAGAAGCTTCCTACTGTTTTTAAAACTTCTTCACCCATACCTGTAGCCACTGCACCGCCTACTTCGTTATCTATAAATAATCCAGAGCCTATAATGGGAGAATCTCCCACGCGACCTTTCATCTTATATCCTAAGCCTGAGGTTGTACATACACCTGCGATGTCACCATCTTTATCAATAGCAAGCATTCCTATAGTATCGTGATTTTCTATATTAATCTTTGGTTTGTAGTCACTAGTTTTAAGCCATTCTTGCCAGGCATTTTTACGCTCTTCTGTGAGTAGATTTTCTTTTTTAAATCCCTGCTGGTATGCAAACTCCTCTGCACCTTTACCCGCAAGTATCACGTGTGGTGTGTCTTCCATTACCTTGCGAGCAAGGGCCGCTACGTTTACAATATTTTCTACGGCGAGCACTGCACCACAGTCACCCTCTGGATTCATAACACAGGCATCTAGAGTTACATTACCCTCTCTGTCTGGAGTTGCACCTATGCCCACCGTGGTGTTTTCTATATTTTCTTCTTCAACGGCAACACCGGCAACGACTGCATCTAGAGCAGAAGAGCCTTTGGTGAGTAATTCCCCAGCTTTTTGTGTAGCGCCAGAAAATCCCCAAGTACAGATAGCGATGGGTGCTGGTTTTTGTTGCGCTTTCGCGAAAGCGGAATTATTATCCTTGCTATTTTTATCATTATCATCACAACCAAGTATACTTGCTCCAGTAGCAATACCCGCCCCAGCTACTGCCGAACGATTTATAAATTTTCTTCTATTCATAATAGGTGCGTCTTATATTTTTAAAGTAGCCTTGTTATACTTGTGTGTAGCATTTATTTCGCTCTGCCCACTCTGTCCAAGAACCATCATATACATATGACTCTTGATCTGAAACTAGGGTAAAGGCCAGCAGAATAATGCAAGCCGTTATCCCAGAACCACAGCTAAATATAATAGGACGTTTGTCTATATGTAGATCCCTAAATAGTTCTTCTAGTTCTTCTTTTGGCTTGTAATAATCATTAGATAACACTTGAGTATAGGGGAGGTTAAGCGCGTTTTTTATATGACCGCTTTGTAAGTGAGCTCGTGGCTCTGGAGCTGTACCATTAAAACGGCCTGGTGATCTTGCATCTATAAGCTGGCACTCTTGTGAATTACAATTATCTACTATTTGCTCATAATGGTATATGGCTGCTTCATTTTTATGTGCTTTAAATGAGGTGGGAAGTTCTTTTGGTTTATTAACTTCTAGGGATTTAAGTCCTGCGCTGTTCCAAGCTGGTAGACCACCATCAAGTACAGCTACTGTCTTGTGACTCATTACGGTAAACATCCACCATACTCTAGGGCTGGTGAAAATTCCTTTACTGTCAAAAACAACAATTTTTGATTTTTTTGTAATGCCAAGTTTTCTACACTCCTCTTCAAACTGCTTTTCACTGGGGAATGTGTTAGGGTATGCACTTTTAGTATCGCTAAAGGTGTTTTTGATATCAAAATGAACTGCTCCTTTTATGGTGTTGCCCTCATCATACTCTTGACTTGCGTCTAGTACTATAAGGTTCTTATCTTCTTTGTTCTCTTTGAGCCAGTGTATGGTTACTAAGGGTGTTGTCATTGCTACTTAACTATAAGTTCATCTATAAATATCCAGCTTTTGCCATCATACGTATGACCTAAGTGCCAGCTAGGTAAGTCTCCTACCGTCTTTGCTATAACCTTTATGTATCTAGCTGCTTGCTCATCTTGAGATGCTGCTACTGTTTTAATTAAAGTCTCTTCACTTTCTATAGTTGCATCTATATCTTGATTATAGTAGGGTGTAAAAGTGGTGCCATCTACAGAGGTGAAAAAGCTAACCTCTGTAGGGTAAAAAATCCAGCTGCGTTGGTCTTGTAGAAATGAGGTAGCAATAGCGTTTATATTTTTTACTTCTCCTAGATCGAGTGTAGCAACTACATCTTGATTATTGTATCCTTGCCAGGTGCCAGATCGGTATTCTTTTGAACCTCTTATGCCATCTATTAAGGCATTCTCTCCGCCTGCACTGTATTCATTTGCATAAGTAGTCTCGAGAGTCACTTTGTAAGCATCATTTATTTTATGAAAAGGGGTGGCGATTGTAGCACTTTTGCCGTGTCTTGAAATGGCATAAGTACGTAACTCTGTATCTGATGTTATGGTAATGGGTTTTCTATATCGTTTAAAGGTCTCACCATCTTCTTTAAGAGCAAAGTATATCTCTGCATCTTTATCTGTAGACTGTAATGCAACAGTAGTATTTTCTGTAAAAGTAATATCGCCACTTGCGATAAACGGTGCAGCTACAATGAGATGTTCTGTTATGGCAGTTTTTGGGCTGTGCGCTGGATGCTTACCCCATCTACCAGGAGTGCTGGACATATCAAATTGCAAGAGGCCACCAGCCATAATATCTTTATGGTTTATGTAAGAGTAGGGGTGTGCCTTACCATTTATAGAAGCATTTTTTATATGGATGTTATTGTCAGATACATTGCTGGCTTCTATAGTAAAATTATTGCCATTTTCTAAGTAAATCGTGGCTTTGTCAAAAAGAGGTGTACCTATTGCATAGGTGTTGCTTCCCGGTGTCACGGGGTAAAACCCTAGCGAGCTGAGTACATACCAAGCACTCATCTGGCCACAATCTTCATTACCAGAGATACCGTCTGGAGTGCCTCTATACATAGTAGTAAGAATCTCGTGCACACGCTTTTGAGTTTTCCACGGTTTATGAATATAGTTATAGAGATACGCCATATGATGACTAGGCTCATTACCGTGTGCATACTGACCTATCAAGCCTGTGATGTCTTGCTGGTGCCTTCCAGAAGTTTCTTGCTGTGCTGTAAAAAGGGCATCTAGCTTTTTATCCATCGCCTTTTTTCCACCCACAAGATCTATAAAGCCACTTACGTCTTGAGGTACATAAAAGCTGTATTGCCAAGAGTTTGCCTCTGTATAATTAAAGTTTACCTCGTAGGGGTCAAATGGCGAGAACCAGCTATTGCGCATTCTACCTCGCATAAACCCTGATTTTGGGTCATATACATTCTTATAGTTTTGTGCTCTTTGGATATACGTTTTATAGCTTTCTTCGTCACCTCTTTCTTGAGCCATTAGGGCTATAGTCCAGTCGTCATAGGCATATTCTAACGTTTTTGAAACAGACTCTGCTTCCATTTCTGTGGGTATAAATCCATATTTTTTATAGGAGTCTAGACCTAGTTTATCTTGTGATGCGCTATGTAGCATCGCCTCAAAGGCACGATCTGTATCGTAGTCTCTTATGCCTTTCATATATGCATCTGCTATAACTGGCACGGCGTGATATCCTATCATACATCCTGTGTAATTACCAGAAAGATCCCATATAGGCATTATACCACCCTCGTCATATTTTGCAATAAAGGTGTTTATAAAATCATTTGTGCGTTGCTCTTCTATAATGGTGTACAGCGGGTGTGCCGCGCGATATGTATCCCAAAGTGAGAAAACACTATAGTAATCAAAATCTGTAGTTTGATGAATTTCAAGATCCATACCTCGGTAGCGACCGTCTATATCTTGATAAATATTAGGCGCAAGCATCGTGTGATAGAGCGAGGTGTAAAAGTTAGTTTTATATGTTGTGTTGTCTGTCTCAACGATAATTTTTTCTAGTTGTTTCTCCCAGGTACTTTGAGCAGTTGCTTTTACTTGCTCAAAGGTTTTGTCGCCTATCTCTGTTTCTAAGTTTTGTTTTGCACCCTTCTCATCTATTGCAGAGATTCCTATTTTTATGATCACAGGCTCATTGCTGGGATTCTCAAACTTAAGAGCCACTTTATTGCTTTTAGACTGTGGGTCTTTGATGTATTTAAAAGGGTGTGAGGTTTTGAGATAGTAATAAAGTAATTGTTTTGACGCCCACGCTTTACTGTGACGATGGCCTTGCATTTCGGTATATAGTTGCTGGTCGTCATTTTCTTTAATGACTTCCCAAGAGGCGCTTAGCACTTCGTCTCTATGGTCAAGATCTACGATGAGGTAGTTGTTGAGGGAGTCCGCTTTCGCGAAAGCGTATTTATGAACACCACTGCGTTGAGAAACCGTAAGCTCTACGTCTATATTTGTACTATCTAGGTGTACTTTGTAGTATCCCGGTTGGGCAATTTCATTATCGTGAGAGAAGTGATCACGATATCCTTTTTTACCATTTGCGCCGTTATTAAAACGTATGGTATTGGACGGCATAAGTAAAATGTCACCATAGTCTGAAACGCCGGTCCCACTTAAGTGTGTATGGCTAAAACCATAGATGTATTCATCATCATAGTGATAACCGGAGCAGCCATCCCAGCCATCTAGTCTTGTATCTGGACTTAATTGCATCATCCCAAAGGGCATTGTAGCACCAGGGTAAGTATGCCCGTGACCGCCTGTGCCTATAAATGGATTTACATAATTTATAAGCGCTTGGTCCTTTTGTGCAGGAGTGGTCTCAGTTACGTGTTTACACGAGGTAATAAATATTGCTGCAATTAATAAGCTAAGTAGGTGACGCATTTGCAAGTATTGGTTTGTGTCTAAGATAATAAAAGCTCTAAAGCTATACGAGATAGCTCTCGCAAAATTTGACAGTGATTTTAGGTTTAGTACCTTTAGTATATGAAAATTGAGGTCTGTGCAAATTCATTTGAGAGTGCCCTAGCGGCGCAAGATGGAGGTGCGCATCGTATTGAGTTATGCGAGCAGCTTGAAGTAGGAGGTGTAACACCTAGTCACTCACTTATTAAGAAGGTGATGCAAGAACTATCTATAACATCTTTTGTGCTTATAAGACCGCGCGCTGGTGATTTTATATACTCAAATAGCGAGTTTAAAACGATGTTGCGTGATATTGCTTTTGCAAAGTCTATGGGTGTGCAAGGTATAGTGTCTGGCGTGCTGCTCAGTGATCATACAATAGACTTTAAAAGGACATCACAGCTTGTAAAGGCTAGTGAGGGAATGTCTTTTACTTTTCATCGTGCGTTTGATCAAGTGCTAGATCCTGTAAAAGGTCTAGAGGAGCTTATAGAGCTAGGCGTAGATCGCGTTCTTACTTCTGGTCAAAAACCAGATGTTGTTGAGGGATTTGATGTTTTGAAATCATTAGGTGAGCAGGCTAAGGAGCGCATTATTATTATGCCAGGTGGCGGAGTTTCAATTACAAATGTTGAAAAATTTTTAGATGCTGGTTTTAAAGAAGTGCACGGCAGCTTTCGCGAAAGCGTAATAGAAAACTCTTCACGTCAAAAAAGCATAAAGAAAGAAACACATACAAATCAACAAACTATAAAACAACTCATCAAACTTATCAAAAAATGAAATCAAATCACATTAAAATAGCACTAGACTGGACGCCTAATATAAATCATATAGGTTTTTTTGTGGCTCAAGCACAGGGCTTTTATAAAGAAGAAGGGCTAGAAGTTGCTATAGAAAATCCCGCCGCAGATAATTATGAACTCACCCCGGCAAAGAAGGTAGAACTCGGTCTGGTAGATATGGCATTGTGCCCTACGGAGAGCTTGCTTAGTTACCGCACAAAGGCAAGTCCTTTCCCACTTAAGGCGGTTGCTGCTATCTTGCAAGAAGATGTTAGTGCTATTGTGGTTAAACGTGATAGTGGTATTGCATCTCCTAGTTCTTTAGATCATAAAACTTATGCCTCTTACAAGGCACGATATGAAGATGAAATTGTAAAGCAAATGATACGTAATGATGGTGGCGAGGGAGTGCTACAACTCGAGTATCCAGATAAACTGGGTATTTGGGATGCCCTCATCGCAGGAGCTTATGATGCTACTTGGGTGTTTTTAAATTGGGAAGGCGTGCAGGTGCAAGAGATGGGTGATGATTTTACCTATTTTAAAATGGCAGATTATAAGGTGCCTTACTCATACTCACCAGTAATAGTTGCAGATGAAAATAAAATAGCAGCACGTAAGGAAGCTTACCAAGCTTTCCTTAAAGCAACTGCTCGAGGCTATCTGTATTGTAAGGAGCAACCTGAAGAGGCTGTTGCTATACTCGCATCACTTGTGCCAGAAAAGGATAAAGAGATAGATCTAAAAAAGGCATTACAGATGTCTTTAAAAGCATTTGGCACAGGAGATTCTTGGGGGAAAATGGATCAGGGAGTTATAAGCACTTTTTTAAAGTGGTTATATGATAAAGGTCTTGAGACAAAACCTATAGATGTCAATACCATTTTTACAAACGAGTTGTTGTAAAAGTAAAAAAGCTGCAAATATCATATTTGCAGCTTTTTTTATAATTTATATATGCTTAATCATTAAGTTTAAGAACCGCCATAAACGCCTCTTGTGGTATCTCTACATTACCCACGGCACGCATACGTTTCTTACCTTTCTTCTGCTTTTCTAGAAGTTTACGCTTTCGCGAAATATCACCACCGTAACACTTAGCCGTTACATCTTTACGTAGTGCTTTTACTGTCTCACGAGAGATGATTTTTGCACCTATGGCAGCCTGTATAGGAATATCGAACTGCTGGCGTGGGATAAGTTCTCTTAATTTCTCACACATACGCTTACCTATATCATAAGCATTGTCTTGGTGTAAGAGCGCGGATAGTGCATCTACTGGTTGCCCATTAAGAAGTACATCTACCTTAACCAGTTTTGAGGCTCTCATACCTATAGGAGAGTAGTCAAAACTCGCATATCCCTTTGAAACTGTTTTAAGACGATCGTAAAAATCAAAAACAATCTCTGCAAGTGGCATATCAAAAGTAAGCTCAACACGCTCTGTTGTTAAGTATGTCTGGCTAGATATTTGACCTCTCTTTTCTATACATAATGACATTACAGGTCCTACAAAGTCAGACTTTGTAATAATCGTAGCTTTTATAAAAGGCTCTTCAACACGATTCATACTAGATGGATCTGGAAGGTCTGATGGATTATTTACTAAAATAATATCATCTGGATGTTTATTTGTAAACGCGTGATAAGATACGTTAGGCACTGTTGTAATAACAGTCATATCAAACTCACGTTCTAATCTTTCTTGTATAATCTCTAGGTGTAACATCCCTAAGAATCCACATCTAAATCCAAAACCTAATGCCGCCGAACTTTCTGGCTCAAATACTAGAGAGGCATCATTAAGCTGTAGTTTTTCCATAGAGTTGCGTAGCTCCTCATAGTCTTCTGTGTCTACGGGATAAATCCCTGCAAATACCATAGGTTTTACGTCTTCAAAACCTGCAATTGCATTTTGTGTAGGGTTCTTTGCGTCTGTAATAGTATCACCTACTTTTACCTCACGTGCATCTTTTATACCTGTAATAAGGTATCCTACATCACCGGCTTTTATTTCTTGCTTAGGTGCTTGTGTGAGTTTTAGTGTCCCTACCTCATCTGCGCCATAAGTGTTTCCAGTAGCGACAAATTTTATTTGCTGGTTTTTTCTTATAGAACCATTTATTACTCTAAAGTATGTTTCTACTCCTCTAAAAGGATTGTAAACACTATCAAAAATAAGCGCTTGTAATGGCTCATCTAGATTACCCTTTGGAGCAGGAATGCGCTCTATAACGGCAGCAAGAATTTCTTCAATACCTATGCCTGTCTTTGCAGATGCTGGAATTACTTCTTCTGCATCACAACCTAGTAGGTCTACTATATCATCTGTTACCTCTTCAGGGTTTGCACTAGGTAAATCTACTTTGTTAAGTACCGGTATGATCTCTAGATCATTTTCTAGTGCTAGATAAAGATTTGAGATAGTTTGTGCTTGTATACTCTGTGCTGCATCCACCACTAGAAGAGCTCCTTCACAAGCGGCTATACTACGCGATACTTCATACGAGAAATCTACGTGACCAGGTGTGTCTATGAGGTTGAGGATGTAATCTTCGCCTTTGTATTTATACTCCATCTGGATAGCGTGTGACTTAATGGTAATACCGCGCTCACGTTCCAAATCCATACTATCTAGTAATTGCGCCTGAGCTTCACGTTTTGTAACTGTAGCGGTCTCATCAAGGAGACGGTCTGCTAGTGTACTCTTACCGTGGTCAATATGCGCAATAATGCAAAAATTTCTAATATTTTTCATAGTCATAGCAAATAGGGTGCAAATATACGGCTATTAAGAGCTATTTATTTCTCAGTAAAATAGATTTTGTGTATTTGGTCGAAAATTCTTAAAATTATGTGAAATGTTTTTGAAAGAGGTATTACTTTTAAAGTTCTAAAAATTAGCATTATCCGACCTGTTATTATACTGTTGATGTTTTTTAGCATCTCATCAATCATCGCCCAAAACATACGTATACAAGGAATTGTAAACACTTCTCAAAACAGCCCCATTGCCTTTGCAAACGTTGTATTACTTGACGACGAGCAAAAGCTGGTAAAAGGTACTATTACAGAAGAGGACGGTTCCTTTAGTCTAGAAAATCTCAAAACAGGCACATACCACCTTACAGTTAGTTTTGTAGGTTTTGAAGACCAAAAAATTGAAAGTATTCTACTAGATAAAGACACAACTTTAAGACCCATAGTGCTTAACGCAAGTCAAGAAAGTCTAGATGAAGTTGTGCTTACTTCAAAAAAACCAACTGTTGTACGCAAAGCAGATAGACTTGTTTTTAATGTAGAAAATACCATACTATCATCGGGTAATACGATGGATATTTTAAAAAGAACTCCGGGGGTAGTTGTAAATCAAGAGGAGATTACAATTAGAAATGAAGGAGTTACTGTGTATCTCAATGATAAGAGAGTGCAGTTAAGCACAGAAGAAATTCAAGATTTATTAAGTAGCCTCTCTGGTGATGCTATACAATCTGTAGAGGTGATTGCAAATCCACCAGCTAGATATGAGGCAGAGGGAGGTCCTGTACTTAATATTGTTACTTCAAAGGTGGTGTCTCTAGGCTATAAAGGAACTGTTTTTGCTAGAGGAACTTACGGCATTTTTCCAAAACATTCTTTTGGGACGTCACAGTACTATAAAAATGAAAAATTGAATCTGTTTTTTAATTATAGTTTCAACCCGCAGAAGTCCTCATTTATGAGTGACAATTTTATAAACTATAGAACTACAGATGAACGTATAAACTGGCTTCAAGATTTTGAACGTAAAAACTGGTCAAATGCTCATAACGCAAATCTTATTATAGATTATAATCTTAATGAGAGTTCGCAGTTAAGTTTTTCGGCTGTGGGTTTATATTCACCAGGTATTTATGATTACTCAAGATCTATAACAGATGTTACTTCATCTATAGAAGACCCGTACACGATTAGAACCTCTAGCGGGTTAAATGGAGAGCGCACTAATATTGCGCTAGATGCAAAGTATACCAAGACGCTCAAAAATGGATTGTTGAGTATGAATGTGCATCATACTAATTTTTCGCGAAAGCGTGATCAATCTTTAAATTCTCGATATATAGATGCTACTGGGGAGCAGTTTAGAAATGTGCGTTTTACGAGTGACTCTTTTCAAGACATTGAGATTTATACAGGGCAAATAGACTATGCAACGACCTTAGGTACTGTTGCTTTAGAGCTGGGTGCAAGAACTTCTATTATAGATTCTAGATCTGTGATTAAATTTCCAACTATTGTAGATAGTGGTGTGTCAGGCTTGCAAGAAGCACAAGATGATGATTTTCTTTATGATGAAGATATTGTTGCGGGTTATGTTTCTGTGGCAAAAGATTGGGATAAATGGAGTGTAAAAGCTGGATTGCGTGCAGAGCAAACTAACTCAAAAGGAACCTCGCTGGCGCTCAATGAGATTAATAATTTGGACTATCTAGAATTTTTTCCAACGGCATATGTACAGTATGCTCCTGTTGAGAATCATAGTTTTAGCCTAGACTACTCAAGAAGAGTAGATAGGCCTAGGTATCAAGATTTAAATCCATTTGCCTATTTCTTAAATGAAAATAATTTTGCTCAAGGTAATGCGCAGTTAACTCCAGCTTTTAGTCATCGATTTAATTTTAATTATACCTTAAAAAGCGCTTACTCTTTTGATCTCTATTATCGTGATAATGGGAATGAGATATTAAGACTTCCTTTTCAAAATAATGAAGGACAAGTATTGCGCACCTCAAATCAAAATGCTTTAGATAGTAAATCTTGGGGTCTCGACTTCACACACGGTAGAAGTGTTTCAAACTGGTATTATTTATACACATACTTAAGTGCCTTCCACGAGGAGGTAACCTTCCTTGCGCAAGAGAGTGGCAATGTTGCTCAAGATAACAAGGTAGACGGATTGTATGCATACATTGGTAATTACCTCACCCTTAGTAAAGACAGAAGCTGGACAGCAGAGGTGAGTGCAGAGTATATTTCTAAATTCCTAGCTGCAAGTTATGTCCAAGACCGTGTGATTACATTAAATGCCGGTGTACAAAAGAAGTTTTGGAAAAACAGAGCTATACTTAAAGTAACTGTAAATGACATACTAGGCGAGGCAAATGCTTTACTTACCTCTCAATATCTTAACCAAGACAATGCTTATTTCGCTGTTCCAGAGACACAAAACTTGCAAGTAGGTTTTACCTATAAGTTTGGTAATTTTAAATTACAAGATAATAATAGAGCTCTTGAGATTGATGAGTTAGAACGACTTAAAGAATAATTGTCTTTTGAGTAGCAGCCCTTCATCTAAGCAGCGTGTTTTTGGGCTTGACTTAATGCGAGCAATCGCGATTCTTGCCGTTTTAGGATCTCACATTTTATATATTTTTCCCGAGCAATATGGAGGTGTCATCCCGCTACTACAATTAGGGGGAGTGATGGGCGTAGAGATTTTTTTTGTGCTGAGCGGCTATTTAATAGGGGCTATATTGCTTAGGCTATTTGTAAAAGAAGATTTTGGGATGAGCGATGTTAAGTATTTTTTAATACGCAGGTGGTTCCGTACGTTGCCTAGTTATTATCTCGCTTTAGTTCTCAATATTTTGCTAGTTATTGCGATAGGTAGACAGCTTCCAGAAAATATACCATACTACTTTCTTTTCCTTCAGAATTTCTCTTCGGGGATGGAGGTGTTTTTTACAGAGTCGTGGAGCTTGCCAGTAGAGGAGGTGGCATATATTATAGGGCCATTGTTATTATATGTTGTGGTTTACGCTTTCGCGAAAGCAAAAAAAGAAACCTTATTCCTGCGCAGCACAGTAGCAGTCATAATCGTGTTTCTTATAACTAAATTATTCTACCATTTTACCACACCAACACTCAATGCACAACAGTGGAACATAAATCTAAAGGCAGTAGTCATCTATAGAATAGATGCAATTTATTATGGTGTACTAGCAGCATATCTATCTCATAAATACCCCAAACACTGGCTTAAGCACAAACAGTTATTATTTGCTTTAGGGGTAATATTGTTTTTTGGGTTTCAGTTTATTTTAGGAAAATACAGTTTAGATCCCGTGACTGCATCATTTATTTGGGATGTGATTTATTTGCCTCTTACATCGATTGCCATCGCTCTTACCTTGCCAGTTCTTTCTTCTTGGCGTCAAGCGCCTCGATTTATAGCTGTGCCCATACGTTATGTAAGTATAACCTCATATGCGGTTTACCTCTTGCATTATGGGTTATTGTTGCAAGGTATGCGATGGGTTTGGCCTATAGAGTTGTTAAGTTTTAATGAGAGAGTGGGTTATGCAGCGATATACTTTATACTCTTATTTCTAATAGCAGGGTTGTGGTATGGTCTTTATGAAAAACCTATGACAGACCTACGCGACAAGCATTTTATAACGAGTAGGTATAAACACTAAAAAGAAGTTACCTTTGTGCCAGATTAAATTATTTGAGTTCTTTTGTGCGTGATACGTATCAAGGGAATAAGGCAAGGAAATTAAGTATGGCAAAAATAGGAGATATAGATGTAGGTGATTTTCCGCTATTACTAGCACCTATGGAGGATGTAAGTGATCCACCATTTAGAGCGTTATGTAAAGAACAGGGGGCAGATGTTGTATATACAGAGTTTATATCTAGTGAAGGGTTGATACGTGACGCTGCAAAGAGTGTGATGAAACTGGATATTTATGAAAAAGAACGTCCTGTAGGTATTCAGATTTTTGGAGCAGTAGAGGAGTCTATGTTGCGCAGTGTGGAGATCGTAGAGGCGAGTGGGCCAGATATTATTGATATTAACTTTGGTTGTCCAGTTAAAAAAGTAGTGTCAAAAGGAGCTGGTGCCGGTATCTTAAAAGATATAGACCTTATGGTTAAGTTAACCAAGTCTATGGTAGAGCATACTAAGCTTCCTGTTACTGTAAAAACCCGCTTAGGTTGGGATCACGACAGTATTAAGATTGTTGAGGTTGCAGAGCGTTTACAAGATGTAGGTTGTGCTGCAATATCTATACACGGTCGTACACGTGCACAAATGTATAAAGGTGATGCAGACTGGAAACCAATTGCTGCTGTAAAGAATAATCAAAGAATGCACATCCCAGTGTTTGGCAACGGAGATGTAAACTCTCCAGAGCGTGCTGTGGAGATGCGTGATGAGTATGGCCTTGATGGAGCGATGATAGGTCGTGCAAGTATAGGCTACCCGTGGTTTTTTAACGAAGTAAAGCACTTTATGAAAACAGGAGAGCATAAAAAGCCACCTACCTTAGTAGAGCGCGTAGAAGCTGCACGACGTCACCTAGAGATGTCTATAGCCTGGAAAGGAGAGATACTTGGCGTGTTTGAAACAAGAAGGCATTATACAAACTACTTTAGAGGGATTCCACATTTTAAGGAATACCGTATGAAGCTAGTAACTTCAGATAAAAGTGAAGATGTCTTTGCTGCATTAAATCTTATTGAAGAGAAATTTGCAGGTTACGAGTTTGTCTAGTCTGAGCTTATAAATTTCTTATTTATCCTTGAGGCTGCAAGTCTAGCGCTTAAAAAGCCTAGTATCACTATTGTTGCATATACGATTACGATATTTACTAGCTCAAATTTTACTGGGTAGGGTAAACTCTCTGTAATTGGTATAAAGCCAAACTGCTGCTGTATTACAATAAGAATTGCACCTAGTATAATCCCTACAGCGCCACCTAGAAGAATCATCAGTGCGCCTTGAGTAAATATAATCATACGTATAGATGCTAGAGATGCGCCTAGATCGCTTAGTGTTTTAATATGCTTGCGCTTATCTACTATAATCATAATAAGACTCCCTATAAAGCTAAAAAGAGCTATTATAAGTACGAGCGTGCATATAAAATAGAGTGCGAGGTTTTCAGTATTGAGCATCTTGTAGAGGGCGTCATTAAGCTCTATTCTGTTTTTTATGATCACGTTGTTATTGAGTAGCGAGCTTATTTTTTCGCGTAAGCGGTCTTCGTCTGCTTCTGGAGATAATTTAATCTCAAGTGTACTTATCTTATCTTCTGGGTAACCCAATAGTGCACCTACAAAGTCAATATTTGCAAAAATATGATCATTGTCAAGTGTCTCGCCGGCTTGAAAAACTCCACTCACCACTGCCTTTGATGAGTTAAAAGCTTGTGTAGGGTCTGTGATTTGTCCCGTACCAGGTTTTGGTGTCATTACAGAGAGTAGGCTGCTATAGTCTGTGAGGTTAATAGAGAGTCTTCTTCTTACAAGATAACCCATAGCCACTGCTGGCTCACCTAGAGTAGGCCAGTTTCCGGCAAAGATGGTACTATCTATTTGAGTAACGTTGAGGTAATTTTCATCTACTCCTTTTATAAAGCCCAGTGAGGTTTTACCCTCGTGCTCGAGGTATGCACGTTCTTCTATTACTTTTGAGTATGCTTGTATCTCTGTAAATGAGGCGAGCTCCTTTTCTTGAGTAGGAGTGAGGGTGATTGTTTTACCAGTAGCGGGTAGTACTTTAATGTCTGGGTCTATAATAGACGTAATAGAGAGATTAAATTCCTTAAGCCCAGAAAAAGCAGAGAGCACTATAAAAAGAACCATCGTGCCTAAAATGATACTCCCTATAGATATGTAGGTAATTATGTTTACAGCATTTGTACCACTTTTTGATACAAGGTAACGTTGCGCTATATAGCGAGCAAACTGCATTTATATTTTCTTTCTACGAGCTAGTAAACTTGGATCTTCTAGTGGGTTGTCACCACCTTTAAGAGAGCGCTCTATACCATCTAGGTACTCTAGCGTGTCATCTATATAGAATTGAAGTTCTGGCATACGTCGCAGTTGGTGACGTGTGCGCTGTGATATGTTATGACGTATGATAGGTTTTACTTGATTAACCTCTTTGAGTATCTCAGTAGCCTTATCATTAGGGAAGATGCTCAGGTATACTTTTGCAATAGATAAGTCTGTAGGTACCTTAACCTTAGTTACAGACACAATAATGCCTCCTTGACCGCTGTCTCTAAGTGCGTTTTGAAGCACTTCTGCAAGATCTTTTTGAAGAACACCTGCTACTTTTTTCTGTCTGTTTGATTCCATAGACTGCAAAAATACGTTTTTTTGATATGTATTACTTTTGTCAAGCCTTGATATGCGGTATTTAACGTTGTATTATGGTTTTTACGCTTTCGCGAAAGCGTAATTCAAACATTAATAGTTCAGAAAATAAGATATGAATAAGATAGAACACATAGGTATAGCTGTTAAAAATCTTGAGGCGGGCAACTCGCTTTATGAAAAACTACTGGGCGTACCACATTATAAGATTGAGGAAGTTGCCTCTGAAGGGGTGCGTACATCTTTCTTTAAAACAGGTCCTAATAAAATAGAGCTTCTAGAGGCGACAAACGATGATAGTGCAATCGCTAAGTTTATAGAAAAAAAGGGAGAAGGGATACATCACATAGCCTTTGCGGTAGAAAATATTGTAGAGGAGATGGAAAGATTAAAAAAAGAAGGGTTTATTATTCTTAATGAAAAACCTAAGAAAGGTGCAGATAATAAGCTAGTTGCGTTTATACATCCCAAAACAGCAGGTGGTGTTCTTATTGAGTTATGTCAAGAAATCAATAATTAGCAAAGAAAAGCTTTGTTAGGGTAAAGATTTATTATAAATTTGCACCCGTTTTCAACTTCTATTAGATTAGAAAACATAGAAAACAACGGTCCCATAGCTCAGTTGGTTAGAGCATCTGACTCATAATCAGAGGGTCCTTGGTTCGAGCCCAAGTGGGACCACTTAGTAAACCTCGCAAACATCAGTTTGCGAGGTTTTTTTATGCTTTATAATGAGAGATGTTCTAATCTCTGTAAAACGTATTTTTTGGTACTTTATCTAGATTAAAGTATGTGTATACCCGACGAAAAGCACAAATCCTCATTTTTTATTCAAATATCTTAAAATGTATTATCTGTCTTAAGTATTTGAGATGTTGTAATTTATTTAGCTGATTTACAGTGTTTTATAAAATTTTTTAACCAAAATTTATATTGCTCTTGCTATTGTAGGAGGTAAAAAACCCTAAATATTTATACTTTTTTTAACGTAATTGCTCATTTTATCGATAAAATACGTATTATTGCCGATGTAATACACAACATTAACCTACTTAACCCTCTTTAAATTAGTTCTTATTGGCCTAGTTTAAAATATTTTATCTTGAATTACTATGAGCCCCAAACTCAGAAATTTCATTACAACAGCCCCCCTTTTATTAATGGGGATAAGTGCGTTTGCTGGTAAAGAAGCACCGCCTCCGCCAGGTAGAACCCCTCTACCTGGGCTTATTGCGCCCATAGATGATCACCTCCCGTTATTACTTATAGGAGGTCTACTACTAGGTGCGTATTATATGTATAAAATTAAAATGAAAAAGGCTAGTAGCCCTCAGTAAGTCTTTTTACATACTTGCCTATAACATCAAACTCAAGGTTTACACGAGTACCTACTTTAAAGTTTTTAAAGCCTGTGTGTTCATAAGTGTAAGGAATTATAGCTACGCTAAAAGCTCCTTCTTTTGAGTCTACAACAGTGAGGCTAGTGCCATTTACAGTAATAGAGCCTTTTTCTATGGTAACATTTCCTAGTGAGGTGTCGTAGTCAAAGGTGAATCTCCAGCTTCCATCTTCTTCACTTATAGCTGTGCAAGTTCCTACCTGGTCTACGTGACCTTGTACAATGTGGCCGTCTAGTCTTGCGCCTAGTTTCATCGCGCGTTCTAGGTTTACAATATCGTTTACAGCGAGATCGTTGAGGTTAGTTTTATCTAGCGTTTCTTGTATGGCTGTAACCGTATAAGTGTCTCCATCTATACTTACAACTGTAAGGCATACGCCGTTGTGTGCTACACTTTGATCTATTTTGAGCTCATTTGTGATCGCACTTTTTACTCTGTAGTGTATATTTTCTTGATCCTTAGTGATTGATACAATAGAGGCGAGATCTTCAATAATACCTGTAAACATAAATGGTTTTTATTTGGTTACTTTTGTGTTACAAAAATACAAAACCCGAAAGGCATCAAATGAATAAACAGCAAAAAGTACGTGTAGGGATTTCTATAGGAGATTTAAATGGTATAGGCGCAGAGATTGTGATCAAGACGTTTTCTGAGGCAATGATGTTAGATTTTTGTACGCCTGTAATTTTTGCTTCGGCAAAGACGCTTTCATATATAAAGAAAGAACTGGGGCTTCAAGCAGAGTTTTATGGGATAGACGCTTTCGCGAAAGCGTTAGATAATAAGATTAATGTCTTTAACCTGTGGAAAGAGCCTGTAAGTATATCGTGGGGAGAGGCTACAGGTATTGCGGGTGATTATGCACTCAAGTCATTTACAGCAGCAACAAAGGCGCTTAAAGATGGTGATATAGATGTGCTAGTAACGGCACCTATAAACAAAGCAAATATCCAGAAAGAAGATTTTGCCTTTCCTGGTCATACAGATTATCTTGCTCAGGAGCTTACAGGTGATGCTATGATGCTTATGGTGACAGATACATTAAAAGTGGGGCTTCTTACAGATCACGTCGCTGTAAAAGATGTGGCAAGTAATATCACACCAGATGTAATAAAAAAGAAAGTAAATACACTATATAAATGCCTGCAACAAGATTTTGGGGTAGATAGGCCTAAAATAGCATTGCTAGGCATTAACCCTCACGTGGGAGATAATGGTGTGATAGGTGATGATGATGATAAAGTGCTTATCCCTACCCTAGAAAAAATGAGAGCTACAGGACAGCTTGTGTATGGTCCTTATGCGGCAGATAGTTTTTTTGGTTCTGGTAATTATAAAAATTTTGATGCTATTCTTGCTGCATATCACGATCAAGGTTTGATACCATTTAAAACCTTATCATTTGGTAAAGGTGTTAATTATACAGCTGGGCTAGATAAGGTGAGAACATCTCCAGATCACGGTACGGCTTATGAGATAGCTGGTAAGGGTGAAGCAGATCCTGGTTCTTTTAGAGAAGCTGTGTATGCGGCTATCAATATTTATAATAAAAGAAAAGAATACCAAGAGATAACAAAAGATATACTCAAGGTGTCGCCAAAACGCGCAGGAAGAGAGCGTGCAGGTAGAGGCCCAGCAAGAAAGTAAGTGTAATATAGTTGTGCAATGCATTAATCATATAGCTGTTAGATTAATTTTTTTAATTCTTAGCTATTGTGATTTAAAAAATTATGTATCTTTGCACGCTCCAAACGGATGATGTGATGAAAGAATTAAAACTATACACTATACAGTACGTAGGTTTAAAAGAAGGAGAGCATACGTTTGAGTACACGATTACAAAATCGTTCTTTGATCTTTTTAACTATGATGACTTTAACGACGCAAGCGTTGAGGCTACACTTCTCTTAACAAAGAAGTCTACCTTTATGGAGTTTGATTTTAATATCTCAGGAACAATCAATGTAAATTGTGATGTGACAAATGAGCCTTATGATCAACCTATAAGTGGGAGCTATGAGCTTGTAGTTAAGTTTGGTCAAGAGTTTAATGATGATATTGAAGATGTTCTTATACTCCCATTTGGAGAGTATGAAGTAAATGTCGCTCAGTATATTTATGAACTTATTGTGCTGTCTATGCCTAATAAAAGGGTTCACCCTGGTATAGCAGATGGAACATTAAAGTCAGATATTTTAGAAAAGCTGGAAGAATTAAGTATTCCAGACCAAAGAGCAAAAGAAGAGAAAGAAGAGAAAGAAGAGACAGATCCTAGATGGGATTCGTTAAAAAAACTATTAACAGATAAATAAGAGTACGTAATGGCACATCCTAAAAGAAAAATCTCAAAAACAAGAAGAGATAAAAGAAGAACGCATTACAAAGCTGCTATACCTCAAATAGCTGTAGACCCTACAACAGGAGAAGCGCACCTTTACCACAGAGCACACTGGTTTGAAGGTAAGTTATACTATAGAGGTCAGGTAGTTATTGATAAGACTGAAGAAGTAGAGGCATAAGCTTCTATTTTCTAGACATAGAACTCTCACATTGTGAGAGTTTTTTTTATGCGTAGGATTGTCAAAAAAAGTTAATTGTAGGCCATTTTTGATCAATTTTTAGTATTTTTCTCATCGTTTTGTTCTTAACTGAATAAAAACGAAAAATCTAACTGAAACAAATGAGTAAAATCTCAGCGGCAATTACAGCTGTAGGAGCTTATGTTCCAGACTATGTGTTGACTAACGATGTTTTAGCAACTATGGTTGATACCAATGATGAGTGGATTACCACTCGCACAGGTATTAAAGAACGTAGAATTCTTAAAGAAGAAGGCAAAGGAACCTCGTTTCTTGCCATCAAAGCAGCACAAGATCTTCTTGAAAAAAAGCAACTCGATCCCAAAGAGTTAGATATGGTAATCGTAGCAACTGCTACACCAGATATGCCAGTAGCCTCAACCGCAGTATATACAGCCTCTCAAATAGGTGCGACTAATGCATTTGCATTTGATCTCACAGCTGCTTGCTCTAGCTTCCTTTACGGGATGTCTACAGCAGCTAGTTATATTGAGTCTGGTAGGTATAAAAAAGTACTGCTTATAGGCGCAGATAAAATGTCATCTATTATAGACTATACAGATAGAGCCACGTGTATCATCTTTGGAGATGGTGGTGGTGCAGTACTATTTGAGCCTAATGAAGAAGGGATGGGACTACAAGATGAGTACCTTAGATCTGATGGTGTAGGGCGTGAGTACCTCAAGATAGATGCAGGAGGGAGTATACTACCCACTTCACAAGAAACTTTAGATAACAAACAGCACACAGTTTTTCAAGATGGAAAAACCGTATTTAAATTTGCTGTTTCAAATATGGCAGATGTAAGTGATAAAATTATGAAGCGTAATAACCTTAGTGGTGATGACGTTAATTTTTTAATCGCACATCAAGCTAACAAACGTATTATAGACGCTACTGCCAAAAGGATGGAGCTAGATGAGGATAAAGTACTCATTAATATCCATAAATATGGTAACACCACATCAGCCACTTTACCACTGTTGATGAGCGACTATGAGAATAAACTAAAAAAAGGAGATAATATCATATTTGCCGCTTTTGGTGGTGGATTCACTTGGGGTTCGATCTACCTCAAATGGGCATATAACTCTAATTAAACCTAAACAGACTAAATTCAAACACTTATGGATTTAAAAGAAATTCAAAATCTGATTAAATTTGTTGCAAAGTCAGGCGCTAGCGAAGTAAAACTTGAGATGGATGATGTAAAAATCACTATCAGAACTGGCGCAGACGATGAGAAAGCACCAACTACTTTCTTACAGCAAATGCCAGCAATGCAAATGGCTCCAGCAGCACCAGCGGCTCCAGCACCAGTTGCAGAGGTAGCAGCACCTGCAGCACCAGCGGCCCCAGCAGAAGATAATTCAAAATATATAACTATTAAGTCTCCTATAATCGGAACCTTCTATAGAAAACCGTCTCCAGACAAGCCTATGTTTGTAGAAGTAGGAAAAACTATAGGTGAAGGTGATGTGCTTTGTGTTATAGAAGCGATGAAACTTTTTAACGAGATCGAAAGTGAAGTATCAGGTACGATTGTAAAAGTACTAGTAGACGATTCTTCTCCAGTAGAATTTGATCAGCCATTATTCTTGGTAGATCCATCATAATCCCTTGCGGGTATTTTAATCATTGAGGAGACTGTGGTTTTTTACGCTTTCGCGAAAGCGAGATCTAAACAACAACACGCAGTAATCACAATAAAAAATAAACAGTATGTTTAAGAAGATACTTATAGCAAACCGTGGTGAGATTGCCCTTAGGGTAATACGTACGTGTAAAGAGATGGGGATTAAAACGGTAGCTGTATACTCTACAGCAGACCGTGAGAGTCTTCACGTAAAATTTGCAGACGAGGCAGTATGTATAGGCCCAGCAGCAAGTAACGAGTCTTACCTTAAGATGTCTAACGTTATTGCAGCAGCAGAGATTACAAATGCAGACGCCATACACCCGGGATATGGATTCCTTTCTGAAAACGCAAAGTTTTCAAAAATATGTGAGGAGCACGACATAAAATTTATTGGAGCATCTGCAGAGATGATTTCAAAAATGGGAGATAAAGCTACTGCAAAAGAAACTATGAAAGCCGCAGGCGTACCTTGTGTACCAGGATCTGACGGTATCATAAAAGATTTTGAAGAGTGTCAAAAACTTGCCATAGAGACGGGTTACCCAGTAATGCTTAAAGCTACCGCTGGTGGTGGAGGTAAAGGTATGCGTGCCGTATGGAAAGAAGAAGACCTACTTAAAGCTTGGGAAGGTGCACGTCAAGAAAGTGCTGCAGCCTTTGGAAACGACGGTATGTATATGGAAAAGCTCATAGAAGAGCCACGCCATATCGAGATCCAAATTGTAGGAGATAGCACAGGTAAAGCCTGTCACCTGTCTGAAAGAGATTGTTCTGTACAAAGACGTCACCAAAAACTTACCGAAGAGACACCATCGCCATTTATGACAGATGAGTTACGTGAGCGTATGGGAGATGCCGCAGTAAAAGCAGCAGAGTTTATCAAATATGAAGGAGCAGGAACGGTTGAGTTTCTTGTAGACAAGCACCGCAACTTCTACTTTATGGAGATGAATACACGTATACAAGTAGAGCACCCTATTACAGAGCAGGTAGTAGACTATGACCTTATACGCGAGCAAATACTTGTGGCAGCAGGCGTACCAGTATCTGGTAAAAACTACTACCCACAACTACACTCTATAGAGTGTCGTATCAATGCTGAGGATCCTTTTAACGATTTTAGACCATCACCAGGGCGTATTACAAATTTACACGCACCAGGAGGTCACGGAGTACGTATAGATACACACGTATACAGTGGGTATATGATACCGCCTAACTATGACTCTATGATTGCTAAGTTAATTACGACAGCACAGACTAGAGAAGAGGCGATTAACAAGATGAAACGTGCTCTTGATGAGTTTGTAATAGAAGGTATTAATACAACGATACCTTTCCACAGGCAACTTATGGATCACCCAGACTATATAGCTGGTGACTACACCACTAAGTTTATGGAAGACTTCGAGATGAAGCCTCTAGAAGACTAAAAAACTAAAAACTCCCGATAGCAATATCGGGAGTTTTTTATTTTAAGGTAAATCTTACTGTACAGGCTGTTGTCTAATTATTTTCTTGAGAACTACAATTTGCCCAAAATGATAATGCGAGTGCTCTAGCAGTCCCATTAGATTACGCTCATAAGTACCGTACTTTTCTAATACAAAATTACTCTTTAGCTCTTGGTCTGTAAGCCTAGATGCTTGAGATGCACATCTATCTAGATTTGTATACAATGTATAGAGTCTTAGCTTCCAAGCCTCTTGACTCTTTAATATAGGTGCATCATAGCTGTATATATCTTTTGCAGTAAGTGGCTCACCGTCTAGTACGCCGCTTACAGCTTCTATATAGTAATTTATGTGGTACACAAGCTTTGCAATGGTATTAAGGCCGTAAACAGCTTGATTTGCTTCTTCTAGTGTTATGTCATCTAGATGTTCTTTAAGATGAGAACCCGTCGTGTTAGGTCCAGATATGAACTCTTTGAGGTGCTTTGCAAGATGTTGAGAAGTGGTCATTACATTATTTTAATTACAAGATAATGTTTCTACATAAATTTTAAATGTAGTATGACGCTTTCGCGAAAGCGTACTAAGACCGATAACCGCAATGCTCATAACTTAAAAACGCTTGTAAAATCTACAATAGATTTTACAAGCGTCTCTAAACTTTGCAACAAATTATGGTTACATATCACTTACAAATTCTCTAAAAATCTCTTTGTGACGTTCTAAATCCATATTTGGTGAGAGTGACACACGAGCGATGTAATCTTTATCACCCTCCTTTGTTGTGCCTTGGGTAGAGGTTGCCGGTATAGTCCAGTACACACCCTTAAGTTGCCCATAACTCACACAGTACTTACTCTCCTCAGGGATTTCGGTAATCATTAAGTTTATAAGTTTATGGTTGAGCGCTCTTTTATAGGTCTCACGCTGGGCTGGAGTATCGCCTTTAGTAGGTAGATCTAGTGAAAACACAGACGGTGTAAATCCTTCTTGAGCAAGCTCTTCTGAAACAAAATTGATTTTTGCATCTGGCAGCACTTCGCTTATAAAGGTTACAAACTTACGTGTGTTTACATAAGCATCTGCAATGCGCTGGTTCATAGAAGGCAGTTGTTGAGCAAGTAGCTCATATTGCAAAGCCGTAGCCTCATTATCGCATATGGTTAAGTGCTTCTCGATATTTGCGATGAGCGGAGTTGCTTTTGTGTTTGCCACACAGTAGCCAGCAGTCACTTTACCGCCGCTAGGAAATTTTGATCCGCTGGCGTATGAAATTGCTCTCACAGTAGATAGATAATCGTCATCACCTAAAAAGTGTACGTTAGGGCAAAACGTTTGATCTAGAATAAATACTGGATCTATTGCTGTGTCTCCACTAGGCGTTCTACGAGGAGTGCTCAACACTTCTTTAAGTTTTACAAGATCTGGGACCTCTACCCTTGGATTTGTAGGGATCTCTGCAATGATGTAGGGTATAGCGTCTTGCTCTGCGAGTAAGGTAAGCACACGGTCTACACTTTGTACCATATCATTATCACCATCTACCGGTAGGTCTACCACCTCTACATTATCAAGACAGGCAGCTACACGTCTTGCTTGGTCATTTGTCCCTCCATAACAGTTAGGCGGTACTACAAACTTGATTGCTTTGTCTGGGTGTTGCTCTTGCGCTTCTGCCACGAGCCCCATCATTATGGCATATTGTATAGATAGGCCACTTGAACCTACAAGCGCTTTTGAGTTTGCTTGTGTGATTTCTTTTATGGTACTTAAAACCTTTACTTTATCTGCCTCTTTGGTGCTTTTTTTAGCGGTAAAATCGGTTGTGTTTACGAGAGACTCTAGTGCTACAAGTGTGTTTTCTGGAGTCATTGCTACGGTCTCTCTTCTGCGCACGTGCTGTATGTCTCCTACATATGTGTTATTTTCTTCACCGTTTATGATAAGAATACTACCTAAATCTCCATAGGTGTCTACATAAAAGTCTACCGCATCTTCTAGGGTATGGGTAGCAATACGACTTTGTGCCGAAATTAGTACTGTACTACCTTTATATGCAGTAATGGCTGCTCCTTCATCAAGTTTAGAAAGCTCAAAATTATAGCCATATACAGCTTTCAATGCTGTTGCATCAAAGCCGGTAGGGAGATCACCTCGGTACAATATACGCGTACTCTTATTTTCTAATAAATTCTTACGAAGCACAGCAAGCACAGGTACAGTCTTAGACTGAAAGCTTATAACGCTTTCTGTCTTTAGGGCATATGTTTTTGCTATTGCCCATTCTAAAATACTTGATAGTGGGTGTCCCAGTCTAATATAATCATAAGCCGTAGGTAACTGGCTCAGTGATTTTTGATCTGAAACATTATTGTTATATAGTTTTTCAAACTCATCAAGAAACTGGCTTTTGGCTTGAGACTCATCATAAATATCTAATCTATGTGTGGTAAGACGTAACCAGTCTTGTGGCATTTCTTGTAATACTTCTTTTATATATGCTAGCATTGCGCTGTGTTTTTATGGTATCACCTCATTATCTATGAGGCTTTATATGTGTCGCAAAGTTATGAGAAAGTATACAGAAACAGAGGAGATTTATGTGTCTTAACGATTACTTAGCGTATTAAAAAACCACCCTAGATGACTAAGGTGGTTGTTTTTTATTTTGCTTTAGCGATATGTTATGCAAAGAGCTATATAAATTAGTATTCCGCTTTCGCGAAAGCGTAAAAAATCTTCTAGCTTGCCTCTTTGTTATTTACATAGTCCATAAGGTCTACATCATTACCTAATAATACTTGCGTAGGGTTGATACGACCTGCTTCTGGTCCGTTTTCTAACTTAAGTACGCCACGAGGACATACAGCGCTACATACACCACAACCTACACAACTAGAACGTACGATGTTTTCTCCCTTTTGAGCATATGCACGTACATCAATTCCTTGCTCACAGTAGGTAGAACAGTTACCGCAAGAGATACATTGCCCTCCGTTTGTGGTGATTCTAAAACGAGATTTAAAACGTTGTACAAAGCCCAAGTAAGCTGCTAGTGGGCATCCAAAACGACACCATACTCGGTTACCAAAAATAGGGTAGAAACCAGTCCCAATTACTCCTGCAAACCAAGCGCCTATCAAGAAGCTATAGGTGTCTTTTATCCACTGCGAGTTGATTCCTAAAAAAGCTTCTGCACCCGTAAAGTAACAGTATAATGTGACGAGTGTCATCACTAGTGAAAACACGAGTACCGAGTGTATAAGCCAGCGCTCAAGTTTCCAGGCTTTCATAGATTTATTAGAATGCTGGCGGTAGGGATCACCAAGAGTTTCGGCAAGTCCACCACAGCCACAAACCCAACTACAGTACCATCTTTTTCCAAAGAAATAAACCATCACTGGCACAATCACTAGTGTAAGCACAACACCCCAAACGAGGATGAAGATACCTAGGCCACCACTTTCTGTAAGAGATTGTAAATTCCACTCAAAGAAGAAATCATAATCTAGCGGGAATGCGTTTTTAAAATCATAACCAGGCTTTCCTAAGCTTGCCATAATCTCAGGAATAAGAAAGGCAAATACAATCTGAAAGAATAATACAGAGGTAGTACGTACAATCTGGTATTTATTGTGACGGTATTTTATATACATACGCACCGCCATAGTGATCATAATCACACAGTATAAAAAGCCATATACAAACCACTGGCTCGCATCGCCGCCGTTAAGCGCATTACTTATTGGGTCAAGTATAAATGTCCAGTTTACCACATAGTCTGCATTAAAATAAAGCACGAGATAAAATAGTACGAGGTACACTAGCACCAGCCAGGCAATCCATCCTCTATTGGTTGCTGCCTCGTGATATACGTGGTCATTTTTGATACCTGGTTTACCTAGCAACACGAGATTAGGAAAAATGAACATAAGTGCTCCTAGTATGCCTAGCCCAAAGGTTAAGAACCACATAAGGCCTTTGTTTTCTACTATAAATCCTGTCCCGGCTTTTTTGGCTAGTGAGAAGCTAAAGGCTTGAAAGTCTTTATCATTTATTCTGTACTGATATTGTTCTCCTTTTTTATCCCACTCCTTTGCTGCATCATATTTTGCAATTTGTGCGTCATAGTAGTCATTATTTTGAGCAAGGGCATCTCTTACGGCACCTGTAAAAGCAAATGTGCCTAGTTTTTTACCCACTACGTTATCTGAGATTTTTTGAGCTACTAGCTCACTTTTAATCCCTTTTTCAGAAATAAAGGAATCAAGTTGTTCTTGTTGTAAGGTGAAGTCTCCCATAAAGATGGAAGCTGTCCAGATGGCAAGCCCAGTAATAAAAATCACCAAGCCTAGGTTTTTAATAATTTTCATAAGTGTAAGTCGTTAGGTTGGTTATGCAAAAATTCTTTTCCAGCTTTTCTTTTTTGGCGCGAGCGATGTCCCGTATGCAGCATTGTAAGCATCGAGAATATCTTTCTCATAATGGCTATAAAACTCAGGATCAAAGTTTGCATCTTTAAGATGCTCTAGCACATAATCTGTTGTGCGTTCCTCAGTAAGCCAGCGGTCAAATAGCTCGTGACGTAGCCTGATACCAAAGTTATTTATACCCACAAACTTGCGAGTACCCTCTTGCATCTCTATAGTGATACACTTATTATCATCTTTATGCATCCAGTGAAAGTGTGTATTACCGTCTTTAGGTTTTGAGAACACCCAACCATACGTCTGGTACTCTATATCCATAAATTTTGCACTGTTAAACCAGTGACCAGGGTTATAAGCAGTAGGATTTCCAGTAAGTGTCTGGGCGAGTGCTTCTCCCATCATTCTCCCGGTGTACCATACTGCCTCAATTGGTCTACGACCGTTTATACCCTCGTGTTGCTCTGCACAATCACCTATGGCATAAATATCTTTTATATTAGTCTCCAGCATAGGGTTTACCTTAATACCTCGACCTAGCTCAATACCACTATCTTTTAAGAATGCCACATTAGGCGATACTCCAGCAGTAAGTCCTACTACATTGCAAGCTATTTCTTCTCCAGTTTCTTTTATAGTGACAGCGCGCACTTTACCATTATCATCTGCTAGAATACTATCTAGATTAAAACCTAAACGTAAATCTACGTGGTGAGATGTAATGTGTCTGTTAATCATCTCGCTTTCTCCTTGTGGTAAAACGCCATTCCAGAAACTATTTTCTCGCACTAAAAATGTGACCGGTATATCACGCGTGAGCAGCATCTCTACCATCTCAATACCTATAAGGCCGCCACCTACTACCACAGCACGTTTACACGTTTTGTTATCTGGAGCATTTGCTTCAAGTTTATCTAAGTCTTGTTTTGAATATAACCCTTGCACACCATCTAGATCTTGCCCTGGCCAGCCAAATTTATTAGGCTTTGACCCCACGGCAAGCACGAGCTTGTCATAGCTCATTTTTTCACCACCAGAGAGTAGTAATTGCTTATTCTCGTGATCTACCGTCTCTACAAAAGCACGTTTAAGATTAATTCGGTTTTTCTTCCAGAAGTAATCTTCATACGGTTTTGTGTGCTCATATTTCATATGTCCCATATAGATATACATAAGCGCTGTGCGAGAAAAGAAGTGATCAGTTTCGGCAGAGATGATGGTGATCTTTTTGTCTGAAGCTTTGCGGATGTGACGGGCGGTTGTAACGCCAGAAATCCCGTTACCTATAATGACGATGTGTTCTTCCATAGAGGTTGGTGTTTTTAAGTAAATTAGAAAGATATTGTAGTAATGTGGTATGTGATTACGCTTTCGCGAAAGCGTATGTAAAACCTTTTTTCTTCACAAGTTACTAGGGTTGTGTCGAACTAAAGATAGTAAACTTAACAGCACCTAGGCTTATTTAGAACATATCTAAATGAATTGTAGATTAATGCTATAAATACATTAAGGACAGCAAGCTATCTGATAATCAAAATCAATTTATTTTAAGAAAAAGTGTAAGACGATTGTTTTTTAACCGACCCAAGTGCACATAAAACAGCAATTATGAAAATCGTTACTTTCCTTTTTACACTACTTGTTATTAACTCGATGAGTGCACAGAGTACAGATGTATTTTTTACAGATGCAGATGTTTTTTTTAAAGAATATATAAAAAATGGAAGAGTAGATTATGCTGCTGTACAAAGTAATCCAGAGTCTTTAGATAAACTCCTTGCGGTTGCACAAACTATAAAAGTGAGCAAGACAGATGCAAAAACGTATCAAGCTTTCTGGATCAATGCTTATAATCTTTCTGTAATAAAAGGGATTTTGGCTAAGTATCCCGTAAAGCAACCGCTCAGTATAAAAGGCTTCTTTGACAAACAAAAACACGCTGTAGGAGGTAGCTCAATCACACTTAATGATATAGAAAACGAGAAGCTACGTGCTGTTTTTCCAGATGAGGCTCGTTTTCACTTTGTACTTGTATGTGCAGGGTTGGGCTGTCCTCCTATTATAAATGAAGCCTATATGCCTAGTAAGCTTGAAGCTCAGTTACAGCGACAAACTAAACTAGCACTCAATAATCCATCGTTTATACGAGTAAAAGGCAAAAAGGTACAGATCTCACAAATCTTTGAGTGGTATAACGTTGATTTTACTAGAAGTGGGAGTGTGCTGGAGTTTATCAATAAATACAGAGATAGCAAAATAGACGAAACTGCAAAACTTTCATACTATCCATATGACTGGACACTTAATGATATAAAATAATGAGTATATACTGAGCCTGCGCTGCTTTATGTGAAGTTTTCATAATACAAAGGGTTTATAAAGCAGTTACCCCTACCAGGCTCAGTTCTTTCATTAATGCATAAAACTTTTACAACTTCTTTTCTCACTCCACAGTAGCTGAATTAAGAAAATACAATTATAAATTTCCAACCTAATATTTAAAAAAATGAAACATTTTTTAATAGGCGCGCTATGCCTAATCGCTACTACTATTTACGCACAAGATATTGATGATAACGAGATAGGCGGCTCTGTCATACAAACGCTTACACCCTCTAAGCTTATTGCAAAAGGACAATATGATATCAAGTGGTTTAATAATTTGTACACGCAAACAGAAAGTACATTTACAGATGGAGATGAGCCTAGGCAATCATTTTTTACATCATCATTAGAAGCTTTTACTGGAGTGTCAGAAAATAGAAGGCTCAACGTAGGTGTAATTTTAGAAGTGAGATCTAATGTAATAGGCGGCAGAGATGCGCTAGATGTCTTTAGTTTTGACGGAGAGCGTGGCACCGCTCGTAGTGGTCTTACTTCTATAGCTCCTGCGGTAAAGTTTGTTCCTTTTGCATCTGTAAATAATTTTTCGATTCAAAGTTCGCTATCTATACCACTTATAGATCAAGAGACAGAGCAAGGGGTTTTTCTTGACCAAAAAGGATTTACGTGGCAAAACCGTTTCTTTTTTGATCACACCTTTGCAGGTGGTGACTGGCAAGTATTTGCAGAGCTTAACTCAGAGTTTAATTTTGGAAAAGAGGCAGAGCAAGATGAAAACTTTGACACTCTAGACGGCAGCTTTGCAAATAATAGTTTAAATCTTACGCCAGGGGTGTTTTTAAGTTATTTCCCTAGTGCTAAGTTTACTGTTCTAGGCTTAGTACAGCACTCACAGCGCATAGACCTGGGTAATGATTTTGAGCAAGACTTTACCGCTGTAGGTGGAGGCGCAAAATATCAACTCACAGACGAGCTCAACCTCGAGGCTTTGTATACCAACTTTGTAAGAGGTAATAATACGGGACTAGGTGAGACTTTTAACTTGGGACTACGAGTTGTTTTTTAATATAAGCATCTACTAGATTTGACGTATACTTTATAATCTAGAGATCGCTAGACCTGACCACTTATAAAAGTGGTCAGGTTTTTTTGGTTTACTGCATAGAAGCCTATCTTTAATTTCTTGAATTGATACTAATGATAAAAACAGTTTTACAATCTCTCATAATCATACTGGTCTTACAAGCGTGTAGTGCTCAGCCAGCTCCAGAGCAAAAGGTTAACGGTATAAGTTTTGTAGCAAACCGCTCTCCAGTAGACAGCAGTCACGTGGCACCCGTTATTGATATAAACGCAAACTATGCTGCCGTAATGCCTTTTGGTTTTGTGCCAGCGTTAGATAAGGCACAAATTGTATATAATACAGACAGGCAATGGTATGGTGAGACGCGAGAAGGCGGTCGTAATTATGTAGCACAACTACACAATAAAGGTATAGATGTAATGCTCAAACCCCAGATATGGATACGTAGAGGAGAGTTTACAGGTTATCTCAAGATGGAGACAGAAGAGGAGTGGCTGGCACTTGAGCAATCCTACCGCGATTTTATAATGGATTATGCCACACTTGCTCAAGAGGAAAATGCAGCGATATTTTGCATAGGCACAGAGCTGGAGCAATTTGTAGTAAATAGACCAGCTTTCTGGCAACAGCTCATAAAAGATATCAAAAAAGTATACAAAGGTAAACTTACCTATGCTGCAAACTGGGATGAGTATAAACGCACCCCCTTCTGGCAGCAGCTGGATTATATCGGTATAGATGCCTATTTCCCGGTATGTGAAGAACAAACACCTACTGTGGAGTGTGCCATAGAGGGCTGGACAAAATGGAAGGAGGAGATTTCCGCTTTCGCGAAAGCGCAACAACGCAAAGTACTATTTACAGAGTATGGTTATCGCTCTGTAGACTATACA
The DNA here is from genome assembly GCF_001653755.1 of Dokdonia donghaensis DSW-1. Classification (GTDB taxonomy): domain Bacteria; phylum Bacteroidota; class Bacteroidia; order Flavobacteriales; family Flavobacteriaceae; genus Dokdonia; species Dokdonia donghaensis. Next base: position 143,629 of record NZ_CP015125.1, on the reverse strand, counting down.
GGTAAAGAACCCTGGCGCTCTGACCGAAGTATGACAGCTGTAAATCTAGAAGCACAGGCAAATGTTACAAAAGCACTTTATGAAGCCGTCTGGGATGAAGAGTGGATGGCAGGAGGCTTTTTATGGAAATGGTTTATACATCACGACCGTGTAGGAGGACCAGAAAATAGCCAGTTTACACCTCAAAACAAACCTGCTCAAGATATTGTAAAAGAATACTACGGTAGAAATTAAATACGATAGCTCCTGCAATGTTTACGATTAAGAACCGACAGACTCATAGTATCGTAAATAAGCCTATGAAACAAATTATATATCTATGTCTGTTCTTACTGCCTTACCTTGTTTTTGCTCAAAAGCAGCAAGTAGAAAGAATCACCTTTAAAGGGTTAAAAAAAGTAGATGAGTCACTGTTAAGAAGACTAATAAAAACAGAAGTAGCATCTCCTTACGACTCGCTTAAAGTAGCTACAGATGTAGAACGTTTTAATAGACTTCCTGCTATTGCAAAAGCCACCGCTATTATAGCTGAGGTACGTAATGGTGCTATAGAAGTCACTTATGATATTGTAGAAAATTTTACAATTATACCGGGTATACGTATCTCTGAGGCAAATGATGGAAGTTTTGCCTTTAGACTAAGTGTATTTGAATTTAACTTCTTAGGCCAGAGCCAGATTGTGGGTGGCTTTTACCAGCGTGATGTTTTTAATTCTTACGGAGTTTACTGGGAGGCCCCATTTTTATTCACAAACAAGTTAGGGCTAGGTGTAAATTACATTAAAGATGTCACTTTTGAGCCCATTTACTTTGATACAACTACTCTTAATTATAAAAAAGATAGGGCTGGGGCTGAAATTTACGGACTTTACGAAATCGACTTTCATAATAAAGTAGAGCTAGGAGTTACTATATTTAACGAGCAGTATGCTGCAAACGATACTGAGATAGATGCTACCTTTCCAAACAATCTAGAGGCTTCAAAAATTGCTGTGCGAGCAGAGTATGAGACAAATTTTTTAGACATAGATTATCAGTATGTTTCTGGTTTTAGAAACTTACTTGATGCAAGATATGTTAATGGAGGTGAGGGCTTACTTGACGACTCTTTTATAGGAGTTAATACAACCGAATATTTTAAAAGAATAGGAAGTAAAGGTAACTGGGCAAGTAGATTACAATTAGGGTTTGCCTCTTTTAATGAGTCTGATTTTGCGCCATTTACTGTAGATAATCAGTTTAACTTACGTGGGGCTGGTAATGATATAGCGAGGGGTACGAGTTTTATATTTATAAATACAGAGTACCGCCACACGCTGCTAGAGAGAGGCTGGTTTGTACTACAGGGTAATGCCTTTGTAGATGGAGGGACATTAAGAGAGGCTAGGCAACCGCTAGATAACCTTGTAAGTGGTGATGCTCTTGAGGTATACTCTGGAGCAGGGGTGCGTTTTATACATAAACGTATATTTAATGCAGTTATACGACTAGACTATGGCGTAGGCCTAGGAGCGTCACAAAACAGTGGTCTTGTCTTTGGGATAGGGCAGTACTTTTAATAGGTAGAGAGATTCTTTTATAATGATGTAAAGTGTTACAGAGAGTATTGATTTTAATGGTATGTTGCATTACCGCTGTACAGCTTGCTGGACAAGAGGTTAAAGTGCTAGACCTTAAAGTACAAGGCTCAAAAAGGCTTAAACCTAGTTTTATAAAACTCATAAGTGATATAAAACCGGGAGTTGCATTAGACTCTGCAGTGATAAATCAAGATATAATACGCCTTAAAAGACTTCCAGCAGTTGCTCACTCTTATTTTCAGGTTTTTAAGTCACACGATAACTTCTATAATGTTTTTTATAACATAGAGGAAAATATTACCATAAATCCACAAGTAAATCTTTACACGACTAATGATGATGAGTTTGCATACAGGCTAGGTCTTTATGAATATAATTTATTAGGAAGAAATATAGGTTTTGGAGGGTTTTATCAGAAAGATATTTTTAGCTCGTATGGTATAAATTTTAGAGCACCTTTTTTATTTAATAACAATGTAGGACTTGCGATAAACTTTCAGAGTCTTACTACTCAAGAACCTGTGTTCTTAGATAATGGTACTGCAGACTATAAGTATAATAACACCTCGATAGAGATTTTAGGTCTATATGCTTTTAACTTTAAGCATCGTGTTGAGTTAGGTGTTAACTTCTTTAATGAAGATTATTTATACCTCAATGGAGCCACAGACGTGAGCGTGCCACAAGCCTTTAATGTAGATAAAATCCTGCTTAAAGGTATTTATGAGTATGATGCTCTTAAGTATGACTTTCAGTATGTAAGTGGTTTTAAAAGTACTTTTAATGTACAATATGTACAGGCTAATGCGGTAACATTACCAGATTTTACCATCTGGTGGAATGATTTTAGATATTTTGCGAGAATACGAGATAAGGATGGTATTTATGATGGAAACATCGCAACGCGATTGCGTCTAGGTCTTGCTACAAATGCAGATTCTCCTTTTGCCCCCTTTTCTGTAGATAACAATCTTAATATACGAGGTGTAGGTAATACGATAGACAGAGGCACTGGTGTGGTAGTACTCAATGCAGAGTATAGACAAACGCTAGCAGATAGAGACTGGTTTACAATACAAGGCGTAGGCTTTGTAGATGCTGGCTCTTGGCGCAATCCCGGGGGAGATTTTGGCGATTTTGGTGATGATCAAAATTTAAGAATTTATCCAGGTTTAGGTCTACGTTTTATACATAAAAAGATATTTAATGCAACCTTTAGGGTAGACTATGGATATGGTATAACACAAGATGCCACCAGCGGAATTGTCTTTGGTATAGGCCAATATTTTTGATTATCTACGTTCTTTCATTGCATCTTGGTACGCAGTAGCAAGATCTGTCTTTTGATTTTCTGAGAGTACTTTACCTGCTAGCTGAAAAAAGGTATGCTCCTCGTCTTCGAGATGATGTTCGACTTTCTCGCATAACTGTTTTGCATAAGTAAGCCAGGCAGGAGAATCCATATCTGTATCATCTATTTTTTCTATAAGTTCATCCATCTCGTGATGCTCTGCAATACCGTGTCTAGCGTGCTCCTGCATCATATCATTATGTATAAGCGGACTGTAAAAATGTCTTTCCTCTGCGTCTGCGTGTATTTCTAATTCTTCTTTTAGTGCTTTCCAGAGCTGTTTTCTGTCACTGCTTTTACCAGAGGTTGAGGTAAGTCTATCGCATAAGTCGCGCTGGATATCGTGGTCGTTTCTAATTGCTTCAAAAATATTCATAGTACTAAAAGATTAATTGGTTAGTTAATTTTAAGACACTGTAAATTTTTAAAAAATTGCTATGATTTTTGTTAAAATCAATACAATTAATTTAAAATTAGCAATTTACAGATGGTCTCATCTGTAGCTTTGTATAAACAATAACCAAAAAAAAGTAACCAATGTCATTAATTACAATTATACTCAGCATTCTATTTCCGCCACTAGCAGTTGCGTTAGAAAAAGGAGCCGGAAAAGACCTTCTCATAAACATCTTACTTACCCTATTAGGCTGGCTTCCTGGAGTGATTCACGCCTTTTACGTAAACAGTAAATAAGAGCAACACATATATTACAAGAGCCCGCTACATAGGTAGCGTAGCGGGCTCTTATATTTTATAAAGACTTGTAGGGGTTTAATAGATATAGGTACGCTTTCGCGAAAGCGTAAAAAACCTTTTATAAATAGTAGGTTTTAGACAAACTATAGCAGACATTTTTTCGTAGGTTTAAAAAATCATTACAACCTACATCTATGCGCATCATTACTATTGTATTTGTACTTCTTTACGGCATTTGCACTACTGCACAAGAAGATAAAGTAAGACCCTTTGATGTAGAGGCAGACCTTTTTGGCGGAACGATTTTAGAACATAATCCAGATATTTCTCACCTTATTACAGAACACCCTACTGGAGTGATGCTGGCATATAACCGAAAGACCTATGGTTTTGAACCCTGGGAGCGTCGTTACAACTTTCCAGATGTGGGGTACACCTTTGTGTACCAAGATATGAAAAATGAGTATCTGGGAGAACTATATAGTGCGTATGCACATTATAACTTTTATTACTGGAAGAGGCGCTTGCAGTTTAGAATAGGGCAGGGTCTCGCGATTGCTACAAAACCCTATGACAGGGAGACTAATTTTATAAATAATGCATATGGCACTACAGTCTTGAGTAGCACGATGCTTAAGTTAAGCTATAAGAAAAATAATATTTTTAGAAATATAGGCTTTCAAGCAGGGGTGACAATTATACACTATAGTAATGCAAATCTTAAGGCACCAAATAATTCTACAAATACGTGGGCGTTTACTGCAGGATTAAATTACTTCCCAAAAGCGGCCGAGTTTCCCGAGTATATACCTATGGGAGAAAAAACTCCTTATAAAGAACCTGTACATTTTAACCTTACTCTACGCGGTGGAGCAAATCAAAGCGATATAAATAACTCACCACGCTATGGTTTTGTTACCATTACTGCCTTTGTAGATAAGCGCGTTAATCACAAGTCTAGCTTTACGGCGGGTGTAGATGCTTTTTTTGCAAATTTTTTAAAAGAGCTCATACGTTATGAGTCTATTGCATATCCAGATGGTGACGTCACGGGTAATGAAGACTGGAAGCGTTTTGGGATTTTTGTGGGACACGAGCTGCACTTTAATGAGCTTTCTTTTGTATCTCAACTAGGTTATTATGTGTACTACCCCTATGATTTTGAAGGGAGATTTTACAATAGGTTAGGTTTAAAAAGAACCTTTGGAAAACATCTTGCAGGGAGTATGGTTGTAAAAGCACACGGTGCAAAAGCAGAGGCAGTAGAGTTTGGTATAGGATATAGATTTTAATAAGATGAGACACTCCATTTATATAGCTAGTCTAATAGTAATCATTGTAAGCATCATTTCTTGTGATACAGAAGATACACTTACGTGTCTAAAAACCACAGGCGATATCATTACACAAGAGTATGATCTAGCAGATTTTGATAGCATTACCATCTTTGAGCGTGCTCAACTCATAGTGACAGACGCTCCAGTTATCTCGGTAAGACTAGAAACTGGAGAAAACTTACTTGAAGATTTTGAAATTCTTGTAGAGGACAATACACTCAAAATTAAAAACACAGCTTCTTGTAATATTATACGTGATTATGATACATCAAAGGTGTATGTGAGTCATCCCGATTTAAAACAAATACGTAATAGCAGCGGGCAAACCGTAGAGGCAGAGGGTGTCTTGACCTGGAACTCACTCAGGTTAGTAAGTGATGACCTTATAGAAGAAGACTTTTATCATAAAGATGGTGACTTTAATCTTACACTAGACGCAGAAAATGTGCTATTACAATGCAACGGATTGTCTAATTTCTTCATAAACGGAAGTGTGACAAATCTTACCATAAACTTGCTAGATGGTGATAGTAGATTACCCTTAGAAGATCTTGATGTTCAAAATGTCTCCATCTTCCACAGGGGGACTAATGATGTGATACTAGCACCACAATTATCTATAGTAGGAGAGTTGCGTAGTACGGGTAATTTGATTTTAAAAAATACACCACCAGTTGTTGAGGTAGAAAGCTTCTTTACGGGTGAAGTTATTATTGATGAATAATTCTTTCGCTTAAAGCGAAAAAAAAGCGCCCCAGTATGGAGCGCTTTGTATAATAAAATCGAAGTAGTTGAGACTATATAGTTTCTACCACTTTGTCTAATGCGATTCTTGATTTTGGATTTTTACTAGGTTGGTTAAAATCCTCTTCATCTCTGTATCCTATAGCTACGGCAACTAGGGTTGCATAGCCATCGTTTCCTATAATCTTGTCATAGTTTGCAGGCTCTATTCCTTCCATAGGGGTAGCATCTATGCCCATAACAGCACAAGCACTTAGTAATACACCTACAGAGAGGTATACTTGCTTATCAAACCAAGAAGTAATCTGTTCTTTAGGTAGGGGTTTTAAGTTCTCATTATAATAATCTACCATTCCTTGTGGTAATTCTCTCTTGATTTGCTCTTCAAAAAGTGATAAATCATCTACTCTACTAAAAACAACTACAGTATCACTCTTTGTTACTTTCTCAGTATTTATCCAAGATACTTTAGAGAGCTTCTCTTTTATGTCTTGATCAGAAACAAAAGTAAATTTCCAAGGCTGGCTATTTATAGAAGAAGGACTTAGTCGTAAACTTTCTTTAAGCTCCTCTATGTGCTTAGGATCTATTTTTTTTGTCTCGTCATACACCTTTGTAGTGTAGCGCTCTTGCATTGCATTTATAAAACTCATAACGTTTATTTTTTTTACTATATTAAGTATAGTAGCAAAAGTATGTATAGTTATATACCTTTGCAAGAACGGTCAAAAAGTATAGGTTTAATTTAACACATCGAGATGCACACTTTTAAAGGAAAAGAATACCCTTGCTGTACAAGTCTTACGATGGGAGTGATAGGAGGTAAGTGGAAAACGGTAATCATTTACCATCTTATAGAAGGTCCCTTACGATATAGTGAGTTACGCAAGCAAATGCCCTCTGTGACAGAGCGCACACTTAGCCTACAGCTCAAAACACTAGAGAGTGATGGTATAATAGATAGAAAGGTTTATACTACAAAGCCACCACTTAAAGTTGAGTATATGCTTACAGATTTAGGAAAGTCACTTATACCACTTATAAACGCAATTGCAGACTGGGGCCGCAAAGCAGATGAGGTATAAACCTGTTATGATATCTTGTTGAGGTAATATTTGTGCAAATCTTCTGCACTAGCGCCTAGCCATTTGCGCACATAAATACTCCAGAAGTGAAACTGTAATTTCCAGATACCATTTTCTTCATAACGACGTGCAGATGTTGTGAGCCACTCTTGAATAACGACAAATTTACGTCGCGCATATAACTTATTTATTAGGTCATTATCCTCATAAATAATATATCGCTCATCAAAGCGGCCCAGTTCTTCAAAAAGACTTTTGGTAATAAACTGGCTTTGGTCACCACCACGGCACGCTCGCCACTTAAACTTAGTAAGCCAGCCAGCTAGTCGCAGCCACCAGTGATTAGAATCAAATTTCATTTTAAAACATCCCGCAGGATTTCCCTGTGATACCACTTTTACAATGAGTGCATCATAATTTTGAGGTGGGTATGAGTCTGCGTGTAAAAAGTAAAGTATGTCACCTGTAGCTTGTATGGCTCCTGTATTCATCTGTCGTGCTCGACCTTTATGAGACGTAATAATAGATACCGTTTTACTAAGCGCTGAATATTGAGTAACTTGAGTAACAGTGTCATCACTACTGCCACCATCTACAACGATGATTTCGTGTATATAATTTTGAGAAGATGCCTTGTTTTCTAGGTGAGTGAGCAATGCACATATGGTCTCAGACTCATTAAGAACTGGGATAACTACAGATATAGAATTCATTAAAGATTTTTCTTATTTTAAATGTACGCAAAAACACCTCAATCAGTTTTACTTTATTGCTTATTTAAGCCCCAATCATATTCCTTAAACGTGACAGGTGTACCAGGCGCAACCTGAGTATTTGCATATTTATTTATATAGGGTAGTAAGCTTTTATTAGATCCTCTATAAAAGTCTTCTGTATAAAATTTAAAAATAGAAGAAAGCGCTGCCGTATTTGCACTAATATCATTTTTTGAACTATTTATAAACTGCTTAGTTGCTTTGTCAAGTTGCTCATTGATTTTACCAGCAGTGTATGCCTCACGCAGTAGTGGTGGGCAAGAGATAGATGCACAGTTTATGGCAAAATGTATTCTAGGCTCATTCATCTTGCGTAGCACGCCATTTTCAATACCACCTAGAGAGAGCAAGCGCCCATCTACCCTTGCACGTCCTTTAGTCCACGGGGCATCTATATCTTTTATACTTTTTACCTCTGGGTTATCAAGTATGAGCTCTACAGTGACTGCGTTATAAAGATTAATATAATAAGCAAGTAACTCTTGTTCACTCCACTTGTTTGATGGGTCAAGATTTGCGAGTTGATCTAAGTAGCCGTTAAGTAGCGGTCTGTCTTTTTGAAATGCATCATAGTCTACAAGCCCCTTTTCGTTTACATACTTTTTGAGCAATGAGTCCCATTGCGAGTGATCTACATTTACAGCAGAGTTTGCCGTAGTAGATGTAAGTGGTTGTGTTACTTCCTTGGTAGGTTGCCCTTGACTTGTAATCCCTCCAGCAGAGAGCAACGCGCAGCTTTGTAAAGAGATGGCTATGGCTATTAGTGATAAAATGCGTGTGTATATTTTCATAACTATTATTTTATTGTTTTACACTTTCGTGAAAACTTAATATCGCTTTTTCAAAATAGATAAGCGAGTAATTAAGAAAACTTTACTACTTATTGAGCGTCCAGTCATATGTTTTATATCTCACCTTCGCCGAAGGTGAAATAGGAGTTGTAGCATATTTATTTAGATAATCTATAAGGCTACCCTCTGTTTTAAAATCTTTTGCAAACCAGCTGAAAATTTTAGACACCTCGACTCTTTCCGTTGTAATCGTGTTACGAGAGCTGTCATTTATAAAATTACGAGCTAGCTTATCAAGCTGGTCGTCTACACTTGCCGCTGTAAAAGCCTCATTAAGCAATGGCGGGCAAGAAAATGAAGCGCAGTTTATCCCAAAGTGAATTCTTGCATCGCCCATTTTTCTTAAAATATTGTGTTCTATCTGGTTGAGGTTATACCAGCTATCTTCAAGTTTCCAGAATCGTTGATCCCACGGATTTTTAATATCCTTTATGCTTTCTAGCGGATAGTGACGTAAGATGAGATCTATAGTCATTGCATTGTATGCGTTCATCCAGTAGGCGAGCTTTTCTTCTTGAGACCACGCATCTGTAGGTGTTTGTTCTCCTAGTAGTTTAATGTAGTTGCGTAGTTTTCCCCAGTTTGATTTAAAGCCATTATAATCTACATTTCCAGTTGGTGATACATATGCCTTAAGTAAGTCATTAAAGCTATCGTGATTAACAGTTTCTGTAATTATAGGGTTAGGTATATCAACTTCTTCTGGTTCTGTAATCATCTCCACTGCTTGAGCATTTACTGTGGTTATATCTTCTGTAACAGTTATAATGGGAGCTGTTTCTATAGGGACACTATCTTTCTTTATGACAACAGGTGTTTCTGCATTAGTGACTTCAGGTGGTGCAGTTATAGTCTTAGTGGTGCTACAAGCACAAGCAAGTCCAAGTAAAGAGATGTAAATAAAAGTTTTCATATCTATGAGTTTCATAAAAAAGCGCTTCTTATAAAGAAACGCTTTTTGTGTGACTTTGACTCTTAAGTCGTGGTCGGTATAAATTACTAACAAGTCTTAACAACATCCACCCCCATCATAGTGATAGGTAGACTCGCTTATAAAAATGTCATTGCGCCCTAAAGCGGCAAGTGCTCCTGCTGTTTTATCACAAATAGCCAGCGGCTGATTTTTAAGAAGGATGTGGCCTTTTTTATCATCAAAAAAGTCTTCTTCTCCATAATAAATAGCAGCTTTACCTGTAAAAATACAAGGTCCATCTGCTGGCATAGGGTCTTTTATGGCTGCCACCTCAATAGACTCAATGTATATGAGCTCATCTGTAGGATATGCTCCAGGGTTGAGTATTCTGTAGGGCTTACGAGCTCTTATCTCAATAGTTCCAAAACCAGCATCTGTAAGAGCTTTTACATACTCGGCTATGGGTAAACTTCCAGAAAGACAAAGTGCTCGTAAACGGTCATCATTGCGCAACTCCTCATTCATTTCTTGCTCACAAGTAGGGTCACTCATCACAAGCTTGCCGTGAGGTTTTAGCACGCGATACATCTCTGCAATGGCTCGTTTTAAATCTTCGGCCTTAAATATGTTAAAGAGGCAGTTTTGTGCTGCTACGTCTATGGAGTTGTCTGCCACATTAAGATTAAGAGCATCTCCTTTTTGAAGATCTACAAACTCACTTTTAAACCAAGGGTTTAATTTTTCTGCTTCTATAAAGTTTTTGCGAGATGCTTCTAGCATTTCATCCACCACATCTACACCTACTACACCACCTTTATTACGGTTAAAATATGCAAACTGTAAAAGCTCCATACCACCACCTACACCCACGTAGAGCATTTTAGGCTCATTAGTAAGATCACGCGCGTTTACAGTGCTTCCGCAACCGTAGTTCATCTCTTGCATAATCTTTGGAATCTTTAATCCAGGTAATTCCCAAATAGGATTTGTTGTACAACACAGCCCCACATCTGGTGTAAGCGCTGCTTCCTTATAAAGATCATTTGTAGCATTAAGGTAACTCATAACTTGTTGTTTTAAAGGGTAGTAGTTTGTATGTAATGATGATATCTTATGGTTTAGATTCCGCTTTCGCGAAAGCGTACTTTACAAAGATTTAATCAATCCCGTAAAGAGCGTGATCATCTCTGGCTCTGCCTTACCAGCCATTGCAATTATTTCTGGAATATCTACCGGCTTGAGGTTGTCTGGGTCACACTCATCTGTAAGAACAGATACGGCCACCACTGGAAGTTTTAAGTGATTTGCTACGATAATTTCTGGTACGGTACTCATCCCCACAGCATCTGCCCCTATCGTTCTTAAGAAACGATATTCTGCACGGGTTTCTAGCTGCGGGCCTACCACAGAGGCATATACACCCTCGTGTAGGTTTATACCATTATCTTTTGCAATAGTGCGTAGTGTATTGTTCATAGCAGCATCATAAGGTGCGCTCATATCTACAAAACGCTCTCCCATTTTTTCTACTCCTTTAAAAGCTAGCGGCGATCCTCCTTGTAGATTAATGTGATCATCTATGAGCATTAATTCTCCTTTTTTGAAATCAAGGTTAATCGCTCCAGAAGCATTAGATACTAATAGGTGCTTGATACCTAAAGCGTGCATCACACGCACTGGGTAGGTTACATCTGTAAGTGAGTAGCCTTCATACACGTGAAAACGACCTTGCATCACAATTACTTTTTTACCTTCGAGGGTTCCGTAAATTAATTTACCTGTATGGAACTCTACCGTTGCCGTTGGAAAATTAGGGATATGATTATAGCTCGCGGTGTGTTCTATCTCAACACGATCAATGAGTTGCCCAAGGCCAGTACCTAAAATGATACCTACTTCAGGATTTTCAAAGCCTTTGCTTTTTAAATAATCTGCTGTTTCTATGATGTATTTTTCCATAATATGTTTTTTTTAAACGTATTAAATTTTCTTGTTATTGTAAATACTGAGCAAACTCAGTATATGGTTTTAAATCTTCTGCAAAGTCAATGTCATTAAGGGTTTCAAGTTGATGAACTTTTGCTGTTGCTAGATCATTCATAGTACTTACAAAGACCGTATCGCCACCCCATTCTTTGTTGTAAAATACGTCTTTTACAAGCTTGTTCATCCCCAATAAATAATAACCACCATCTTGGGCTGGGCCTATTACTGCATCAATAGAGTGTAGCGCGTCAAAAGCCTCATTTATGTGAGAAGCACGCAAGTCATAGAGGTCACTGCCTACAATGAGTACATTGTCATACCCATCTGCAAAGGCCTTTTCAAATGCATTATACATACGCACTCCTAGATCTTCACCTTCTTGCTGGAATTTTTCAAAAATAGCATTATCCCACATATCATTATCTCGCACCTTTACAGAGTAGCCTACGCGTTTTGTGCAGTTTAAAGTTGCAACGACGTCCTTAGTATGTGATAAGAGCTTTTTGTAAATCTCAAGAGCGTTTTCTTGACCTACACCTTTGGCTAGTCTGCTTTTTACTTTGCCTAGTTCTGGATTTCTGGTGAATATGAGTACTATGTTTTTTTTCATTATTGCTTTCTATAATTATATACGAGGTACAAAAACATAAGCGCCATCGTGATGAGCTGCTGGTATATACTCGCATTAATAGACCAACTTAGGTTCTCAAAATTTAGCTTGCTTACAGTAAGTACGAGTAATAGGATAAGGAGTATGATAAATATGAGTATGATTTTCTTTCTAGTCATTACTCATCATCTTTTTTTGTCCACTGGTCACTTTTTTTAATGGCTATAAACATCCCAATATTTGCAATAATAATGAGACTACTGGAGAGATAGTCTTTCCAAGTGGATGTCTCGTTAGTAAGATGATAAGCCAGTAAAGCAAATCCTCCTATGGTGAGTCCTATAAAAATGAGTGGTATATATTTATTCATTTAGTAAACTTTATGTCCTGTTTTTAAATACTTCCCCCAAACTTTGGAAAATACGTGAACAGAGTCGGTTGGTTGTTTGTTCTTGTTTTGAATTTTGTAGCCTTTATCTTTCCAGGCAAATATGCTTCCGTAAAGATTTTTGACGTTTGTAAATCCTTTCTTCTTTAGTCGCTCGCCAAAATCTTCAGAGCGTATCCCTACTGAGCAATAAACGACGATGGGTTGATCTTTTTTTGCTTTCGCGAAAGCGTAAATACTATCATTCACCTTCTCAGAAACCCACACCGCTCCAGGGATATGGCTTACCTCAAATTCTTCCTTTTTACGAGTGTCAAGAATCAAGTAATCATTCATTTCCATCTTGAGTTCTTGCACAGAAATATAAGGAACAGAGCGTGTGTTGTACTGTTTTAATAACAAGTCCATATCTGATTGCCCAACACTTATAGCGCTGATAAACAAGATGAGTATGTATGTGATTTTTTTGATAATAAGTCTTTATAATTTAATGCCAAATCCTTGCAATCCACTCTCTACAGGTGGCAGTATTTCTGTGTTGTCCCAGATGCCGGTTACGATGGTACGTGCATACTCTTCTGGCAGTAAGCCGTTTTGCATTAACTGGCTCGTAAGCTTGTAATTATATGCAAAGGTATGATGTTCATAGCTAAGATTGCCAGATGTGTCATCTAGAATGGCATACCAGACTTCGGTAGAGCCATCATTTGCTGGCATCCCTATCACGCCAGGGTTGAGCCAGAGTTTATCTTCTTGCTCCGTATGAAAAGGCAAGCCGCAATGTCCCGCAATAATCACATTACTTTGGGTTGTATCAAAATTTGAACCTTTTATTTCCCAAGGCGTAGATTTAAATATAAATTCAGAAATATGACTATATGAGCCGTGTACAACCGTCACCTTTTTACCAGCGTAGGTAAATGTAATATGGTCTGGAAGCGCCTCGATGGTGTCTAGCGAATTCTTAGAGAGTTTGCTTTGTGCATAGGGATACCACAGCTGGCTAAAACCATCACAGCGCGATCCTTCTCTAAAATCGCAACCGCAATCTTCTGCGCCCTCACTCAATTGCTTTTCTACATTACCAGCGATACCGTGTGTTCCCCATATTTTATAGAGTTGTACGGTTTCTTCTGGTTGCGCACAATATCCCACAATGTCTCCGGTGCAAATGCAATTTTCTGGAGCAATTCCTTGTTCCTCTGCTATGGATTTTAGTTTCTCTAGCGCTTGTAGATTGCTATACACACCGCCATAAAGGAGTACTTTGCCAGTGAGATTGCCTATGTTTTTTATCTTTTTATCCATCGTGGTATGAGGTATAATATGGTGCAGGCTGTGATGCCCCAGACGTTTGTCCAGAGTAAGGCAGCATAAGATCCTGTCGTAAATTGTAATGATTGTGGTAAGGCATCAAAAACTAATATGAAGCCAAAAATGATACCCGTCACTACACTCAAGTAATAACTAATTTTTGGGGCTGGCTTTCGCCAAAATAAAAATACTGGCGTTAGTCCAATTACCATTGTTCCAGATATGGTCGTGGCGCTTAAAATCTCTGCATTGAGAAATACGGGAATGGTTCCCAATATGGCAATTACAGCCATAGATAATCTCCCAAACGAAAGATTTTTACCCAAATTTAAATCGACTGAAAGTAATTTTGAAAATGACGAGAATGTACTATCCAGCGTAGATGCCGCCGAGGTAATCATAATAAAGTTGATGACTAACAATATGACTACGCCAAAAGCTTTGCCCACTTCTACAGCGGCTTGACCTGCCATTCCTTGTGACTGCGCATACACACCTATGACACTAAATAAGATAATACAAGCTGCTCCCAATACGGAGGCGATTAGAAAGCTACGTAGGGTAACCTTCGGCGAACTTAAAAAAGCTCTGTCTGTCAATACTGGATCGTGAAAGGGATATGAGAATGACTGTAACAAGGCTGCAAATAGCAAATTAAGACCAAGATCAAAACTCCACGTTCCAGAAGTCGCAACTTCCTTCACACTAAAATCATCTACCGAAAATATACTCCATAAAATCACACATAGCAATATGGAGAATAGTCCCATCTGTATCACATCTGTAAATATGGAACTGCTCAATCCGCCCTTGAGCGCATAAGCCAGAGTTAGTATCGTAAATACTAGAATCGCCCAATAGTAGGGAGTGCTTCCCATTTCTCCAAAGTAAGAACCTATCACCATCGTGTTACTCCACACCTCATTAAAAAGCCTAATGGCAATGAGCACAGAAAATAAGCGCATCGCTCCTTTTCCAAATCGAGAAGTTAGAAACTGATGTATACTTGTAAATCCACCTTGCAAACGCATCTGGTAGATAATCACACCAGCCACAGCAAAGGAGAGATAGTAACCCGCATAAGCTACACCACCCACAATCCCAAAACTCAGACCTAAGTTGGCAGCATTGGTTATACTCTTTGCAAAAATCCACGAGATAATGAGACTACCCGTAAGCATCCACACATTAGGAGACTTCTTGCGATGCGTAGCCTTAAAAAACTCATCAGGACTTTTGGCAAGCGGAGACAACACAAACATCAACACACTCGATGCTATAATTAATCCCCATTGCAAGATTTCTACATTCATATATTGATTTCTTATTCTAATATTTATCACTTTCCGTCAGGAAAGTGTATTTCATAAAAGTTCCCCTCTTTGAAGAGGGGCTAGGGGAGATGTCCGCAGTACCCTCCCACAATTCCTTAATCTACATCCCACCACACGCGTACATTAAGGCTATTGCCATCTGTCGCATCAAATGCTGTCTGGTAATTATCTGCATTGAGCGCTTCTTCTTCAGATGGGTAAGGCATACGTACGGGAATTAAACCGTCGTTGAGACTTGCTTGCACATCCATAAACTCAGGAAAACCGGTGCGTCTATATTCTATCCAACCTTCATAGCCGTTTATGATGTTTGCAATCCACTTTTGAGTAAGTATTTGCTCTAGCGGCGAACTATCTGCGTTATTGAAAGCAGCATTACCAGTAAGGTAATCTACTGGTAAAGGTGTTTGCCAGTATTCAAAAGCGAGTGTCACGCCGTTTTCATAAAGTGCCTGCGCATCTACGGTAATAAGTCCGCGCTGGGCTGCTTCGGCTAGAGCTAGCGAAGTTTCCCAAGCCGTCATAAAGTTGGCATCTAGTACAGAAGTATCTTCTCTAAAAGCAGTGCCGGCAAGTGATAAATCTCCTAGCACGGCAGCCGTTGAGGTTGCATCTATTCCGTTTATAAGTCCGTTAAATTCGTCAGTACTTGATGCTGGTCTAAAAAACGTACTAAGCCTCGTATCTTCAAGGTCTAAAAGAATGGTTTCCATCGTTTCAGAAAGCACAAAGTTGTTAAAGTCGCCCACACGCAATTGTGCAAGTCTAAAACTGTTAGGCTCCGTATTGCTAAAGTTAAACACAGCATTATCACTATTACTAGTTATAAAGTTATCCTCATTAACCAGCGCTTGTAAATCTGCACTTACATCTACACGATCTGAGATACGTAAAAGATGTTTGATTTTAAGACTGTTTGCAAAGCGTACCCAAGCTTGTAAGTCACCACCATAAAGAATATCTCCTTCTAGCGGGATCACATCTTCATAAGCTTCTATAGCAGCAATTCCTGCATCTAGATTTGCTAGAATACCATCTGCTCCAGTATATATGGCCTCCTGTGTGTCATAAGCTGGTGTTACCGTTCCATCTATTCCATTAAACGCTTCTGAGTAAGGAACATCGCCAAAAAGATCTGTAAGCCCAGCCGCCATATACGCCTTGAGGATAAGTGCAGGCCCTTCATATACAGCAAAGGTCAAATTAGTTTGCGCCTGCTGTAAGATAATCTGATTGTCTCTTAAATTCGTATAAAATATAGGCCAAGGATTTCCACCTAGCTGCGGTGATTTTAAGGCGTGACGATCAAAAAGATTAAAGTCAAGAGCCGTTCTGTGCTGCGATAGTAAATCTCCAGCCACAAAACCTTCATAACTCATTTGCTCTCCGTAGTCATAAATAACTTGTCGCAATAACAAGCTAGGTTGCACGCTTACGGGATCATTTGGGTTTGTATTTATTTCTTCAAAATCTTCTGTGCAACTGCTCATTCCGAGTAAAAGCAGGAGGGAAGTGATGTATAAAAAATGTTTCATTTGTAATGTTTTATGTTACGCTTTCGCGAAAGCGTTAAAAGTTAAATCCTGCCTTAAATCCGAAGCTTCTTGTTGTAGCATAGCTCAAATCTTCTACTCCGCTCACAAATCCTTGTCCTTGTACTGCAAGTTGCTCAGGGTCAAAATGTGGGTTTTCCGTGATAGCAAAAAGATTACGTCCTATGAGTGATAGGTTTACGTCTACACCTTCTTTAAGACCGATAAATCCGTCTTTAAGCTTGAAAGAATATCCTATAGAAAACTGACGAAGTTTTAAGAACGAGGCGTCATAAATGTTGTTTTCTTCGTGGTTACGGTCATAAAACTGACGGTAGTAACTCTCTGCCGAAACTGCCGTGGTGTTTGGAACAAAATTTGGATTTGCTGCAGTACCTGTGTTTACAACTCCTTGCGCAATAATTCCCTCTTCTGGGCGAAAAGCTGTTTCTGCTAGTTGGCCTCCTACATTACCTAGTGCTCGTGTTCTTGAGACAATATCTCCACCTTGACGCCAGTCAAATAAGAAAGAAGCACTCCATTGCTTGTAATGGAAATCATTGTTCCATCCCAAGTTAAAATCTGCGGTGTAGTTTCCTATTTTCTTGAGGTTGTTATCTGCAATAAAGCGACCGTTGTTATCAATGATAAAATCACCATCGTCATTACGTAGGTAGCCTGTTCCATAAATATCGCCAACTTCCCCGCCTTCTTCTACTTGGAAAAATACGGTCTGGTTTGCGCTGTCATAGATACGGCTAAAGGCAAGGGTAAGACGACCGTCAGATTGTGGTAAACTTTCAACTACAGATTTGTTCGTGCTGAAGTTAAAGGTCGTGTTCCATCTAAAGTTTTCATTTACGATAGGAGTGATGCCCGCAATGACCTCGATACCCGAAGTGCGTACCTCACCACCATTTACCACCTGCTGATTAAAGCCTGAGGAAATAGCAATAGGTAAGGAAATAATCTGATCTTTGGTCAGGGCGTTGTAGTACGTGAAGTCTACATTAAACCTGTCTCTAAAGAAACGTATGTCTGTACCTATCTCGTACGATGTAGTTTGCTCTGGTTTAAGGTTTGCATTAGGAATAAAGTTTTGTGCGCTAAAAGTAGGCTGGCCTTCAAAAGGAGTCTGTGCGATAAAAGCTCCAGAAGTTTGGAAAGGATTAGTGTCATTACCCACCTGAGCAACACTTGCTCTTAATTGCAAGTAGCTTATCGCTTCTGGAAGTTCCCAAACGTTAGATCCTATGAAACTCAAACTAGCCGAAGGATAGAAAAAAGAAGTATTATCTGCGCTAAAAGGTGTTGCAAGTGCGCTTGACCAGTCATTACGTCCAGTAACATCTAGATATAAAAAGTTCTTGTAGCCCAATTTTGCCACTCCGTAAAAAGAGTTGATACGTTTTTCAGATTCAAATTGGAATGCTTCTATAGGTGATGCGGCATTGTTAAGGTTAAAGATGCCTGGTTGTGCAAGATTTGTAGTTTGCACCTGTTTTGTAGAAGCTACTTGTGATAAGCGATTACCTCCAAGACTAACATCTAGCGAGAAGTCGCCAAACTTGTTATCATAGTTAAGTAAGAAGTCTGTGTTGATCTCACGATAAAAAACATCGTGCTCTGCATAGCCACCGTTCTGGAAACGGTTAGAACTAAAGTTCCTTAAAAACTGTCGTTTCTCACTACTGTAGTCCATCCCTGTGCGTATGGTAAGGTCAAGATTTTTGGCGAGTGTTTGTGTAAGGGCTATGTTACCAAAAACGCGATCACGATTAAAAGAGTTTCTGTTTTCTTCTAAAATAAAAAACGGATTATCAAAGAAGGTGTAGTTAAAAGAGTACTGCTGCACGCCTTCTAGACCTGGCTGCCAGTAATCACGTAGGCTGTCTATATTAAGAGAGCGAGGTCCCCAGGCTACGAGTGAGTAATTTACATTCTCACTTCCGTATCCGTTTGATGGGCGGTTATCACTACCAGAATTTACATAACTAATGCTCGCCTTAATTTTAGTTTTGTCTGTTGGCTTAAAATTGAGTTTTGTTGCGATGGTTTGTCTATCTAAGTTTACACCAGGGATGATAGACTCACTACGTAGATCTGTAAACGATATACGGAAATCACCTTTATCAAATCCACTAGAGACAGATACATTATTTATGGTGGTTACACCAGTTTCATAAAAGTCTTTTAGGTTATCTGGGTTTGACCTAAATTCGGTAGGAGTGATGGCGAGTCCATTGTATAAAGCTGTATCTCCACCACGTACAATCGTCCCGTCTGCAAGCGTCACCGGACTATCAAATTGCGGAATTAAATTTCCAGCATCTAGTCTCGGTCCCCAAGAATAGGTGATGTTATCTGAGATTCCTGCTCCAAGACCATCTACATATTCAAAAACTCCACCTTGTCCTTGTCCGTACTCGTTTTGAAAATCTGGAAGTTGGAAAGCACTGTCAAAAAAGATAGAAGAGTTAATACTTATGCCTAATCCTTTTTTCTTGCTACCATCTTTAGTCTCAATAACAATGACTCCGTTTGATGCACGCGTACCGTATAATGCAGCAGCACTTGGACCTTTAAGTACAGAAACAGAAGCAATGTCATCTGGATTTACTTCCATTGCGCCGTTCCCAAAATCTACTTCTTGGAAACCTGCGGCTGCTTCATTTGTGAAGTTAAAAACAGTGTTGTTATTAATAGGTACACCATCTACCACAAACAACGGATTATTATTAGAAAAAGAAGCTTCCCCACGTATGCTTATGCGTGATGAAGATCCTACTCCTGTTGCGCCTTGTGTGATGGTAACTCCCGCAAGCTTACCAGAAAGGTTGTCCAGAAAGTTTACAGACTTTACCTCGTCTATATCTTTTGCATTTATGGTTTGTACTGTATATCCTAGTTCTCTTGTGTTACGTTTTACACCTAGAGCAGTTACAACGACTTCGTCAAGTCCCTCCTGGGAGATGCTTAGTGCAACGTCTATTTGAGTTCTGCCAGCTACAGTGATTAATTGTGAGCTATAACCGAGCGAAGAGAATTTTAAAACGGATGCATCCGTAGGTATGGTAATGGAGTAAGCACCATTTTCGTCTGTAATGGTTCCTTGGTTTGTGCCTTCTATAAGGACATTTACAAATGGTATTGTAGTGTTATCTTCTGCGCTTGTAACGGTTCCGGTAATGGTAGTTTGAGCATACAAACTTGCTGTAAAAAGCAAGAGCATACTAAGATAAAAAGATTTCATCTGAGTGTATTAGTTGATAATTAAGAAAATCTAAGAATAGCTGTAAACCATTGTGGTTTACATAATTTTAAAAATGAACTAATGACGGTGATCCTTTGTTAAAGTGACTTTTAGTGAGCGACTCAAAGAATCGATTTGTAGAGTGGTAATCAAGAGAAACGCCTTGATTTACTATGTTTTGTATAAGTTGTAATACTCTCTTTGATATTGTGGAGGCCTCTTTAAGAATCTGCTGTAGATCTGCAAATGTGTCAAGATCTGAAAGGGTCTCAAGGAGGTAAAGGTTTGTACGCTTTCGCGAAAGCGTATCAGAAATAATTGCACCCAGTTTACTAGACTGCCACGGTAGGTTTTTAAATTGCTCAGGCTTAAAATGGTTTTTTTTAATTCCCATTAAATAACAACCACCATCTATACTTGGGCCAATAACAAGCGTAGATTGTTTAAGCTTTTCTTGTGCTAAAAGAATATGTCCCGCCGAAAGGTGCGGAGTGTCATTACCTATGGTTATAACTTGGTCATAACCACCATTAAAAACTGCTGTAAGCGCATTTGTAAAACGCTCGCCAAAGGTGTTTCCTACCTGCTCATTTTCTGAAAAAATAATGTAGGGAAGACCTGTCTTGCGTGCCGTAGCTATAGTTTGCCTATTGAGCTCTTTAAATAAAGTCACAGACTGCCCGAGCTTCTTGCGAGAAGCTTCGGTAGTTGCTGTTTGAGCAAATATGAGTATGGCGGTTTTTGGTGTCGTGATTTTCTAAGTATTAAGCAACGGTTCCTTGACAACTACTTCCTGCGCCTGCAGTACAACCATAACAGTGCTGAGAGATCATAATGTTACGATCATTAAGTAAATCTTCATTATAATCTTTTATGTGCTTTACACTACTCGCCACTGGCAATTCTAGCATTTGATTAAAATCACAATCAAATAAATAACCATCCCAGCTTATTGAAATGGTGTTTTTACACATTACATTCTCTACCGCGGCAGGGTTATATGCCTCTACGAGTTGATACATATAATCCTCATAGTTTTCTGATGCGATGAGGTAGTCTAAAAATCGTGCAATAGGTAAGTTTGTGATTGCAAAAAGGTTATGAAACTGGATATTAAAATCCTCCATAAGTGCCTTTTTAAAATCTTTTTCCATACTTGCTTGGTCTCCCGGTAAGAAAGCTCCAGATGGATTGTAAACTAGGTCTAGTCTTAAGTCGCTTCCTGGCATACCGTAACCACGCTCGTTGAGCTCTTGCAATGCTTTTATAGACTTGTCAAAAACTCCATCACCACGTTGCTTGTCTGTTTTACCACGTGTCCAGTGTGGCATAGATGAGATGACGTGTACATTGTGTTTTTTAAAGAAATCTGGTAGATCGTAGTACTTTTTATTGGCACGTATAATGGTAAGGTTAGAACGCACAATAAAGTCTTTAATCCCAGCCTTACTTGCTTCTTCTACAAAACGTCTAAAATGCGGATTCATCTCTGGTGCACCACCAGTAAGATCTAGCGTGTGAGCTCCTGTGTTACGTATCACTTCTAGACATTGCTCCATAGTCTCCCAAGTCATAATCTCCTTGCGATCTGGGCCAGCATCTACGTGGCAGTGATCACACACTTGATTACACATATACCCCACGTTTATTTGGAGTATTTCTAGTTTGTTAGGGCGTAATGGTAGCTGGTTGGTCTCTTTTATTTTCTTAGCAAACGTAGGTAGTTCGTCTTTGAAAATACCATTAGATAAAATTTCTATCTGCTTGTTTGCTTGTGCAAGTTCGCTACCTTCTTTCTTCAGTGATTTTGTTGCTGACATTTAAAAATGTTTGTCGTTTGTAGTGTTGATTTCTTTTGGTTGGAAATCTGTATGAGTACGCTTTCGCGAAAGCGTAAAACTACCCGTCTAGTTTATTTACTTTATTCATCATCATCACGCCGTGTACGAGTGTCGCACCACTTTTTATAGCGGCACCTACGTGCACAGCCTCCATCATCTCTTCCTTGGTGATTCCTTTCTGTAGGCCGTCTTTAGTATATGCGTCTATGCAATATGGGCACTGCTCTGTGTGGGCAACGGCAAGTGCGATGAGGGATTTCTCACGTGCGGTGAGTGCTCCTTCTTCAAAAACTTTACCGTAGTAGTCAAAAAACTTAGTTCCTAACTCTTCACTCCACTCTGTGATTTTTCCGAATTTTCTTAAATCTTTTGGGTCGTAATATTGATCTGCCATAGTTATATATTATGTAAGCATACGAATATATGCTTAATCGTAATTAACTACAATTACTTACGTAGAAATAAAGAATAAGGTTTCTAATTTGTGAAATAGAAGGTCTCGAAAAAAAAAATTGCAATTTTTTTTAAAAAGATGTTGTCAGGTCTCAGAAAGGTTTTATATTTGCATCCGCTTACGAGAAGTATCGCATAGAACTCAACAAATAGTGTGAGTCACATTGCAAACGTAAGCCACCTAAAAGCTTTAGGTACCTTAGCTCAGTTGGTAGAGCAACGGACTGAAAATCCGTGTGTCCCTGGTTCGATTCCTGGAGGTACCACATTAAAACCCGATCTTTTGATCGGGTTTTTTGTTTTCTATAACTTTCACTTTTATAAGTTGTTTGCAATCGTAGATTTTGGTTTGATATCTAATATATTGCAGAGGTAACAAGATACTAGATGATCATACTTTTCCTTTTGGCTGGATTAGCCTTATTTGTTTTTATGGGTTACGGACTTTTTACGCTTTCGCGAAAGCGTACACCAGACCCTTTTCCGCCATCGTGGGAGTCTTTATTAAGTGATGAAGTGCTTTTTTACAAAGAACTCACGCCTAAAAAGAAGGAATTCTTTAAAAGAAGAATGATGGCCTTTCTTGCCGAAGTAAATGTAGAGGCTGTAGGTTTTGACCTGTCTGATAAGGATAAGGTGTTTGTTGCGGCAAGTGCGGTGATTCCTATTTTTAACTTTGGAGACTGGCATTACAATAACTTAGATACGGTGCTTATTTATCCAGATTATTTTAATGCAAATCTTGAGTATCACTCAGAGGGCGAAGATCGTATTATAGGTGGTATGGTAGGGACGGGGCAGTTTGAAAATCATATGATACTCTCCCGCAAGGCGCTTCATTTTGGGTTTAATAATAAGACAGATAAAGGAAATACAGCTATACACGAGTTTGTGCATTTACTAGATAAGATGGATGGTGAGGTAGATGGTATACCGGAGCAGTTACTAGGTAAAGAAAATATTGTCCCTTGGCTAGATATGATGCACACAGAGATGGAGGCCATAAATAATGATGCGTCTGATATAAGGAAATATGGAGGTACAAGTAAAATAGAGTTTTTTGCAGTGGCGGCAGAGTACTTTTTTGAGCGCCCAGATCTGTTTAAACGTAAACATCCAGAGTTGTACAAAATGCTTGAAGTTTGTTTTGTAACAGGTTATTAGGGTGATTTTTACCATTACCTTAACAATGTGGGTGCTTTCCTTTTGTATTTTTGACGCTTACTATTGTATATGCAACTTATAATTGATGTAGGGAATACTAGGGTTAAAGCCGCTATTTATAAAGGAGATGCCTTGCAAGCTAAGCATCACTTTGCGTTACAAGACTTTAGTGAGGAGGTAGGTGAGTTTACAGGTCTTTATCCTATTAAAAAAGCAATTATATCTTCTGTGGGGAGACTTACAGATGAGCAAGCTAGATCTGTGCAATTACGTTTTCCTACCATTGTACTCTCACACAATACAGCGCTTCCATTTACAAATGACTACGGTACACCAAAGACACTAGGTGTAGATAGAATGGCTCTTGTAGCAGCCTTTGTAAAAGCACACCCCCATAAAAATGGACTCATTATAGATGCAGGTACTTGTATTACCTATGATTTTATAACAAAAGATGGTTCTTATAAAGGTGGTGCAATCTCACCAGGATTGCGCTTGCGTTATGAGACACTTAATAGACTTACGGCAAATCTCCCGCTGTTAGAAAAACAAATGCCAGGTAGTATAATAGGTACTAGTACAGAAGAATCTATACACTCTGGAGTTGTGCAGGGCACTTTACTTGAAATAGATGGTGCAATAAATCATTACAAAGAGCATTATAATGTGGATACCGTAATAATAACGGGTGGTGATGCAGAATTCTTGGCAAAACGATTAAAAAATAGCATCTTTGCGCACTCAAATTTTTTGCTTGAGGGCCTCAATTATATCTTAACATATCAGAATGATTAAAAAACTTTTTATTGTAGCAGTGCTGATGATGGCCGTTAAAGGTCTTGCCCAAGAAGGAGCTACTACTTCTCCATATTCTTTTTACGGAGTGGGGATACAACAGTTTAGAGGAACCGTAGAAAATAAATCTATGGGAGGCATACAGACGTATAGCGATAGTTTGCACCTCAATTTATTAAACCCTGCATCACTAGGTAAACTACGTTACACCACTTTTACAGTAGGAGGTAACC
The DNA here is from genome assembly GCF_001653755.1 of Dokdonia donghaensis DSW-1. Taxonomy (GTDB): domain Bacteria; phylum Bacteroidota; class Bacteroidia; order Flavobacteriales; family Flavobacteriaceae; genus Dokdonia; species Dokdonia donghaensis. The sequence goes on along the minus strand of NZ_CP015125.1, from coordinate 119,393 downwards.
ATAACGAAGTAAATGCAGAAGATGCTACGACAAAGGAGGGTTCTTCAAAATCTACTTTTGATTATCTGGCTATAGGTTTTCCTATTTCGAAAAAAGGAGGGGTAAGCATAGGTCTTATGCCATATACGGCAGTAGGGTATAAGTTAGATGATAGTACAGATGAGGTGCTTAACCGCTTTACAGGTCGTGGTGGTCTTAACCGTGCATTTCTTTCTACAGGTTATACACTAGCAAAAGGACTTACGGTAGGAGCAAGTATGTACTACTACTTTGGAAATATTCAAAACGAAGCTGTAAGATCTCAAGAAGAAGCAGAGCTAGGTACTAGAGAGTCTAATAGAAGTGACTTTTCGGGATTAGCATTTGAGCTTGGGGCGCAGTATGAAACAATGATTAGTGATAAGCTTGAGCTTAGATCATCAGTAAAGTATGTTCCATCTGCTACTATAGGTACTGAAAATGAGAGAGAGGTTTCTACGGTTTTATTTAATAGTCTAGGTTTACTACAAGATGTAGATGTACAAGAAATAAGTGTTCCAGATACAGATTTTGATCTTCCTTCTTCAGTAACGGTAGGTCTTGGTATAGGAGAAAAAAATAAATGGTTCTTTGGAGGTGAGTACACAAGCCAGCAAACAAGTAGTTTTAGTAATAGAACCTTTACTCCAGATAATGTTTCCTTTGAAGATGCAACACAAATGAGAGTAGGAGGTTTTTATACGCCAAAATATAATTCTATCTCAAGTTACTGGGAGCGTATGACTTATCGTGCTGGATTTAGATATGAAGAGACGGGGCTTGTAGTGTCTAATGAAGATATAAATGAGTTTGGCATATCTTTTGGAGTTGGACTACCTACAGGACGAAGAATTAGTAATCTTAACTTACAATTTGAAGTAGGGCAGAGAGGAACGACAAACGCAAACCTTATACAAGAAAACTTTATAAACGTAGGCGTAAGTTTATCAATAAACGACTTATGGTTTGTCCAATCTAAATTTAATTAACAGTAAAACCTAACATTATGAAAACTAGATTAACCACATTTTTTGTAGCGCTCGTCATAGCTGGCGGATTTACAGTAAATGCACAAATAAGTGAGGAGTGCCTTACGACGGGTTCTATATTTGTAGAAGCTGCTAAAGTTAAAAACTATGAGGCTGCAAGAGCACCTTTTGAAAAACTTCAAAAAGATTGCCCTAACTATTCTCTAGCTTTATACCAGTATGGAGAGCGTTTACTTAAAGCAGATCTAAAAGCAGCAAGCCCTGCCGAAAAAGGTGCCGCGGCACAAAAGCTTATCGAGTTTTTAAAGAAGAGAGAGCAATACTTCCCTGCAAAAACTCCAAAGGGAAAAAACGCAGCTGCACAGGCTCAGATAATGTTTGATAACAAAATAGGAACGCCAAAGGCACAGTATGATGCATTTCAAAATGCATTTAATATGGATGCAAACTCTATTACAAGTGCAAAAAATATCTACACTCGTTTTAAGCTAGCAGTAGATCTTTATAAAAATGGACAGCAAGTACAGCTTCAAGAGGTTTTTGATCTTTATGATGATACGCAAGCAAAACTTAATAAAGAAGCAACTACACTAGATTCAAAATTACAGAAGTTAGTAGAAAAAGAAGAAGCGGGTACTGCACTTAGCGCAAAAGAAAAGCGTAGAGTAAAAGGTTATGAAACAAACCTTAAGGCATTCGGAATCTTTGGAGGAAGTACAGATGGAGCGCTTGGAGAGTTAGGTAACTGTGAGAACCTTGTACCACTTTATCAGAAGGATTTTGATTCTATGAAGAACGATAAAGAGTGGATCAAGAAAGCTGCAGGACGTCTTGCAAGTAAAGATTGTACAGATACAGATTTATTTAAGCAAATGGTTGAGAATCTTCACAGACTTGAGCCTTCTGCAAAATCTGCAAAGTACTTAGGTATCTTAGCTGGAAACAGAGGAGACTCAGCAGCAGAGGCTAGATATTACCAAGAAGCTATAGATCTTGAAACAGATCCAAAAGAAAGAGCAAATGCTTATTACAGACTTGCAGAAAAAGCAAGAAAAAGTGGTAGCTACGGTAAAGCAAGAGGTCTTTATAATAAGGCGCTTAGTGAAGATCCATCTTATGGTATTGTTTACTTAAGAATTGCAGCAATGTATGCAGCAAGTGCAAATAACTGTGGTCAGACTACTTTTGACAAGAGAGCAGTATACTGGTTAGCTGCTAGTACAGCGCAAAGAGCTGGACGTGTAAGTCCATCACTGGCTGGTACTGCAAATAAGACAGCAGCAAGTTACAGAGCTTTAGCTCCAAGTACTGCAGATGTATTTACATCTGGAAAAGCTGGTCAAACTATCAAGATAGGATGTTGGATTGGATCAAGTGTAAGAGTTCCAAATAACTAATGTCACTACTACATAGAAATATATTAAAAATCTTAGTCACGGCTTTTGCCGTGACTTTGTTTTTAAGTTGTGATAGTAAAGCAGACGATATACGTAGGTTAAGTATGAAGTCTGATGGTCCTGTTACAGAAGGTAGGGGTATTAATCTTAAGTATGTAGATTCTGGTAAAGTCACTGCACATTTAAAAACACCTTACATAAAAAATTATGCAAATGCCTCTTTTCCTTATGAGGAGTTTCCAGATGGAATAGAAGTCACTTTTATAAGTGAAGATGGCAAGGAGAATTTAATTACTTCAAACTATGCCATACGCTATAAGGGTACAAACCTTATAGATCTACAAGATAATGTGGTGCTATTTACGCACGACTCTATAACCTTAAAAGCACAACAGCTGTACTGGGATCAATCTAATAGTTGGATTTTTACAGACCAGCCGTACACGCTTATTCTTAAAGATGGCTCTCGTAACGACGGAGACCTATTTGACTCAAATGAAGACTTTACAAATTTTGTATCTTTAAACAACGTAGCAAAACAATACGTAAAAGAAAATTCTGAAGACTTATGATGCGATATGCAAAATACACAGAGTATGTATACATAATAGTTGCCGTGCTTGCAGGTTATAAAACAGTATCACTTTGGGGTGAAGATCGCTCTAGAGCATATCTGTTCTTGTTTTTCTTTGCTGTGAGTGTAGGGATGTACTTCTTTAGGCGTCATTTCCGTAAGAAGTTTGAAAACAGGAAAAACTCTTAATGGGAAGTTTTGAAGGACAGATTATAACCATATGTTGCTCGCTCATACTCTCTGCGTTTTTTTCAGGAATGGAGATTGCTTATGTGTCGGCAAATAAGATACATATCGAAATAGAGAAGAAACAAAATGATCTTCTCTCTATTGTTCTCAAAAAACTTACTGCAAAACCTTCCAAGTTTATAGCAACAATGCTGCTGGGTAATAATATTGCCCTGGTTGTATATGGTTATTTTATGGGAGCACTCTTACAAGGGTGGCTGGAGAATATGCCTTTCGGCGAAAGTTTAACGTGGCTCAATACCTTCGTGCAAGAATTTAGCCTTCTCAGTCAGACGATTATTTCTACACTAGTGATTTTAATCACGGCCGAATTTTTGCCAAAAGTTTTCTTTCAGATTTATGCAAATAAGCTTCTTAAGTTTTTTGCAATACCTGCTTATTTCTTTTATCTCTTATTTTATGTACTAAGCGCATTTATTATTTGGATATCAGACCTCGTTCTTAAATACTTGTTTAAGACAGATGGAGATGAGGTGCAGTTAGCTTTCACGAAAGTGGAACTAGGTAATTACATTTCTGAACAAATGGAAGCCGTAAACGACGCCGACGAAGTAGATACAGAAATACAGATTTTTCAAAATGCACTAGAGTTTTCTGAGGTAAAGTCACGAGAAGTGATGTTGCCACGCACAGAGATCGTAGCCGTAGATGAGCGCACGACACCTACTGCAATAAATAAGATTTTTATAGAAACGGGACTTTCTAAAATACTCGTTTATAAAGATACAATAGATGATATAATAGGCTATGTGCACTCTTTTGAACTTTTTAAAAGGCCAAAAACGATAAGCAGTGTTTTAATGCCAGTAGTATATGTCCCGGAGACTATGCTGGTAAAAGATGTGCTTAATGTGCTCACAAAAAAACGCAAAAGTATCTGTGTAGTTATAGATGAGTATGGAGGTACTAGTGGGATGATGACGGTAGAAGATATTGTAGAAGAGCTTTTTGGAGAGATAGAAGATGAGCACGATACAGTCGCACTAGTAGAGGAGCAGTTAAGCGGTTCTAGCTACAAACTTTCTGCTAGACACGAGGTAGACTACCTTAATGAAACGTATAAACTTGATCTGCCAGAAAGTGAAAATTATGAGACCTTAGGGGGTCTCGTGGTTAGTCATACAGAAGAAATTCCAGAAGAGGGGGAGACTATAGAGATAGAAGGAATAATCTTTCACATCATAGAGACTTCAAACACAAAAATAGAACTCTTAGAAGTCCGTATATCTAAAGACTAAATTGCCTTGTTTTTTTATTTTTTATTATGCTATAATAATGGTATTTTCGCCCACTATTATAGCATAAACAACATACAATGGCAATTTTAAATAAAATACGTAGCAAGAGTATCTTCTTGATCATTATTATCGCACTTGCACTGTTTGCATTTATCTTCTCATCTATCTTAGATAGTGGAGGTTTTAATGCAGATAAGCAAAACCGTGTTGCATCTATAAACGGTGTAAACCTAGATCGTGAAGATTTTGCGACAAAGGTAGAGGCACAAACGCGTAGAGCAGGAGCAAATAGTTCTACTACAAAAGCCGTAAACGCTGTATGGGAGCAGGAGGTAAACAGAGTACTTCTTGAAGAGCAGTATGAAGAGTTAGGTATACAAGTAGGTAAAGACCGCACGCAAGAGTTACTTAAGCAGGCACTTCAAAATGATGTGCGTTTTCAAGATGGAGACGGATTCTTTAGCGAGGCAAAAATGCAAGAGTTTATTGCTACTTTAAAAGATAGCCAAAACCCTGGTGATTACCAGTCGTGGTTAGTTTTTGAAGAAAGCTTAAGAAATCAAGAAAAGCAAGAGATTTACTATAACCTAGTAAGAGCTGGTGTAGGAGCCACTCTTAAGGATGGAGAGGTAGCCTATAAGCTTGATAATAATACGGTAGATATTCAGTATGTACAAATGTTGTACACATCTGTGCCAGATGAAGAGGCTCCAGTAAGTAAAGATGAGATTCAAGATTATGTAAATGAACATAAAGATGAATTTCAAACAGAGGAGACACGCTCTATACGTTTTGTAAAATTTGTAGAAGAAGCATCTCTAGAAGATGAGAATGCGCTTAAAGCAGAGCTTTCAAAATTAAGAAATGAGTATACAGCTCGTAACGGTGCAACAGGAGTAACAGAAACTTTTGCTGGATTTGATAAGACAGAAGAGATAGAAGAGTTTCTTATAGACAACTCAGATGTACCATTTGTAGATCGTTGGTTCTTTAAGAAAGATTTACCTTCTACTAATGCAGATACACTTTTTGCCTTAGGTAAAGGTGGAGTTTACGGTCCTTATAAAGACGGTAGATATATGAATCTTTCTCGTGTTGTAGACGTGAGAAAAATGCCAGACTCTGTAAAGACAAGTCATATCCTTATAGATTTTCAAGGAGCTGTTACAAATACGGCTAGAGGACCTATCCCTTCTTCTGCAACAAGATCTAAAGAAGATGCTAAGAAGCTTGCAGATAGCTTACTTTCTGTTTTAAAAAGAAACAAAAACAAGTTTGAAGATCTTGCAAAAGAGTTTTCTTCAGATAAGTCAAACAGTGACAATGGTGGAGATCTAGATTACCAAAATCCTAATCTTTTTGCAGCTGGATACAGAGACTTTATTGTAGATAATAGAGCTGGAACAATAGGAGTAGCAGAAACAGATTTTGGTTACCACGTAATTAACATCGTAGACCAAAAGAACGTACAAGATGTAATTAAGGTTGCAACTGTAGTGAAGGAAATAGTACCTTCAGATAAAACGATTTCTAATATTTACAACACAACTCAAAAGTTTGAACTTGCTGCTGCCGAAGGAGATTTTCAAACTGTAGCAACAGAAAATGGTTATGCAGTACGTCCAGTACAACGTATACGTGCTATGGATGAAACGCTACCTGGAGAAGGAGCACAGAGAACTGTTGTACAATGGGCTTTTGAAGAAGATACTAATGTAGGAGATATCAAGCGTTTTGCTACAAATGATGGATACATAGTAGCTCAGGTTACACGTAGAACGCCTGCAGGTACAGAGAGAGTAGAAGATGTGTCACTACAGGTGACGCCTATCATACGTAATATGAAGAAAGCAGAGATTATTAAAAATAAAATTTCTGGATCAACACTTTCTGAAATCGCACAATCTCAAGGAACAACTGTAAAAACAGCTGGTGCCGTATCTATGAATGCGCCTACTATCGCTGGAGCAGGAAATGAGCCTAAAGTTGTAGGAGCAGCCTTCGGTTTAAAAGAAGGAGAAGTGTCTTCACCTATAGAAGGATCAAGAGGAGTATATGTAATAGAGGTTGTAAAAGTCTCTGAAGCACCAGGCTTAGAGAACTACGCTGCTTTTGCAGGTCAGCAGGCTCAAAAATCTAGAGCAGCTGTAAGTACAAAAGTTCTTAACGCTCTTAAAGAAGCTGCAGATATTGAAGATAACAGAGCTACATTCTACTAGTAGATTGTATTTCAAGTAAAAAAGGCTCGAACAATTATTGTTCGAGCCTTTTTTTTGGTGTGTGTTTACGCTTTCGCGAAAGCGTTATTCCCCCAGTATCATTTCTTTATAAGGCACGATAGTATCATACCCTTTGTTTCTAAAATAATCCATTTGAGAAGCTGTTCCTATTGCCAAAACAAAGTCACCTCCCCAGCCTCCTAAGCTTTTTATAGCGCGAGGATAATCTGCAAAAAGTTGTGTTTTTATTGTGGGTGTTTTAAGAATGCGAGACAAATTATCCTCGTGTTCTGAAAGTAGTTTTTCAAAAGCCACAATGGATTTACAACTCAAAAGGTCTTGTGTAAATCTAGAAAATCTAGCCCTCTCCTCAGCTAGGGCGTTTTGATCAAGACTCCTATAATGTTGTATGCTCTCTCTACTATTTTGTTTCTTATTAAGATAAACAAAGTAAAGTTCTTCCTTAAAATGCGGGCTATATGTCACGGGTGTGACTATAGGTGTCGTGTTGGTTTTTTGATAGATGAGAGCGCTCTCTGTTGTGGCGCAAGCGATATCATACCCGCTACCTCCAAAGGTCATATCAAGTAGCTTGTAAGGGTCTACAGAGGCCCATCTGGCAATGTTTGCGAGTAGAGTAGAAGAGGAGCCTAGCCCCCAGTCTTTTTGAAATTCTAGTGTACTCTCGATCCCATAGCCTTGTCGTGTATTTAAAAATGAGTTGTTGAGTTTTTGTGCAGCTTGTAAAATACTTAAAAGGCGCTCGTAAATGGCATCTCCTCTTCCATCATTACTATCTAAGGGAAAGCTAAACTTATAATCTAACCACAGCTCTCCAGTGCTTAAATAACTACGCCATATGATTGCTTCTTGATCTATGGGCTTTATATCTAGATGCTGTCCCTTTTTTGTTGGTAGCGCTAGTGCTTGTGCCCCATCTAGAACAAGATATTCTGAGGTGAGTAATAGTTTGCCGTGACTGTAATAATGGTGTTTCAAAAAACGAGATTTTATGAGCGTAGTTCGTCTATAAAAGTGACAACTGCACTATGAGTAACGATGTTTGATTTAAAGTGATTTATCGTTTGTTGCTTCTCATCTGGAGTCGCATTCATCTGGTTTAAAATGTTCATAAGGTGCATTTTCATATGCCCTTGCTGTATGCCAGTTGTGGTGAGCGACTTAAGTGCTGCAAAGTTTTGAGCTAGACCGGCGACTGCAACAATTTGCATAAGCTCTTTTGCAGAAGGGTTACCCAGTAATTCCATACTCCACTTAACAAGTGGGTGCAGTTTAGTAAGGCCTCCTACAGTACCTAGCGCTAGTGGTATCTCCATCCAGAAGGTAAAAATGCCATCCTTTATGCTTGCGTGGGTAAGGCTTCTATACTGTCCATCTCTTGCTGCGTACGCGTGTACGCCTGCCTCAACTGCCCTAAAGTCATTACCAGTTGCAAGTATTACGGCATCAATACCGTTCATTATTCCTTTGTTGTGGGTGACAGCTCGATAAGGTTCTTCTTCGGCAATGGTAACTGCTTGAACAAATTTTTTGGCAAAGGTCTCACCGTCTATATCTTTTTCGGTGAGCTGGTCTACAGGACAACTTACCTCTGCACGTACAAGGCAATCTGGAACATAGTTAGATAAAATGGACATAATGATATCTAATGTGTTTCCGCTTTCGCGAAAGCGGGCATCTGCCTCAAACCCTTCTTTAAAAGTGGTTGCAAATTGCTCCAAACAGCTGTTTATGAAGTTTGCACCCATTGCATCTAGCGTCTCAAAGGTGCAGTGCAGCTGGTAGTAATCATCTACAGCGGCTGTTTTATCTCGTAGGGCGATGTTTTTTATGCCGCCACCACGTTTTTTCATATTAACCGTAATCTCTTCTACATCTTCATTGAGCTTTGGTGTGATTTTATCAAAGTACTGCTGTAAGTCTTCTTTATCACCATCATAAGTAAAGTGTACCTGTCCTACCTTAGTGGTGCCTAGAACGGTAGTTTTAAAGCCGCCTCTCTCTTGCCAGAATTTACCAGCCTTACTCGCCGCAGCAACTACAGAGCTTTCTTCTATAGCCATCGGGATGGTGTAGATGGTGTCGTTTATGGTAAAATTAGGCGCTACTCCTAGGGGTAGGTAGTAATTTGTGATGGTGTTTTCTATAAACTCATCGTGCAGTTGCTGGAGCTTTGCATCTGTGTTCCAGTATGAGGTTAAAGTCTGGGTTGCTGTCTCAGAATTGTTAAAGAAGTTTGTGGTAAGCCACGTAATCTTCTCAGTTTTTGATAGTTTAGAAAAACCAGATATCGCCTTTGTCATTAAGCAGTTTTTTAGAAAGTGATAAAGATAATGAGAATGTGGTTAACCTAAGTCTAATGCGTGATTATAGCGGTGAGAGTTCTTAACATTCTGAAGGTTTTTAACAGCAAAAAGCAGGGTTTTCTGCCTTATTTTTAGTAAAATTGAAATACTTTACACAATTGGTAAAAATATATGAGATTACATACCTTTTTGATTGCTGTATTTCTTCTTGCAATCCAGAGCGCAACTGCGCAAAAAAAACAAATAAGCCTTGAAGATATTTGGAAAAATGGCACTTTTAGAGCAGAGCGACTACAGTCTATACACTCTATGGCAAATGGTCAAGAGTATGCTGTACAAAACTTTGATAGAGCAACCCGCACAGGTAGTGTAGATATTTACAGCTATGATACGGGCAAGAAAGTGCGTACGGCTGTAAGTAGTGCAGATATCGAGGGGCTTGATTACTTTATAAGCTATGAGTTTAGTGATGATGAGAAGCAGGTGTTACTGGCTACAAAATTGCAATCTATCTTTAGAAGATCTACGCTGGGAGAATATTATGTGTGGAATACGCTTTCGCGAAAGCTGACTAAAGTATCTGACGATCTTATTCAAGAACCTACATTTTCACCAGACGGAAAGAAAATCGCTTATGGAAAGGATAATAACCTCTTTGTATTTGATATAGCCTCTGGAGCAACACAACAACTCACTACAGATGGAAAGAAAAATAGCATCATAAACGGAATCACTGACTGGGTGTATGAAGAAGAATTTGGCTTTGTGCGCGCCTTTGACTGGAGTGCAGATAGTAAGAAAATTGCTTACATACGTTTTGATGAGAGTGAAGTTCCAGAATTCTCAATGGATGTATATGGTAATAAATTATACCAGACACAGACTGTTTTTAAATACCCAAAAGCTGGAGAGCCTAACGCAAAAGTCAGCCTACGCTTGCATAACCTAGATACAGGTGATAGTCGTAAAGCAAAAGATGTAGAAATTAATCTAGGTGATAACGCAGGGTACTACATACCACGCATCTCTTGGTCAAAAGATTCTAATGTACTTTCTGTACAAACACTTAATCGTCATCAAGATACTTTAAAGCTTTCGCTTTTTAATGCGAGCACCTACCAGACTACACTTGCCGTGCTAGAAACAGATAAAGCATATGTAGATGTGACAGATAATCTTACTTTTCTAGATGACAATAGCTTTATCTGGACAAGCGAAAAAGATGGATGGAATCACATCTATCACCATAATGCAGATGGGTCTTTAAAAAATCAAGTAACTTCTGGTAATTGGGAAGTGACTGGTTATTATGGTTATGATGCCGGTACAAAACGTATTTTTTACCAAAGCTCAGAAAATGGTTCTATTAACCGTGGTGTGTATGCTATAGGTCTTAATGGTAAAAAGAAACAAGCCCTTGCAGATAAAGAAGGAACTAACAGTGCAGACTTTAGTGCAAACTACAGCAACTTTATACATACATACTCAAATACAACAACACCATACCGCTTTACACTTAACAGCGCAAAAGATGGAAAGCAAATACGCGTTATAAAAGATAATCAAGCCTTAAAAGATTTATATGCAGGTTATGATATCTCTCCAAAAGAATTTTTTGAGATAGATGTAAATGGAGTATCGCTTAACGCTTATATGATTAAGCCTACAGATTTTGATCCATCTAAAAAGTACCCTATGTTTATGACACAATATTCTGGACCAGGGTCACAGAGTGTGGCAAATAAGTGGGATACGTCTAACGATTACTGGTTTCATATGCTAGCACAAAACGACTACATTGTAGTTTGTGTAGATCCAAGAGGAACCGGATTAAAAGGGCGTGACTTTAAAAAAGTAACTCAAAAAGAGCTAGGTAAGTACGAAGTACAAGACCAGATTGCTGCAGCAAAAGAGTTGAGCAAGCGTGCTTACATAGATGAAGATCGTACAGGTATCTGGGGATGGAGTTATGGAGGTTTTATGGCCTCAAATTGTCTTTTTCAAGGAGCAGATACCTTTGAGATGGCTATAGCTGTTGCACCGGTAACATCGTGGAGATTTTATGACACTATATACACAGAGCGTTATATGCAAACCCCACAAGAAAACGCAAGTGGTTATGATAATAACTCACCTATGAGTCACGTGAGTAAGCTAGAGGGAGACTTTTTACTAGTGCACGGTAGTGCAGATGATAATGTGCACGTGCAAAACGCAACGCGACTTGTAGAATCACTAGTACAGGCAAACAAGCAGTTTGATTACTTCAACTATCCAGATAAAAATCACGGTATTTACGGAGGTAACACACGTTTACACCTATTTACAATGATGACAGATTTTATCAAAGAAAAACTTTAGATATAAACGACTTATATTAGCACTAAATAATTAATTACAATATGGAATATAAATTCGGTGGTTCTGAAACCAATCAAAAGACTGTTTTAGGACATCCTTCTGGTCTTTTTGTACTCTTCTTTACAGAGATGTGGGAGCGTTTTTCTTATTACGGAATGCGCGCATTACTTGTTTTATTTTTAGTTTCGGCAGTACTTGATGGCGGCTGGGGCTGGGAGCGTGCAGAGGCATTACAATTATATGCTTTCTACACAGGGCTAGTTTATGTAACACCAATCTTTGGAGGGTTAATAGCCGATAAAATTACAGGGTATAGAAAAGCCGTTATCATAGGTGCATTTTTAATGACACTAGGACACGCATCTATGGCTTTTGAGATAAGCTCAGATATTTTCTTCTATGCAGGACTTGTGTTGCTTATAGTAGGTAATGGTATGTTTAAGCCAAATATTTCTTCTATGGTGGGACAGCTTTACAAAGACCAAGGAAAGGAAAAAGATGCGGGGTATACTATATTCTATATGGGTATTAACTCTGGAGCTTTCTTAGGTATTTTATTATGTGGTTACATAGGTGAGTCTGTAGGATGGCACTATGGTTTTGGTCTTGCAGGAATCTTTATGCTTGTAGGGATGTTACAATTCTATTTTGCTCAAGGTATTTTTGGTAAAATAGGTTCTAAGCCAGCAAAAGCAGACGAGCTTGATGATGTTATAGAAGATAGCGTAGAAAACGCTGCAGAAGCTATAGATAGCGTTATAGATGATGCAGAGAAGTCTAAGGTAACTCGTGATCGACTTATCGTGATTAGTGTACTTGCATTCTTTACAATTTTCTTCTGGTGGGCATTTGAGCAGGCAGGAGGATCTATGACCATCTTTGCAGCAGACTATACAGATAGAGTGCTAGAAGGAAGTAGTGGTATGACCTTTAAAATAATAAACACGCTTCTCACCGTTGTACCTATGATTATTATTACCTGGGTACTAGGTATGTTATTTAAACAAACATATGGTAAGTATGCATTGTCTAATATCATTTTAGGATTAGGTTTTGTAGTAATATGGGGTATTGTAATCTGGATGTTATCTCGCCAGTTTGCAGATGATGCTCCAGAGGTTCCAGCTTCTTGGTTTGGTATCTTAAACTCATTCTTTATCATTGCTTTTGCACCATTATTTTCAAAAATATGGAAGAGTAAATACAACCCTAGTGGACCTGTAAAGTTTGCTATAGGTCTTATTTTATTAGGTCTTGGTTTTGGTATTCTTTCTTTTGGGTCTATGGGTATTCCATTAGGAGCAAAGACAGCTTCTGTAAGTATGGTATTTTTAGTATTAGCATACCTTTTTCACACGCTAGGTGAATTATGTGTATCTCCTGTAGGATTATCTTATGTGAGTAAACTCGCGCCAGCAAAACTAGTAGGACTTATGTTCGGGATCTGGTTTGTAGCAAACTTTATTGCAAATACAGCTGCGGGTATAACGGGTAGTTATATAGATCCTATTGTTGAGGAGCACGGTATGGCAACATTCTTTTTAATATTTACAGTGATACCAGCAGGAGCAGGTGTAGTAATGTTATTATTAAATAAAACACTTATCAGAATGATGCACGGTATACGATAATGGTATAATCGTACACAATATGAATAAAGAAAAACGTTCCCTATATTGTGGAACGTTTTTTGTCTGTAAGAATCTAGTAATTAGACAGACTTAATAATTAAATAAACACAATGAATAAAATACTATACCTCCTGCTTCTTATAGTGACAACATCTATAAGTGCTCAAGAAATCAACTGGATGACAATGGATGAGGCACTTGCTGCACAAAAGGAAGAGCCTAAAAAGATTTTTATGGATGTCTACACTACCTGGTGTGGCCCTTGTAAAATGCTTGATAAAAATACATTTGCAAATGCTGAAGTAGCTGCTTTTATAAGCGAGAACTATTACGCAGTAAAGTTTAATGCAGAGGGTACTGAAGAAATTAATTATCTAGGTAACGTTTATACAAACCCAAGGTACGACCCAAATAGAAAAGGGCGTAATAGCCAGCACGAGCTAGCAGCAGCTTTAAAACTAAGAGGATACCCTACAATGGTGTTTTTTGATGAGCAAGGTAATTACATACAACCTATTGTGGGATACCACACCCCTAGACGTCTTGAGATTTATGTGAAGATGGTGAGTAATGACGACTATAAGACGCTCACAACTCAAGAAAAATGGGCAAAATATCAAGAAGACTTCGTGTACACTTGGTCTAAGTAATTTACTCAATCTATTATAAAAGCTCCCTTTTCATACGTGCTATGGAAAGGGATTTTTTGTTTTGTACAAGTTGCTTTCCATCGGGATACATAACTGTGATAATTAGACCCGTCTGCAACAATTGTACAGTTAGGGTATCGCTCGATGAGTCTATTCATATTAACTTTTGGCGAGTGCGTGAGTATTACAAAATCTGGATTTGCCTCTTCAAGATTGTATATGCTTAAACTATCTACAATAAGTATTTCTTTTCGCTTAAAGCGAAAATAATTTCCGTGAGACTTCTGCACAACGGTGTCTATTTTGAGCGCATCTTGATATGCCTTTACTCTACTATCTGTGTGGGTGAGATAGAGGGTGTCATTATTAAACACCGTAAGTTGCTTTTTTTGCAGTTGAGTAAGGGTTGTTGATGCACTTCTATTAAGTATTGCCAGGTGTTGAGAAGCAGGCAGATTATTTTCTAACACGATAAAACCTGTCAAAATTATGGTTGCTAGGCTAGCAAACATAAGTCTACGTTTTGAATATTTCATACACAAAAGGAGTGTAGTAATCATAAACATATAAACGAATATCATAAGTGTTGCAGACACACTTATATGTCTAGCCACAAAACCTTCTTGCTCTGCCACCCAGGCTATATAATTATTCATTACATCTATAATACCTCCATAAGTTTGTGCTATAAACTCTGGTAGAAGGTCTGTGACGCTCAGAAAACACACAAGCAAGCCACCGCCTAGTATGAGACCTAAAAACGGAATAATTAAAACATTAGAAATAATAAATAACCCCGGAAACTGATGAAAGTAAAAGAGGCTAAGTGGCATAACACCTAGTTGTGCTGCAATAGTCACAGATACTACGTCCCGTAGTTTTCTTAATATAAACACCTCTGGAGACCAGAAACTGGCTAGCCAAGGTTGCACCCATAAAATCGCTATCACAGCTAGATAACTGAGTTGAAATCCCACTTGATATATGAGCAGCGGGTCGAGAAGGAGTAAAAATATTGCAGAGGCTAGTACAGCATCTTGCGACTTTCTTTTTCCGCCCAGTAGCTCCCCTACCTCAAGAAAGCTAAACATAGTTGCAGCTCTTAGTACAGAAGGAGATAAGCCAGTAATAATGGCAAAGCTCCAGATGAGTGAGATAATGAGTAAGGATTTTACCCATTGCAGTTGCCGCCATTTTATAAAACCAAATAAGAATCTTAGTATAAGTAAAATTACACCTACGTGCAGTCCAGACACGGCGAGTATGTGCATCATTCCTGCTGCGGCATACTGAGAACTCATCTCTTTGTCTATACCTTGTCTTTGGCCTAGTACGAGCGCTTCAATGACTGCAAGTTGTCTTGGTGTAAAAGATTGGAGGTGAAGGGATCTTTTTACGCTTTCGCGAAAGCGTGACGCCCACACACCCACATCATAAGTCTCCTTACTATCGCGCAACATCTCTTGAGGCAGTACAGACACCTGTCTGTATATTTCTTGCTTATTGAGATAAGCACCATAATCAAACTGATACGGGTTTTTGGGATGGGGTAAGGGCAACAGAGCAGTTCTTGCATACCACCATTCTCCAGTTTTTGGTAATATGGTTGCAGAGTCTTTATAAATGTTGAGAAGTAATTTGCCAGTAGTAATAGTGCTATCTATTGCTTTGAGATCTACTAGGTACTTGTGTTGATACAACGTAGGTTTTAATTCTCTATTTATTTTGACAAGAAGCGTTTGTGAACCTTCTGTATTGATATGTGTATAATGAGTCTGCGAGAGCGTATCGTCAGTATACGTTCTAGATAGATATCCTATAGTGATAAATAATCCAGAAGTACAACACATAAAGAGAGCTGAGCCTATGATTTTCTTACTGCTATATGTATTAAGTAAGAGGCCAGTAAGGGATAAGAGTAATGAGCAAACCCAGACTGTAATAGCTGGGGTCTTAAGGTAGTCATACAGTACTATACCTATGGTGGTAGATATGAGTAGCGTTAAAATAGGAATATTTACTTTTCTCACAGATAACTATAAATACTCGCTTTTTACAAGTATTAATTGTCTGAAAGATAGTAAATTATGTTTTAGAGGACACGTCTCGCCATTACATAAGCACGATTCCAGTAACGCTCATTAAGATTTGAGGTAAGTACACCCTTTGAGGTAGTGGCGTGTATAAAATAGATGTCATCGCCATCTACCTTTGTTACTAGGCCTACGTGGTTTATGCGTTTTCCACTTTTTGAAGTTCTAAAAAATAAGAGATCACCTTTGTCAATATCTTTATTTTTTACGGGTTTGCCTCGTTGTGCCATATCTCTTGACACTCTAGGCAAAACAATGTTTTCTTTTTGAAAAGCCACATATATAAGACCAGAGCAATCCATACCCTTGCGCGTAGTCCCGCCAAATTTATAACGAGTACCAGAAAATGCTTGCGCCTGCTTTATAATGCGCTCTGTTTTTGTAGTACTTATGTCTTTTACAGTGGTTCTTTTTGAACTACCACAAGAGCTAAATAATAGTAGTAGAGATAATGCGGCAAGAAACTGTTTCATAAGTAGCTATGAGATTTAGAGTGATCTTATAAGTTAGTTGTTTTCGCTATTTGTGATATCTACAATAAGTTTTGCAGTTTTATCACTAGCACCAGCACCACCCAGTTTTTTCTCTAGTTCAAAATAGTCTGTAAACAGTTGCTCTCTATACGAGTCGTTTGTAATCTTATCTAGCTCGTGCTTGAGGTTTTTTGTGTTAAGGTCTCCTTGTATAAGTTCTTTTACAACCTCTCTATCCATAATAAGATTTACAAGTGAGATGTATTTGGTTTTTATAATACGTTTTGCAATACTGTAAGAAACCGCATTTGCCTTATAGCATACTACTTGCGGCACTTTAAAGATGGCAGCTTCAAGTGTCGCGGTACCAGAAGTAATAAGAGCAGCGTTTGCAAAGCTTAGTATGTCATAGGTTTTATTCATCACGAGTTGTACATCGTGATTTTTTAAAAATGACTCATAAAAAGAGGCTTCTTGGCTAGGCGCGCCTGCAATCACAAATTGATAGTCTGGATAGTTGGGTATAACACTAAGCATCACCTCCAGCATCGCATTGATTTCTTGTGTGCGGCTACCAGGAAGTAGGGCAATCATAGGGCGTTCATCAAGATTATGCTCTTGTGCAAATGTCACAGCATCTGCTTGCTCTCTGTTTGCCACAGCATCAAGTAGTGGGTGTCCTACAAAGTTTACATCATAATCGTAGGTGTCATAAAAATCTTTTACAAATGGTAAAATGACATACATATGATCTACACAGGCCTTAATTTTTTTAACACGACCAGATCGTGAGGCCCACACTTGAGGGCTTATATAATAATGTGTAGTGACATTTAGTGGGTGTGCCCACTCTGCTATACGAAGGTTAAAACCACTATTATCTATAAGAATAAGAGCATCTGGCTCAAAACGAGCAATGTCTCTTTTACATTCTTTTATGAGTCCACTAATTTTACGGAGGTTGGTAATCACCTCCATAAAGCCCATAAAGGCTCTTTCTTTATAGTGTGTGACTAGAGTACCGCCCACCTCTTGCATAAGATCACCACCCCAGAAGCGTATCTCTGCCTCAGGATCTTGTTTATACAAGGCTTTCATAAGATTTGAACCGTGCAAATCTCCGCTAGCCTCACCGGCAAGAATGTAATACTTCATTAACTAAACATTAATATCATTGTCACAAAAGCCATAGCGATGGTCATAAGCAGTACTCCTCTTGCTCGCGCATCTTGCCCTTGTCTAAGTAGTCCAAAAAACGCTACTAGATTAAGAACAGCACCTATAGCTATAATTTTACCAAGTCTTCCCTCTGCCAGGGCGGTTTGTAATACATTAGTAAGTGTGCGGTCTTGTGTTGTGCCTATGTAAAAGGAAAAAATAAGAACGCCTATGGTGTTTGCTAGTAGTCCTATGATGATGCCTATGAGAATATCTTTTTTCATAATTATTCCGCTTTCGCGAAAAGTTTTAAAGGGAATAGATGCGCTTTCGCGAAAGCGTAATTACTATCCTTCCCACTCATTAAGTTCTTGAATAAAGTGATGTGCCGTAAGATCAAATTGCACCGGTACAATTGAAACATAGCCTTGTGATAGTGCCCACTCATCTGTATCCTCACCTTTGTCTTGATTTACAAACTCGCCCGTGAGCCAGTAATAGTCTCTGCCCATAGGGTTTGTGCGCTTGTCAAAATCTTCTACCCATTGTGCTTTTGCCTGGCGACACACTTTGGTGCCCTTAATTTTATCTGCAGGTAATTTTGGGATATTTACGTTTAGAACGATGCCTTTAGGTAAGCCGTTTTTGAGAACTTGTCTTGTGATGCGTTCTACATATTTTTTTGCAGGTTCAAAATCTGCATCGTGGCTATAATCTAAAAGGGAAAACCCTATTGCTGGGATGCCTTCTACACCGGCCTCTACTGCAGCACTCATCGTGCCGCTGTATATAACATTGATACTTGAGTTACTGCCGTGATTAATGCCGCTTACACAAATATCTGGTTTGCGGGTGAGAATTTGCTGGTTTGCAAGTTTTACACAGTCTGCAGGGGTTCCAGAACAAGTGTACTCTTTGTGTGTAGCATCTGGATCTAGTTTTACTGGGTCGCAATAGAGTGTGTCGTTTATAGTAATGGCGTGCCCCATCCCACTTTGTGGGCTATCTGGAGCAACTACAACCACATCACCTATGTTGAGCATCACATCTATAAGGTTGCGTATGCCGGGTGCGGTGATGCCATCATCATTAGTAATCAGTATAAGTGGTTTTTTGTTCATAGCAGGAGTTGTGTTCTATATACGAAAATACGTAAATTGTACATTAATAAGTGTGCTGGCGGGGTTTAACAAAAGATTACGACCGCAGCTCTTTTTGTGGCACAATTTTTAATGTAAATTGCTAGTTACGTGAAAATACTGAATTTTATGAAGAGGAATTTAAAATTAATAGCGCTGTTACTGTTGTTTTCAGTTGCGAGTTGCAGTTTTACTACAAAGTCGTTTGACGATCCAGATAAAGATAAAACCCTATTAGATCTTATTGCTTACTTACTCGAGCGAGGTCATTACGATGCAAAAGATATAAATGATGAGTTTTCTGCAAATGTCTTTGATGATTACATAGACGCGCTAGATCCATATCGTCGTTTTTTCTACAAAAAAGATATAGAAGAGTTTGAAAAGTATAAAACACAAATAGATGATGCGATAAGAGATAAAGATTTGTCATTTTTTGATCTTACTTACAACCGTCTTATAGAACGTACCGAGGAGGCAAATAAAATTCAAGAAGAGCTTCTTAAAAAGCCTTTTGACTTTGAGAAGGAAGAGATTCTTAATACAGAATATGAAAAGCAACCTTTTGCAAAAAACAAAAAAGAGCTTAAAAATAGATGGAGACAGCAGCTTAAGCTTAATGCGCTTAGCTCTTACTATGATTTAAGAGAAGATCAAGAAAAGGTAGACGAAGAAGGAGATGATAAAGAAGCAGCTGAGCCAAAAGAGATCCTTTCTAATGAAGAGCTTGAGATAAAAGCACGAGAAGAAGTAGCAGACAATACAAAGGAGTTTTTTGAATTTACACTAGAACTTGAGCGCAAAGATTGGTTTGCAATTTTCTTAAATGCAATAGTAGAGGAGTTTGACCCTCACACATACTATTTTGCACCAGTAGCAAAAGATCGTTTTGACACACAAATGAGTGGTCAGTTTCAAGGGATAGGTGCAAGACTTCAAAAAAAGGGAGGCGAAGTGCGTATCACAGATATTATTTCTGGTGGTCCAGCCTGGAGAGGTGATGAGCTGCGTGAGGGTGATATCATTATGAAAGTACGTCAAGAAGATGAAAAAGACGCTCTAAGCATTGTAGGTATGCGTCTTCAAGATGCGATAGAGTTTATAAAAGGTCCAAAGGGAACTAAAGTAATCCTTACGGTAAAGACTAAGCTAGATGGTAGTACAAAAGAGATTACTATAGAACGTGACATAGTAGAGCTAGAAGAAACCTATGCAAAGTCTGCAGAGGTCGTAAAAGATGGTAAAAAATACGGTATTGTAAACCTGCCTAAGTTTTACTTTACGATGGATGATTATAAAGAAAAGAATGCCGCAAGTGACGTAAAGAAGGAGATAGAACGCCTTAAAGAAGAAGGTGTAGAGGGACTTGTGATAGATCTTAGAAACAATGGCGGGGGATCGCTTAAAACTGTGGTAGATATAGCCGGTCTGTTTATAAAAGACGGTCCTATTGTGCAAGTAGCTTCCAATGGTGATGAGCCAGAAGTATTAGAAGATAGAGACTCGTCTGTGTTATGGGATGGACCTCTTGTGATTTTAGTAAACGAGATATCTGCATCTGCCAGTGAGATACTTGCTGCAGCAATGCAAGATTATAAAAGAGCCATTATTATAGGAGGGAAACAGACCTACGGTAAAGGAACTGTGCAAAATGTAGCAGACCTTAATTCTTACCTGCGTAAAAATCCTTATGGAGATCTAGGAGCTCTTAAACTTACAACTCAAAAATTCTATAGAGTAAACGGAGGGTCAACACAGCTAGAAGGAGTAAAGAGTGACGTAGTTGTTCCAGATCGTTTTACATATGTAGATATAGGCGAGCGTGATCAAGAAAATCCACTTCCTTGGGATAAAATAAAAGCTGCAGATTATGATGTGTGGGATGGTTATGTAGACTTTGAGCAAACTATCGAAAACAGTAACGAGCGTATGTCTAAAAGCGAGCATTTACAACTAGTAGATGAGTATGCAAAGTGGATTAAAGAACGTCGCGATGATAAAGAGTGGTCGCTCAACTATGATAAATACAAAGCTAGACTTGCAAAAAGCGAAGCTTTTGCAAAGAAGTTTGATTCTATAGATGATTACGATACAAAGCTCACTTATGAGTCCCTACCGTATGAGCAGCAACTTTTTGAAAAAGACACTATTCTTCAAGAAAAGCGTGAGCGCTGGCACAAAAATTTAGCAAAAGACGCTTATGTAGAAGAGGCACTCAATGTGCTTAATGATTTAAAAATCAACAATATTAGAAAAGATAAGCTTGTGACTATTAAGGATTAATAAATGTCGCAAAGAGCAAATTCATTAACAAGCCTAGCGCTCCAAAAATTTAAAAGAAATTTTTGGGGCGTTTTGAGTTTGGTGTATATTATATTGTGCGGTCTAGCTGCTTTATTTGCTTATGTGATCGCTCCAGATAGTAGTGAGAATGCAAACCAGATGCACCTCTCTATCCACTCACAGCCGCCCGGCTTTACAGTAGATATCCTTACAATCCCAAGTGATTTAAAGGTAAAGCAATCATTTATTTCTAAATGGTTTTCGGGTAGTTATAATTCAGACACAGAAATACCTATAGCAGATTATAATTTAGAGAACGATGGTATCACATATACCCCGTATATGAGTGACGGAGTGGTGGGTTTACCAAAAAAAGTTACTGTAAATGGGGTTGAAGATTATAACGCTTTCGCGAAAGCGTACATAGCACCACGTACATTTATACTAGGGACAGATAAGTACGGTCGCGATCTTTTGAGTAGGATGCTCATAGGTGCGAGAATCTCTTTTTCTATAGGTTTTGTAGCGGTTTTTATATCACTTATTATAGGGCTCTTTATGGGGTCGATAGCAGGGTATTTTGGCGGAAAAGTAGATGCCGCTATTATGTGGATTATTAATGTGACCTGGTCTATCCCAACCTTGCTTCTTGTTATTGCAATTACTCTTGCTCTAGGTAAGGGGTACTGGCAAGTTTTTATCGCGGTAGGTCTTACAATGTGGGTTGAGGTGGCTCGTGTTGTACGAGGGCAGGTGATGGGTGTAAAACAAATGCAATATGTTACTGCAGCAAGAGCACTAGGGTATAAAGATGGACGTATTATTATAAAGCATATTTTGCCTAATGTTATAGCGCCGCTCATAGTGATTTCGGCAGCAAACTTTGCAGGAGCTATCCTTATAGAAAGCGGATTGAGTTTTTTAGGTATAGGAGCACAACCACCTACACCCAGCTGGGGAGCTATGATTAAAGATCACTATAGTTATATCATCCTCGGGAAGCCGTATCTTGCCATCATCCCAGGTATTGCGATAATGTTACTTGTAATGGCATTTATGCTTGTAGGTAACGCTCTTAGGGATGCACTAGATGTAAAAAACTAGATTTTATTAATGAAAAGAAAATACACCTATCCGTTACTAGTTATTGTTTTTACACTTGTTTGGTATGTATTTGAAAACTATGCAAATAAGGCTGTAGATGCTCCTATGATAGAAGAGGGTAGACAGCCTAAGGCTACGACAAACACCTATTTTTTACCTACATCTACCACGGGGCAAGTTGTACATCACAACTACTACTCATTGAGTTACAGCGAGCGCGATGAACAAGCAGAGTGGGTTGCTTACGAACTTAAAAAAAGCCACATTGTAAATAATGACTTTAAACGTCCATATTTTGAGGTAGACCCTCAAGTTGAGACAGAGTCTGCACACTGGCGTAATTATAAAAAATCTGGATATGATCGTGGGCATTTATGCCCAGCAGGTGATAGGGAGTTTAGTAAAGAGGCTTATGAAGAAACTTTTTTGACAAGTAATATTAGTCCGCAAAGGCACGATTTTAATGCGGGTATCTGGAATGAACTTGAGCAGCAAGTGCGCTATTGGGCAAAGAAGTATGATGGAGTTTATGTAGTGACTGGTGGTATACTAAAAGATAAAATGGGCGCCATAGGTACAGAAGGAGTTACCGTGCCAGAATCCTTTTATAAAATTGTTTATGATCAATCTGGAGGAGATGCAAAAATGATTGCCTTTTTAATGAATCACAAAGTATCAAATAAGTCTCTTAAAACATTTGTAACCTCTGTAGATCAGATAGAAAAGCTTACCGGTATAGACTTCTTTCCAGAACTTGAAGATAGCGTAGAAGATAGACTAGAATCTAGTACTAGTACTAAGGGCTGGAAGCTTAGATAAGTAAAGTGTAAATTAAAAAAAGCGGCACTAAGCCGCTTTTTTTAATTTATAAGGAGTAAGCTATTATCCTTTTATAAGGCTTCTAGAGATTACAATTTTTTGAATCTCACTAGTTCCTTCATATATCTGAGTGATTTTTGCGTCACGCATTAATCGCTCAACGTGGTATTCTTTTACAAAACCGTTGCCACCGTGTATTTGTACAGCTTCTACTGTTTGCTCCATTGCAACTTTTGACGCATAAAGCTTTGCCATCGCGCTTGATTGATCATAGTTGTTACCTTGATCTTTATCCCAAGCGGCTTTCATCACTAGGTGACGTGCAGCTTCTATCTCTACATACATATCTGCAAGTTTAAAAGCGATAGCTTGGTGGTTACAAATTTCTGTACCAAAGGCTTTACGCTCTTTAGAATATTTAAGAGCAAGCTCGTATGCCCCAGAAGCAATACCAAGTGCTTGTGCGGCAATACCTATGCGTCCTCCGGAAAGTGTTTTCATTGCAAATTTGAAACCAAACCCGTCTTCACCTATTCTATTTTCCTTGGGTACTTTTACGTCATTAAACTGTAGTGTGTGCGTGTCACTACCACGTATACCTAGTTTGTCTTCTTTAGGTCCTACTTCAAAACCTTCCATCCCTTTCTCAACTATGAAAGCGTTGATACCGCGGTGCCCTTTTTCTCTATCAGTTTGAGCGATTACGAGATACACGTCAGAGCGTCCTCCATTTGTAATCCAGTTTTTTGTACCATTAAGTACGTAATGATCTCCTTTATCTATTGCTGTAGTAGCTTGTGAAGTTGCATCAGATCCAGCTTCTGGCTCAGAAAGACAAAAAGCACCTACCATCTCACCTGTAGCAAGTTTAGTAAGGTATTTTTGTTTTTGCTCTTCAGACCCATAAGCTTCAAGACCGTAGCATACCAATGAGTTGTTTACAGAAACAATTACAGATGCAGAGGCATCTATTTTAGACAGCTCTTCCATAACAAGAACATATGAAATTGCGTCCATACCACTTCCTCCATATTTTGGATCAACCATAATACCCATAAAGCCTAGGTCACCCATTTTCTTTACAAGTTCTGCAGGAAACTGTTGTATGTTATCTCTTTCTATTACTCCGTCTAGTAATTCTGTACGTGCAAAATCGCGAGCAGCGTCGCGTATCATAAGGTGTTCTTCTGTTAAGCTAAAATCCATAGTCAATTCTAAATATTAACGATTGTGTAAAAAATCTGTACAAATATACTTGTTTCTTATGCTTTTCTCAATAGATTTAGGGTGATGGAACAAAAAAACTATAACGTTATAGGTGTGATGAGTGGTACCAGCTTAGATGGAATAGACTGCGCGCTTGTTAAAGTGAGTATGTCACCTCAAATTGCTGGTGAAGTTTATCCAGTCTTTAATGCTCAGATAATCAATGCAGAAACGATTGCTTACCCAAATGACTGGGTAGATAAACTAAAAACAGCACATACACTCTCAACAGAGGCGCTCTCTACATTAAATGCATCATATACAATATATTTAGCTCAGGTGATAAATATATTTAAAGCTAGGTATCGTATAAAGCAGGTAGATGCTGTATGCTCCCACGGCCACACCATATTACACCAGCCACAAGATGGTTTTACTTTACAGATAGGTAATCTTCCAGAGCTTGCTCAGTTGCTTAGTCATAAAGTGGTTTGCGACTTCAGGGTGCAAGATGTAGCGCTAGGTGGGCAAGGCGCACCGCTTGTTCCTATAGGAGATAAGCTGTTGTTTGGTACATATGATTATTGTCTCAATCTTGGTGGATTTGCAAATGTTTCGACTGAGGAAAATGGAGTTCGGCTGGCGTATGATATTTGTCCAGTTAATGTTGTGCTCAATACATATGCTCATAAGTTGGGTAAGCCGTATGATGATGAGGGCGCTTTCGCGAAAGCGGGAACCGTACACGCTCCCTTATTAAAGGAACTGAATAGCTTACCATATTATAGCTCTCCAGCACCAAAATCTCTGGGGATAGAGTGGGTGCACGAACAAGTATTCCCAATAATTGAATCTTATAAAGTCTCTGATATAGATGTGCTGGCGACGTTTACAGAGCATATTGCTGTGCAAATTGCGACTCAGTTTAAAGAAAACGCCTCAGTTTTAGTAACCGGAGGAGGAGCTTACAATAGCTATTTGCTAGGTCGTGTGCAAGCTCAGTATAAAGCAAATAGGGTCAAGGGAGCTGTGTTAAATCTTGTAGTGCCAGATGCGCAACTTATTGAATTTAAAGAGGCTCTCGTTTTTGGGTTATTAGGGGTTTTAAGGCTTGAAGGACTTGCTAATTGCCTTGCAAGTGTCACCGGAGCATCACAAGACCACTCTAGCGGAATGTTATATGATTCTTAATTTATGCACACTTCTTCTAGAAGGTGATTCAAGTTTGTATATTTGGGCCTTACTTAACCAAATATATGAGAGAGCTTTTACAGCGATACGAAGATAAGTCACCAGAGATTGTTTTTCACTGGAACGACCCAGAAACCGAAGCAGAGGGGTGGGTAGTTATTAACTCTTTAAGAGGAGGTGCCGCTGGTGGTGGTACACGTATGCGTGTAGGACTAGATATAAATGAAGTCCTTTCTCTAGCAAAAACTATGGAGGTTAAGTTTACTGTATCTGGTCCAGCTATAGGTGGAGCAAAGTCAGGAATTAACTTTGACCCAAAAGATCCTCGTAAGAAAGGAGTCCTAGAGCGCTGGTATAAAGCCGTGTCACCACTACTTAAAAGTTATTATGGTACGGGAGGTGATCTTAATGTAGACGAGATACACGAGGTAATACCTATTACAGAAGAGAGTGGCGTATGGCATCCTCAAGAAGGTGTTTTTACTGGGCACTTTCAACCTACAGAGGCAGATAAAATTAACCGTATAGGGCAACTTAGGCAAGGAGTCATTAAGGTGATAGAAAACCCATCATTTTCTCCAGATGTAACACGCAAGTATACCGTAGCAGATATGATTACTGGATATGGTGTTGCAGAGGCGGTACGTCATTATTATGATATTTATGGAGGTGATGTAAAGGGCAAGCGTGCCGTGGTACAAGGTTTTGGAAACGTAGGTGCAGCAGCGGCTTACTACCTAGCGCAAATGGGTGCAAAAGTAGTAGGTATTATAGATATTGTAGGAGGTTTTATAAATAAAGAAGGTTTTACCTTTGAGGAGATACGAGATATGTATCTTAATAAAACAGGTAATACACTTAACGCTTCTACAGAAGGATTGATACCATTCTCACAAATGAATGAGGAGATATGGAATCTTGAGACAGAGATTTTCGCTCCTTGTGCAGCTTCTCGTCTTATTACAGAAGATCAAATTAATAGAATGATAGATACGGGGCTGGAAGTTATTTCTTGTGGTGCAAACGTACCGTTTGCAGATAAAGAAATTTTCTTTGGACCTATAATGGAGCATACAGACGCAAAGGTGAGTCTTATACCAGACTTTATTTCAAACTGTGGTATGGCAAGAGTATTTGCATACTTTATGGAGCGCCGCGTGCAAATGACAGATGATGCAATCTTTAACGATACATCACAAACTATACGTAATGCGATAGAAAATACGTATCAGAATAACAGTTCAAAACAAAATATAAGCAAGACAGCTTTTGAAATTGCATTAAAAGAATTACTTTAATACTTGCATCTGTAAGATGTAATAATCACACCAACTTTATATACATATGGAATCAGTAATTATTCTCATTTTTATTATCGGGTACCTTTCTATAACCCTTGAGCATCCTCTTAAACTTGATAAAACAGTGCCTGCACTTATTATGGCATCACTTATCTGGGCATTTCTAGCAGTAGGTTTTCACCTAGGCTGGTTTGACGTAATAGATACCTATGAGCAAGCTTATAGCTTGTTTCCTAATGGGGTGCCTCTTACGGG
Source organism: Dokdonia donghaensis DSW-1 (assembly GCF_001653755.1). Lineage (GTDB taxonomy): Bacteria > Bacteroidota > Bacteroidia > Flavobacteriales > Flavobacteriaceae > Dokdonia > Dokdonia donghaensis. The sequence goes on along the minus strand of NZ_CP015125.1, from coordinate 92,718 downwards.
AGATGCCTTGCACGATGCAGAGCACGGTTTTGATAACACGCTTTTACACCACTTAGGTAAAACAGCAGAGATACTTATCTTCCTTATAGGGGCTATGACCATTGTTGAGATTATAGATCTTCACAGAGGTTTTGAAGTTCTTAAAGGAGCTGTAAGAACTCGTAGCAAGAAAAAGTTATTATGGATTATAGGGATACTAGCATTCATACTTTCTGCTATAATAGATAACCTTACCGCTACAATTGTACTTATTACCTTATTACGTAAGCTTATTGTAAACAGAGAGCAACGTCTTTGGTTTGCTGCAATGGTAGTAATTGCTGCAAATGCAGGGGGAGCTTGGTCACCTATTGGGGACGTTACTACTACAATGCTTTGGATTGCAGATAATGTTACAGCAATGGGACTTATCAAGTTTGTAATCATACCATCTGTAATTTGTTTTGTTATACCATTCTTTATTGCAACATACTTGCCAGCTTTTAAAGGCGATATAGTTGTAGATACACAAGAAGATGAAGAAGCAGGAAGATTACTAAGTAGTAAGACAATGCTTTTCTTAGGGCTAGGTATGATAGTATCTGTACCTATTTTTAAGACAATAACACACTTACCTCCTTATATGGGTATGATGCTTGCACTAGGTGTAGTGTGGTTAGTATCTGAGTACATTCACCCAGAAGAAGACTTTACAAAAGAGCGTAAGCACTTATACAGTGCTCACAAAGCACTTTCTCGTATCGAGATCTCAAGTATCCTTTTCTTTTTAGGAATATTAATGGCAGTAGCAGGACTTGAAAGTCTTGTATATGGTGTGTCTGAAGCTGGTGATCCAGTGGGAACATTACGTTATGTTGCAGAGATTCTTAATGGAGCGGTACCTAATCAAGATGTTGTGGTAGTAATACTTGGTATTCTATCTGCTATTATTGATAACGTGCCACTTGTGGCTGCCTCTATGGGTATGTATACTGCAGAGACAGACAGTTTATTATGGCACTTTATTGCATACTCTGCTGGAACAGGAGGAAGTATGCTTATCATAGGTTCTGCGGCAGGAGTTGCAGCTATGGGAATGGAAAAGATAGATTTTATCTGGTACCTTAAAAAGATCACGTGGTTAGCCTTTGTAGGGTTTGCTGCGGGAGCTGTTGCCTTTGTTCTTCTTACGGGAGGAACAATGGGTGCTTAAGTCTAGGCAATTTTCTAAAATAACGTTCGTTTCATTCTAAAGCCTCAATTAATAAACATATGCTTAATACACTTATTCAAGACGGAGCTCAAGATGCGGCAGATATACTTGCTACAGACGAGCCTGTAGAGAAGACATTATCTATCATAGATTTGCTCTTAACTGGAGGTACAGCAGGAATCATCATTATTGCCGTTCTATTTGTACTACTTTTTGTGGCTATCTATATCTACTTTGAAAGGCTATTTGCTATAAAAGCAGCTTCAAAAGTAGATGGTAATTTTATGAATCAAATAAGAGATAATGTCGCTTCTGGTAACATAGAAGGAGCAAAAATATACTGTGCTCAGGCTAACTCCCCTGTATCTAGATTAACCGCAAAGGGAATCTCTCGTATAGGAAGCCCTCTTGAGGATATTAATACAGCTATAGAAAATCAAGGGAAACTAGAAGTTTATAAACTAGAGCGCAATGTGAGTGTACTTGCTACCATAGCAGGAGCAGCTCCTATGATTGGGTTCTTAGGGACTGTAATAGGTATGGTACTTGCCTTTCATACACTAGCAACAAGTTCTGGACAAGCAGAGATGGGTACCCTTGCAGAGGGTATTTATACAGCGATGACCACTACAGTTGCCGGTCTTATTGTGGGTATTATCGCTTATATGGGATATAACCACCTCGTAGTACGTACAGATAAAGTAGTACACTCTATGGAGGCAAATGCCGTAGATTTCTTAGACCTATTAAACGAGCCTAGCTAGTATGAATCTGCGCGGAAGAAATAAAGTGAGCCCAGAGTTCAGTATGAGTAGTATGACAGACATTGTCTTTTTACTACTTGTATTCTTTCTGTTAACCTCACCAGCTATCACGCCAGATGCCCTAGATCTTATCTTGCCTAAAGCAAAAGGAAAAACCAGTAACAAGCAAAACCTATCTGTAAGTATCACAAAAGACCTTGACTATTATGTAAACAAGGAGCGTGTGACAGAAAACAGTATAGAAGGCTTTATCAATAGCGAGCTAGCCGGAGTAGAAGAACCTACCATTATACTAAGAGCAGAAGAAGGAGTGCCTATAGAAAATGCTGTAAAGATTATGGATATCGCAAACCGTAATAAGTATAAAATTGTACTAGCGGTAAGGCCTAACTAATTGATAAATGGTTTTTGGTACGCTTTCGCGAAAGCGTAATTACACTCTTAAATAAATATACCTTGGCATACCTAGATACCATACATAAACGCAAATCTTTCACCATAAGTAGTATTATTATGGCGATTATATTATTGCTTATGTTTATGGTGGGTATGAACTATATGGACCCACCAGAAGAAGGGGGTATAGCCGTAAACTTTGGAACCTCTAGTGTAGGTTCTGGTAATGTGCAGCCTACAAAACCTGTGGCATCTGCACCAAAAAATACAGCACCACAACCAGAGCCCACTCCACCAGAACCAGAGATTAAGGATGAGGTTGTCACGCAAGACACAGAAGATGCTCCGGTTATAGAAAAAAAACCAAAGGAAACTCCAAAGCCTAAGGTTGAGAAACCAAAAGAAAAGCCGGTAGAAAAACCAGTAGAAGAAGCAAAGCCAGATCCTAAACCAGATAAGTCTACCACAAGTGCACTAGACGCGCTTATTAATGGTCCTAAAAAGGATGGAGTAGCACAAGGAGGTGAAGGTAATGATAACCAAGCTGGAGATAAGGGCGACCCTAATGGTGACCCCAACGCATCTAGTTATTATGGTACCGGAAGAGGTCTAGATGGTGATGGTAACTACCAGCTAGGAGGTCGAAAAGCGCTAGGAAAACCAAAACGCCAGCAAGAGTGTAATGAGTCAGGAGTAGTTGTAGTGAGTATTGAGGTAGACCGTACCGGTAAAGTTATAAAAGCTACACCAGGAGTGCGAGGTACTACAAATAATACCCGTTGCCTTTTAGAGCCGGCAAAAGCAGCAGCACTTGCCACAAAATTTAATGCCGACTCAAAAGCGCCTTCAAAACAAATAGGAAAAATAGTATACCGCTTTAGTCTCTCAGACTAATAGTTGTAACACCTATCTTTATACCACAATGACATATCAAGAAACCTTAGACTGGCTTTTTAACCAGCTACCTATGTATCAACGTAAGGGAGCTGCTGCATACAAGGCAGACCTAAGTAACATAAATCTTCTAGCAGCACATCTAGGCAATCCCCATACCGCATTTAAAACCGTTCACGTAGCAGGCACAAACGGTAAAGGATCTACTAGTCATATGATGGCATCTGTTTTACAAGAAGCAGGTTATAAAGTGGGACTATATACCTCACCACATCTCAAAGACTTTAGAGAGCGCATAAAAATAAACGGTGAGCTTTGTAGCAAGCAGTTTGTAATGGGGTTTGTAAAAAAGCACAAAGCCTTTTTTGAAGAGCATCAACTATCATTTTTTGAAATGACTGTAGGTATGGCCTTCTCTTATTTTGCATCAAAAGAAGTAGATATTGCGATCATAGAGGTAGGCTTAGGAGGTAGGCTAGATGCTACAAATATTATTACGCCTGTACTTTCGGTTATTACGAATATTGGTATGGATCACACGCAGTTTTTGGGTGATACCATCCCGCTTATAGCTGCAGAGAAAGCAGGTATTATTAAAGAGAATGTACCGGTTGTCATAGGTGAGTATAATGAAGAGACAGAGGAGGTTTTTAGTACGCTTTCGCGAAAGCGTAATGCACCCCTCCACAAAGCCTATGATTTTGATTTAATGCCTATGCAATCTGACCTAGTGGGAGATTATCAAAAAAACAACATACGTACTGTTCAAGTTGCGTTTTCTGTGTTGCAAGGAGCTAGTTTTCACGTAGGGATACAGCATATCGCAAAGGGATTAAAGAACGTTGTGAAAAATACGGGCCTCCAGGGAAGATGGCAAATATTACAAGAGGAGCCAAAGGTGATTTGCGATACTGGGCACAATAAGGAAGGGCTCACTTATGTGATGAATCAATTAGGTCAGGAGCGTTACAAGAATTTACATATTGTACTTGGCGTAGTTTCAGATAAGGATTTAGAGAGCATTTTACCATTATTTCCGGGATATGCCTCTTATTACTTTTGTAAACCTGCCGTACCAAGAGGAATGGAAGTACAACACTTAAAAAAGGAAGCAGAAGGCTTAGGACTTAAGGGCAAAGCATATCCTAGTGTAGCAGAGGCTTTTAAGGCAGCAAAAAAGGTTGCAGGAACCAGTGATCTTATTTTTATAGGCGGAAGCACCTTTGTTGTAGCAGAAATAATTTAATTTTTATTGCAAAAGATTTTACACTATTAAACTTTAATTCTATATTTGCACCCGCATTGAAATAATGGCAACGCTATCTTTTTAATGTCACTTGACTACATAAGTCGGGGCGCTTAGCTCAGTTGGTTCAGAGCACTTGGTTTACACCCAAGGGGTCAGGGGTTCGAATCCCTTAGCGCCCACAAACAAGAAACGATAAACTTGTCTAAAAATAATCGGGCGCTTAGCTCAGTTGGTTCAGAGCACTTGGTTTACACCCAAGGGGTCAGGGGTTCGAATCCCTTAGCGCCCACAGAGGCTTCCAGAAATGGGGGCCTTTTTTTGTTTTTATGAATTACTACGTTTACATATTATTCTCGCCGCATCTCAATCGCTATTACATCGGCTCTACAAATAATGTCGAGAATCGACTCAAGAAACATTTGTCAAGTAGTAAGGGATTTACTTCAAAAGCTAAAGATTGGGAAATAAAGTACACAGAGACTTTTACGACTAGGAGTGAAGCTGTGCAACGCGAGTTGCAAATTAAAAAATGGAAAAGTAGGGTTATGATTGAGAAGCTTATTAAAGGAGATTTATAGCTCATTAATATACTCAGAGCATCCCGATTTTACATCGGGAGAGTCAGGGGTTCGAATCCCTTAGCGCCCACAGAGGCTTCCAGTAATGGGGGCCTTTTTTTGTTTTTATGAATTACTACGTTTACATATTATTCTCGCCGCATCTCAATCGCTATTACATCGGCTCTACAAATGATGTCGAGAATCGACTCAAGAAACATTTGTCAAGTAGTAAGGGATTTACTTCAAAAGCTAAAGATTGGGAAATAAAGTACACAGAGACTTTTACGACTAGGAGTGAAGCTGTGCAACGCGAGCTGCAAATTAAAAAATGGAAAAGTAGGGTTATGATTGAGAAGCTTATTAAAGGAGATTTATAGCTCATTAATATACTCAGAGCATCCCGATTTTACATCGGGAGAGTCAGGGGTTCGAATCCCTTAGCGCCCACAGAGGCTTCCAGAAATGGGGGCCTTTTTTGTTTTTATGAATTTCTACATTTACATATTATTCTCGCCGCATCTTAATCGATATTACATCGGCTCTACAAATGATGTCGAGAATCGACTCAAGAAACATTTGTCAAGTAGTAAGGGATTTACTTCAAAAGCTAAAGATTGGGAAGCCAAGTACACGAGGAGCTTTGCGACTAGGGCAGAAGCCGTACAACGCGAGCTGCAAATTAAAAAATGGAAAAGTAGGGTTATGATTGAGAAGCTTATCAAAGGAGATTTATAGCTCATTAATATACTCAGAGCATCCCGATTTTACATCGGGAGAGTCAGGGGTTCGAATCCCTTAGCGCCCACGAAGGCTTCCAGAAATGGGAGCCTTTTTTTATGGATTATTTTTTCTTTATACTATCTTGTAATGCATTACTTATAAAGCAACTATCAGTCATTGAGTATATGCAGCAGGTGATTAATTCTTTTATATGCGCTCTTGTGGTGTAACATTATGTATTATTGATATACTTATGCACTAACAAAAACCATATATATGATTTTAAGTTTAAAGAATGTCTCAAAAACGTACCCTAACGGTGTAAAAGCCCTTGATAATGTAACCATAGATATAAAGGCAGGAATGTTTGGTCTACTAGGACCTAACGGGGCAGGAAAGTCTTCTCTTATGAGAACTATTGCAACATTACAAGAGCCAGATACAGGTGAGATAGACTTTAATGGACTTGATATACTTAACAACAAAATTGAATTTAGAAAAACACTTGGGTACTTACCTCAGGAGTTTGGAGTATACCCTAAAATGAGTGCCAGTGACTTGCTACATTATTTTGCAAGCCTAAAAGGAATTACAAATAAAGCGGAGCGTACAGCTATTGTAGATAAAGCGCTTGAGGTGACTAACCTAAGTGATGTGCGCAATAAACACGTAGCAGGATATTCTGGAGGGATGAAGCAACGCTTTGGTATCGCCCAGTTATTACTTAATAATCCAAAACTAATTATTGTAGATGAGCCTACAGCAGGTCTTGATCCAGCAGAGCGTCATAGATTTTTAAATGTATTACGTGAGATAGGGACAAACCACATTGTTATATTTTCAACACACATTGTAGATGATGTAAAAGAATTATGTACAGATATGGCAATTCTTAATGGAGGTAAAATCTTATCGCAAAGCACTCCAAAGGAATTAGTGCAAAGCCTAGAGGGACATATCTGGAAAACTACAACCTCTAGAGAAGGTGTAGAAGTATTACAGAATAGCCATAATGTAATATCATCTAGCTTTAATGATTCAAACGATCTAGATGTGCGAGTTTATAGCGAGAGTATGCCAGGAGAAGGTTTTGAACCAGTAGCTGCCACACTAGAAGACGTGTATTTTACAACACTCAATAAGAATCAATCTCAAACGGTAGCATAGTTATGTTTAGTACTATCTATCTACACGAGATAAAGACGTGGTTTAAGAAACCGCTTTTTTATATATTTTCTGCCATAATGTTTTTACTAGCTGTACTTATAATGGCAGCTGGCTTAGGCGTTTTTAGTAGTGATAATGTTACAGTGACTAGCAATGTTTATCTTAATAGTCCGCTGGCTATAACGGGTATTTTATCACAGCTGGCAATGCTTGCTTATCTATTAATTCCTTCTATTACAGGAGGCACAATAGATCGAGATTTTAAAAACAATATGCACAATGTTTTGTACTCGTACCCGCTTACTAAGGTGCAGTACTTACTTGCCAAATTCTCGGCAGCAATAACCATTAACTTATTAATAGCTATCGCTACCATATTAGGTCTACTTGTAGGATCTGTCCTTCCAGGATCTAATGAGGCACTTTTGGGACCTTTTAGTTTATGGAATTATGTACAGCCATTTGCTTTTATCATATTTCCTAATGTGCTTTTTTACAGTGCGATTGTTTTTGCTATAGTCGTGTTTACTCGTAATCTCAACATTGGATTTATGACCGTACTCACGATGATTATTATCCAGCTTATAGCGACAAGTATGGCAGATAATGCAGACGACACCTTTTGGTATGCGCTTTTTGACCCTATGGCAAATGTGGCACTAGCAGATGCTACAGAGTACTGGACACCAGTTGAGCAAAACAATAAATCTATACCTATGGTGGGTACTTTACTTTACAATAGATTATTGTGGGCAGGCATATCCTTTGGAATCCTCTTTTTAATCATTGCACGTTTTAACTTTCAGCAGCACGCTATGCGCTTTAATTTCTTTAAGAAAAAGGCAATTAGAGCAGTAAAGAAAAATTCTAGTAAAATACAACGCATAGAGATGCCTGCTGTCACTACAGACTTCTCAATAGTGGGGCAGTTTAAGACCCTATGGCAGCTCGTAAAAAGTGATACTAAATACATCATTACTGGATGGCCGTTTATAATCATAACCTTTCTAGCTATTGTACTGACCTTTGTAATGATGAGTTTCTCTCAACTTATATATAATACGGCAATCTTACCAAAAACGTGGACAATGCTCGCAGAACCATCTGCATATATCGTGTTGTTTTCATTCTTGCTCATACACTTATATTCTGGATTTTTAATGGACAGAGCAAAGGCTGCTCATATCAATCAGATTGTAGATGTAACACCTACAAAAGATTGGGTCTTTCTAGTCTGTAGAGGTATTTCATTATTCTTAATGACAGCTTTTTTGCAAGTTGTATTAATACTTTGTGGTCTCGCTTTTCAAACCCTTAAAGGCTTTTATGATTACCAGATAGACCTTTATGTTTTTCAAGCATTTTTAATTAACGTATGGAAATATGTACCGTGGATATTACTGGCATTACTCGTACATACTTTAATTAAAAATAAGTGGGTGGGTCTGGTAACCTTACTCGTTATAGGTATAGGAGTTCCATTACTTCAAAATGCGATAGGTGTCCAGCAAGCTATTTTTGACTTTAACTCTGGAGGAACGCCTAGCCCGTCAGATTTTGATGGTTATGGTACCGTACTACCACGTTTTTATACGTTTAGGGTATATTGGATTGCTTTCGGTATCATTTTACTTATGGCGGCTATACTTTTCTATAGACGTGGTATGGGGGCTACGGCAAAGGCGCGTTTTGCTTTCGCGAAAGCGAGATTAACTACACCCATCATTACCACAGCACTAACAAGTCTCATTGTCTTTTTAGGAATAGGTAGTTATTCTTGGTACATAAATAATGTAGAAAATGAGTTGCTCACAGGTAAAGAAAGAGAAGAATTACGCGTGCAGGCCGAAAGAGATTTAGGAAAATATGCCGGTATCCCACAGCCACGACTTGTTGCTGTAAATACTTTTATGGATATGTATCCAGAGTCGCGTGATTTTAAAGCTGGGGCAACATTTACAATGGTAAATAAAGACTCAGTAGCCATAGATACCCTGCACGTAAACCTCACAGATTACCCTACAGAAATCACATTAGACCGTGAGGCAGAGATTGTTTATGATAATGAAGATTATAACTATAAAATGTACGCTTTCGCAAAAGCAATGCAGCCTGGAGATACATTGGTATTTAAGTTTACAATGGAGAATGAGGAGAACAAATTTTTAGACGATAAGTCTCCTATTTCTACAAACGGAACTTTTGTAAACTACGGGATGTTTCCTTCTATAGGGTATGATGAGCGTTTTGAAATACGTAATACAGAGGTTCGTAGAAAGTATGACCTCGCGCCTAAAGATAGAATGCCAGACCCAGACACCCCGGGAGCAAGAGATCGTAACTACATAGGAGGATATAGTGACTGGATAGACTTTGAGGCAACCTTGAGCACGGCTCCAGATCAAATTGCAATCGCACCAGGATACCTCACAAAAGAGTGGGAAGAAGATGGACGTAAGTACTATCACTATAAGATGGACTCTAAGATGCTTAACTTTTACTCCTTCTTAAGTGCTTCTTATGAGGTCAAGAGAGAAGTGTATAATGGTATTAACCTTGAGATTTATCACCATCCAGATCACACATATAACTTAGACCGTATGATGAACGGTATGAAAAAGGGACTAGACTATTACGGTAATAATTATACCCCATACCAGCATAAGCAGGTGCGTATTATTGAGTTCCCAAAGGCTTACGGAACTTTTGCACAGGCATTTGCAAATACAATCCCTTTTAGTGAAGGCTTAGGTTTTGTAGCAGATGTAGATGACGAGGATCAAGATGCGGTAGACTACCCACTGTCTATTACTGCTCACGAGCTTGCACACCAGTGGTGGGCACACCAGGTAATAGGTGCGCCTGTAAAAGGAGCTACATTGTTATCAGAAAGTATGTCTGAGTATAGCTCACTTAAGGTGTTAGAAAAAACGTATGGAAAAACCCAAATGCGCCGTTTCTTAAAAGATGCTATGGATGGTTATCTCACAGGTAGAACAGCCGAGCAAATAAAAGAACAGCCGTTAATGTATAATGAAAACCAGCAGTATATTCACTATCAAAAAGGGTCGCTAGTACTTTACGCAATGAGTGACTATCTAGGTGAAGACGTCTTTAATGGAGTTGCCAAAAGATTTGCAGAGAAGTATCAATTTAAGGCCAGTCCATATCCTACGGCTACAGAGTTTGTAAATGACTTAAGAGCGGTAACACCAGACTCATTACAATATCTTATTACAGATATGTTTGAAAAAATCACACTGTATGATAATAAAGTAGATGAGGCTAGTTATACAGAACTTCCAGATGGTAAGTATGCTGTAAATGTAAACGCATTTGTGAGTAAATATCACTCTCAGAAAAAAGGTAAAAAGCAATTTGTTTCAAAGCAAGGAGACAGTATTACTTATACGCCAGAGGGAGAAGAAGATGCAATAGTATCACTGCCACTAAGTGATTATATAGAGCTTGGTATCTTTGGAGAAGAAAATGAGGAGACAGGTGATGAGAACGTTCTATACTTACAGAAGATAAAGGTGAGCGATATCAATAACAATTTTGATATCATCGTAGATCAAAAACCTGTAGAAGCTGGTATAGATCCATTTAATAAACTCATAGATAGAAGAGGAAGTGATAACCGTAAAAAGGTAACAGAAAACACCGCTACTATAGAAGAGTAAAACTAGATACATCGCTTATAAGCAAACAAGCCTCACTCAATTAAGAGTGAGGCTTGTTTGTTTATGTCATTTTCTACAGTACTAGTTACTTACTTCAATTATAGTTTCTGCTAGGGTAGGGAAGTGCCACTCTAGATTTGATCTATCTAAGAGTCTAAAATTCCCTCCGTCATCCCAAACTATAGGTAATAGACCACGTGCTAAACTTTGCTCAACATAAAACTGCATATAGGCTTCTCTAGTGCTTGTGTTATCTCTGTCTATAGCGCCCCACTCGCCTAATATTACAGGACGTCCTTGTTGTACAATCCATTTTTCTCTAATGTAGTCAAATTCATTTTCGAGTTGTGCTTTCTCTTCATCTGTTCCCCAGTTTGCTGTGCCATCTTCTTGACCCGTAAATGGCCAAGGAAAATAGGTGTGTAAAGAAACTATAAGGTGGTCATCTTCTGGCAGTACAAGTCCATCCATCGCCGCGGGTGTTGTACTTGCTGCATAGGTACTTATCATAATGTGACGACCTAGGTTGTTGCCTCCAGTAGCTCTTATAGCATTAAGCGCTGTCTGGTGATACTCATTGAGGATTGTTCTTCCCTCTTCTGTACCGCCAGACCACTCTTCTGGAGAGTTAAGAAGTCTATTTTCATTAAGTGTTTCAAAGATGAGTTTGTCACCATAACTCTTAAATCGATCTGCTATTTGTGTCCATAAACTTGCTAGTCGTTCTTTTGCGGCCGGTGCATCTTCTGTAGTAGGACGTAACCAGGCATTATCGTGATGCACGTCTATAATAACGTGCATATCCTTACTTATTCCATAATTTACTGTCTCTTGCACTTGAGTCATAAAATCTTCATTAACAGTATATGGTGCTGTAGACTGCTGGTCGTATACCCACGTGATAGGTACTCTTAGTGTTCTAAAGCCCATCTCGTATACCTTATCTATAACAGCTTGTGAGGGTAATGGGTTTCCCCAGGCGGTTTTATCTGCATTTTCTACATCTAGGCTATTACCAAGATTCCATCCTATACCCATTTCGGCAACAAGTGTTGTAGATGAGATGTCTCTTATAGCACCTGGTATGTCTATACTTGTATCTGCCACAGGGTTTTCATCTTCTGGAAGATTTTGATTTGTTGTTTCTGGCGTTTCGTTGTCAGAGCAGGCCAGCGAGCTTATACTTATAAGTATAGGTAAGATGTACTTGTGCAGCTGTAGTTTCATAATTTAATAGGTTTGTGTATTCCCTTTTTGTAAAAAAATTCTATTAAAATTACAAAATATAAAAACATAACATTGCCTTAGTGTCATAAGGCAATGTTATGTGTAATAAGATATTTGTGTTGAGGGTGATTACGCTTTCGCGAAAGCGTAAAAAATTATAATCCTGCAGCGTTGTATAACTTGGCCTTAGCAGTGAGTTGTTTTACCAGTAGTGCGTTAGACTTGAGTCTTGAATCTATAAGCTTTTGCTCGCGTGAGTTGATAAGAAAGAGTGAGCTACCTCCTAAAAAGAATTTACGTTCTTCGGCCTTTACAAGTGCTTCATAATCTGTTACGATATTTGCAATAAGTGTATTTTGGGTAGCCAGAGATGTGATTTCTGCCTGTGTGGCTTCTAGTTTGTTTTGTATAGAAAGGGTGCTTGCGCTACGCTCATACTCTGCATCTTGTACCTTTATTTTTGCAAGCCTAAGGTCTCCACGTTCTTTACGTAAAAATATAGGGAAGCTTACATCTACAAAGGCCTTATAGTTTGCCGTATTGAGACTATTGAGTTGGTCTCCATCTGGAGTTAAGAAGTTGTATTGCAAGTTTACCTTAGGTAAAAGCTTATTTTTCTTAAGAAATCTATCTACTTCTAAACTATTGATTTTTGCGTCTAGACTTCTCAATTTAGGGTGGTTTGCCATAAAAACTGAGACGTCTGTGATACCAGCTAGTAGGAGTGAGGCATCAAGTACCGTAAGGTCTGGAAACACTGGGTTTACTGTCTCATTTATTTCTAATGGGATACCGTCTAGCCATAAAAAGTTACTCACCACAAGGCGAGCTTTTTGCGCTTTGAGTGTTGCGGCTTCGAGATTGAGTCGTCTGTTTTGCTCTGTAATACGAGCTTCGGTAATATCTATAGCGGCCTTATCACCCTCTTCTACACTGCGCTCTACTGCTTTACGTCTAGTCGTTGCATTTTTTAAAAAGGTGGTGTAGATACGTTTTTCATTTTCTGCCTCTAGCCAGTCAAAATAGGCCAGACTTCCTTCAAATATGAGATTATTGACCAGCAAGTCCCTATCTGCCTGTGTTTGTTGTTCAAAAAAGCGAGCCTTTTTGAGTGTGGCCATACGATCATTAATGAGAAGACCTTGTGCAAGAGAAAAAGATACACCAGCACTGTACAGTCCATCTTCTGGTACGGTAAGGTTAGGATTGAGAAACTCTCCAGTATTTTCTTCAAAATTTCCTTTAAGCTCTATCCCGTACCACGTAGGAATTTTAAAAGTAGCATTGAGCTGGTCGTAGTACTCAGTCCCTTTAAACTTCTTGCGGTCGTAGTCTACCTCAATTTTGGGGTCAAATCCCCCTCGAGCTTTAAGTAAGTTTGCCTCGCCAGTAGTAAGTACAAGCTCTGCCTGTTTAATAAGTGGGTGGTGCTGCTTGACATAGCCTATAAACTCTTCAAAAGTAAAAGTGTTTTCTAGGGTTGAGACATTCTCTTGAGCGTGACTCACAGTAGTAAACAGACTTAACAAGCTTGTTAATATAATGAAAGTGTTTAATCTCATTACTTTTTATCTTTTACAGGTTCTTTTCCATCTGGTAAATAATAGTCTGCAGGGAAACCATTGAGCTGCCTCCATAGTTCATACCAGATAGGTACATCATTGAGTAAAGCAATAGTTTGTGCGCCGGAGCCTACACGAACGTTTTTTGGCCAGCTTTCGGCCTCTGGATCTGGAGCGATAAGAACTCTAAATTTTCCGTTACTACTTATAAAAGTTTCGACAGCCACCACGGTACCTCCATAGGTCCCGAAAGAAGCATCTGGCCACCCACTAAATACGATAGCCGGCCATCCGTCAAATTGTACACGTATACTCTCACCGGTATGTATGAGTGGTAAGTCTATAGGTCTTACAAAAGTCTCTACAGCTAGGTCATAGTCGGATGGCATAATGCCTACCAGTTGCTCTCCTTCTTTAAAAGTTTCTCCTATACCTGCTTTTATGGCCTTGTTTATATATCCATTTTGAGGAGCAACTACATATTGTAATGTGCTACGTATCTCATAATTAGTAGATGCATTGTCTAGTTTGCTTACCTGTGCTTCTGTGTCATACTGCGCAGAGGAGGCTGTAAATTTATCACTCTGAGCTTTACTTATTTTTTCGGCATAGGTAGCTTGTGTTCTAGAAATTTCTAGGGTTGCATTAAGCACCTCATTTTGACTCGCTAGTAACTTATTTTCTTGAGAGATAAGTTTTGCCTCTGTCTCTTGTAATTTAAGGCGCTTATCTTCTACCTCTGCTGTACTTTTTAAACCTTCAGATTGTAATGTTGCGGTACGGTCGTACTGTGTTTGAGCAATATCTCTATTTGTTCTTGCAGCTACTAGGTCTATACTATCACTTTGCACCTTGTAGCGTGCTTGTTTAAGTTTATTTTCTGCCTGTTGTAGTTTTAAACTGCGCTCACGCTGTAAAGCCCCTAGCTGATTTACTAGCGCTTGTACTTTAGATTTATAAGAGCCTACGGCATTACTTTTTGCATCACGCTGCTGTCTAGTTCTTTCGGCAAGAAGAGGATCTTGATATTCATTTTTTATTTCAGAAATGCGCAGTATAGTGTCGCCCTTCTTTACATAATCTCCCTCGCGTACAAACCATTGTTCTATACGTCCCGGTATTTGAGACTGTATGGTTTGCGGTCTTTGGTCTGGTGTGAGAGTGGTTACAAATCCTTTTCCTGTAACATTTTGAGTCCAGGGTAAAAAGAGGATAATCACGCCTATAATGGCAAAGGCCACGAGAAATCTATTAAAGTACTTAAAGTGCTGTTTTTTTTGCGCTTTCGCGAAAGCGGAATACCCACGTATATCCACCTTCTTGTTAAGTTGATTTTCAGATATATTAAGCATTTAGTTTTTCTTTTGAGTTATGATTTTTCCATTCTCGAGTTTGATATATCGAGTACATAGTGTCTGCCAGTCTTTATTATTACTAGAGACAGCGAGTGCCCAAGGTCTATCTGGGTGGATGAGGTAATCCATAATCGCGCGTGCCTCTGTACTTTCAAAATGCTCAAGAGCATCTTTGATAAGTAGCACTCTAGGCTCGTGTACTATTGCCCTTGCAAGCAAGATGCGCTTAGATATGGTATGCGGGATTTGCTGTCCTTCTGGAAAGAGCATTGTACGCAAACCATTAGTTTGCTGTCTCACAAAATCTTGCAGGCCTACTATTTTTATAACCTCGTTAAGTCGCTCTTGAGAAATCTCTTTATTGCCAAATGTGATATTTTCTAGTATCGTGCCCTCAAAAGGATTTTGTTCTGGGAGTACTTGCCCTATTTGAGACCTATATGCATTAGGGCGAAGGCCCTTGAGAGATAGATCGTTTATATAAATAGCACCAGCGGTAGGCTCTATAATCCCAGAGATAAGTTTTAATAAAGTAGTTTTACCAGACCCAGACACCCCATCTATGAGTAGCCTGTCTTTTGTCTCTATTTTGAGTTTTATGTTTGAGAGTATATCACCCGTTTGTGGGGTTGCGTAGGTTACATTATCTATTTGAATATCTGTGTCTTTATGATTTTCAAAAGGATCAAAACCTACCTGAGGATCTATCTCTTTATCTACCACTTGCCCTATTTTTTCTAAAGATGTAAGTACATCATAAAAACTCTCAAGCCCTGTAATAAGTTTTTCTACAGAGCTTATTACGAGTAAGATTATAATCTCTGCAGCCACAAACTGACCTATGTTCATTTGCTGGTTTAGAACTAATAGTCCACCTATAAGTAAGAGTCCCGCAGTGACAAGCACTTTAAAGCCTATCATTTGTATAAACTGTATAACCAGAATTCTAAAGTGACTCTCTCTAGCCTCAAGGTATTTTTCGGTAAGTGTGTTATTGCGCTCCATAGCCAGTGAGGTGCGGCCCGAGAGTTTAAAACTTATAAGTGATCTCGCTATTTCTTGTAGCCAGTGTGCCACTTTATACTTACCCTTAGATTCTGTAAGACTGGTTTGTAGCCCTCTTAATGCGGTAAATTTAAAAACGAGATACACTAAGATGACAAGTAAAAAACCGTAAATAATAAAAAATGGATGGTAAAAGGAGAGCAGCATTAAACCAAAAACAATTTGTAATATCGCCGCTGGAAAATCTAATAATATTTTTGATAATCCTTTTTGTACCGTAAGAGTATCAAAAAATCTATTTGCAAGCTCTGGAGGGTAAAAATCACGTAATTCGCTCATTTTTATTTTAGGAAAACGATAAGCAAATTCAAAAGATGATCTTGTAAAAATCTTTTGCTGTATATTCTCTAGTATACGTATTTGCATAAGTTGCAGTATTCCTTGAAAGGCAACACCTAGTGTTACGAGTACAACAAGCACAATCCAAGAGGTACTCACTTGCGCACCCTGTATTAAGTTTATAATCGCTTGTATACCCAGAGGTAGTGTGAGTGCTACTAGACCTGCAAAAATCGCATAAAATAAAATTTGCTTTATATCTCGTCTATCGAGTTTAAGCATATTTAGAAAACGTTTCCAAGGAGTCATTTCTTTATTCATAATAAGATGTGTCTTTATATAATGCAACTATTTAATAGCATTAAGTACTAATTCCTTATAAAATTCTGTAATGTTATTTTTTCCTTCACATACATTTGTAAGTGATGGTAAATGTTTTGAAAAGTAGCGTTGGTGATGTGCGCCCTCTATTACCGTAGAGATAAGCATATGGGGGTACTCATACGAAGGGTGTATATCTGTAACAAAGTCACTCACACGCTGTACCACTCGCTTATAAGTTTTATAGTATCCCTTTGAGTTTTCTTTATCTATATCTTTAGTGTGGTATGCTTTTGATGATTCCGCTACTATTATGCGGTGCAGGATTACTTCGTTTACATAAGATATACTCGTGTCTTCTATAACATCTTTAGTAAGGAGTTCTATACAAGATAGCAGTTTTACAGAAGGGTCACTTACGTTAGTAGTCGCAAAAACAATTTTGTACTCAATCCAACTCCAGTACCAGCTTACAAGATATACTAGAAGAGTGTGTTTGCTTTCAAAATATCGGTATATCGAGCTCTCATTAGAGTTAATTGCAAGGCCAAGCTTCTTAAAAGTAAACTTTTCAAAACCTAGCTCATCTATCATCTCAATACTCTTACTCACGATCTTACGACCTAGGTCTGTGGTCTCTGGATCACGAGTGTACAAGGCTGGATCTATTGTGATTTGTATGCGTAATCTTTCCATATCACAAAGATATGATAGTAATACTATTATAATTAAAAGTTTAACTATTTGTTGTGAAAGTGATGCATTTTGTTGAGGTAGCAACAGTTGTAATATAGCCTATAGACGTAAAATATAATTATATTGTAAAGAAAGTCTCTACGTGTGTAAACTTTTATAATTCTAAGGAGCACGATGGCTAGAGCCTATCTGAATAGGGAGTTTCCCGCTTTACATTGCAATTCCTCACGCCGGCCTTGCCAGGCAGTTGCGGGATTTTCATTGCAATCGGGGCTATAGAGTAAAGCTATTGGATCTCTTTGGTTTTGAATGCTATAAAGTAAAAGTTAAACAAATTACTTCTGACTTAGTTCCATTTCCAAAGTTTCAAGATTATACTATGGTTTCATTTCTACACAGAGGTTTTATCCACAATTCTTCTTTAATTAAATTGTTGCAAATGAATGTTTAAAATTTGTTAGTGCACTATGAGTTCTTAAGACCTATCGCTTTAAAGTAAAGTGCCCATTAACCGTTCTCTGTGTCCCTAAGTCATCTACCTCTGTAAACTCTACTCTAAACCAGTAGTCGTTACTCGGCATCGGTTGTCCATTAAAAGTACCGTCCCATCCTGGGCTTGTAGGGCTTAGTTGTTTTAAGAGCTTCCCGTATCTATTAAAGATAAAAATCTTCGCATTCAGGTTAGGATCTACCCCTAGCCCTATGATATTCCACGTGTCGTGAAAACCATCTGCATTAGGTGTAAAGAAACGTGGGTAATCGATGATCCCTATCTCAAACTCAGAGATCGAACAGTTACCACTTGCTAGTCTTCCAAAAATGGTATGTGTTCCTGGAGTCACATTTGTAAAAGTCGTACTACTCTGGAACGGGCCATCATCTAGAGCAAACTCATACTCAGAGTTAGGATTTGCTCCCGTGATGTTGATCACCTCTACCGTGTATAATCCGCTACTGTTAAAAGAAGGTTCTAGTACAATCGCCTCAAACACCGGCGCGCTCTCTGCCGTATATACCGCCTCTGCTAGGTAATCACACTCCGTACCATCTACATACGTAGCTGTAACCAGCACCTGGTAGGTTCCTGCAGCATCTACAGTCACCACAGGATTTAGTGATATCAATGCACCATCTAGTGTCCACGCATAGCTATAAGTCACCCCAATCTGAGGATCTTCTACCGTACCATCTATCGTAAACGGATCAAGCGCTTCACCCGTAATCTCATCCACACAAATCTGTCCGCCCTCATTGCTAAGGTCTGTATATGGTAGTGGTTGTACAAAAATCTCAAAGTCTACCACCATCGTACTCTCACAGTTACTAGCTGTATTAACCGCTCTAGCATAAATAGTCTGTGGGTTACTTGTATTCACATAAGCACTAGGCGTGTCTATCGCATTTATCATTGCCTCTGCATCTGCCAGGCTGGTGTAGTAAGTAACAGAAGTGCCAGCTACCCCACCGGTAATCATCGCATTTTGCTGGGTAAGGTCAAAGGTAGCCTCATCTTGGTTAGGCGCAACATTAATCCCAAGATCATCAGCACACTGTACCATATTATCTGCTGGAGACACCTCTGGACGGCTCTCTACCGTAAAGATGATGCTTGTAAAGTTCACACAACCCGTGGTGTTATCTTCAATACGCACAAACAGCTCCTCACCATCTGCCACCGTGTATGGCGAACTTAGTGCAGCCGTGTTTGCCTCTGCCTGCACCAGTAACTGGTGATAGCTTATCGTAAAATCACTCGTTACCTGTGGCGCCGCAAGAATCCCTATCTCATCTGCCAGGGTCGTAAGATCAACACTTCCCATTGTATCATCTCCATCAAATTCTTCACAGAAGGTATAATCAATAGGTCCCGCTTCTGCCAATACAGGTAGCGGATTTACAATCACCTCAAAAGGCACAATCACATAACATAAGTTTCCGTCGCTGTCTAAGTCATCATCGCCCGGTACATTACGTTCCACACGTGCGTAGAGCGTTTGGTTACCAGATGTGGTATTGATAAAGTTAGTGACATCTGCCACTGCAAGCGTTGGGTCGTCTGGGTTCGCTTCCGCGAAAGCGAGATCCGTATACACTAAGATATCTACAGGCTCCCCTCCGCCTATCTGAGCAATCACACCCGTAAGATCAAAGCTCTCAAAACCATCGGTATCTGAACCAGAGCCAGCGTCAATCACCCCATCGCCATCAGTATCAATATCTGTCGTGGCATCACATACCTCCACGGCATCTGGCATTGTGTTAGGCGTAGGTAATGGTAACACCTCAATGTCAAAAGTAGTCTGGTCGGTACATCCTGCTGCGCTAGAGACTACTGCCTGTATCGTCTGTGGGTTCTGAATGTTTGTATAAGCTGTAGGGTCTGTAATAGGAGTATCACTCATCTGGTCTGCAAGACTTGCATAATAGGTCACAGATAGTAATGGATCACCACCGGTAAGACTTGCCTCATTAACCGTAAGGTCAAATACATTAAAGGTATCTGCATCATCATCACAAACCATTAGATCTAGATCATCATTTGCTGGGTTTGCCGTAGGTGGGCTTTCTACAGAGATTTCAAAAGAGCTCACTGCAGCACAGATATTTGGACTACCATCATTTACTTGTAAACGTACCCAGATTACCTCAAGTGGTGTCATCTGTGTTGCGTTATAGTTGGCTGGATCAATAATTGGGTTGTTACCCGTTTCTGCATCTGCTAGGGTATTGTGATAGGTAATGACAAGCGTGGTTGCATCTTGTGTCCCTATGATGGCAACCTCATTTTGAGTAAGGTCTATGATTTCCATCAGGTTATTATCATTATCACACTCGGTAAGTGTTTCAAGGGCTGCAGGAATCTCTGGGATAGGATACACCACAAGCTCAAACTCATAAATCTTAGTACAAGCCGTTGCCGTTGCAGGGTTGGTATCTTGTGCTACCACATACAGTGAGGTCATCCCTGTGATGTTGTTATAAGGAACGGTAATATCTATCTGCCCTGCTCCCGTGTCTGCCGTGGCATTATCTAGGGTTTCATAAAAACGTAGGGTGATATCTGTAAGCGTTGCTAACAAGTCATCATTATATTGTTGCAAGTCAAAGGCTCCAAAACCATCATTATCTTCATCACAAGCTATCGCTTCTGGTAAAGGTTCTCCAATAACAGGTAGCGGATTAACCTGTAGGTCTACCGTAGTCTCTGCACCACACATTCCTGCATCACTACTACTTACTAAGATAAAAAGCGTCTGCGGACTAGTACCATCATTGATATATGCCGCTGGTGTGGCAATAGCATTTGCAATACCTGCATCTAGGTCTGCTTGCGACTCATAGTAGGTCACGGTAAGGGCTGGATCTCCACCGGTAATACCTGCATCAAGGCTGGTAAGGTCAAAAGTAGTAATCCCATCATCATCGGTTCCTACGAGGGCACCCGCACTATCACAGGCTTCAAAAAGTCCTGGTGGGGTGATGGTAGGAATCATTGCGATGTTTAGATTAAAAGTACCTACTACAGTACAACCTGTTGCGGTGTCTTCTAGACGTACCCACAGCTGGGTTACCGGTGCACTGGCAAGGTAGTTTACAGGGTCTGCAATAGGCATATCTGCCGCACTGCCTACCATTGCTTCTGCACTGGCAAGTGTCTCGTGATACGTAAGGGTTACAGCTGCTGGGGTTTGTGTCCCGTAGATCACGGCATCGTTTTGTGTAAGGTCAAACAGCGCTTGCCCGTCCCCATCATCATCACACTCGGTAAGGTCTGGGATAGTGGTAGGTAGTACCGGTGCAGGTTGCACGATAAGTTCTAACTCTACGATACGGTAACACTCAGTGCTGGTAGCAGGGTCTGTATCTGTAGCTCTTACATAAATAGTTCTTGATACCGTCTGGTAGGCTGCTGGGTTTGCAATGGCTGGTGTACCTAGCTCTGCAGCGGCAATTGTCTCGTGGAAGGTAAGTCCCACAAAGGCCTCGCCATTAATAATGTCTGTCGTTACTTGACCTGTAAGATCAAAAATAGCATCCCCATCATTATCTGGGTCGCCATCATTTGCCATTGTATCACACTCCTCTACCGGTGCTATGGTGGTAGGTGATGGTAATGGATTTACCACTAAGGTTAAGGTGATGGTCTCATAACAAGCCGTTACAATATCTTCTACACGTACAAAGATGGTTTGGTTTGCCATTACTACATTCTGATACATATCTGTAAGTACGGGCGTACCGGCATCTGCATCTGCTTGGGTGAGGTGATAGCTCACACTCCAATCGTCATTACCACCGGTAATCTCATCATCACGGCTACGTAAATCAAAGCTTGCAAACTCATCGGTATCACTACCACTTTCTATATCATCACAGAGCTCATATTCGGCAGGTTGGGTAGGGGTTGGTAATGGGTTTACAATAAGTTCTAAAGGGGCAATATTACTACAGAAGGTCATTGTAGTGGTCATCTGTGCAGTGTCGGTTACTAGGGCATATACGGTAGCGGTATTGCTCGTATAAGCGTTAGGAGTTGCAATGGCAGGAGCTCCAGCTTCCGCGGAAGCGAGAGAAGAAAACCACTCTACCGTATGCATTGTAGGGTCTAAACCACCTAAGATATTAGCTTCTTGCGTACTCAAATCAAATATTTGAAGCCCATCGGTATCGTCATCACACAGCGCGTATGGAAGCGCATCTTGGTTAGGCATCGGGGTGTTGAGCACACGCAGGGTAAGCGGTGTAGTGCTGTAACAACCGGCATCGTTAAAAACGCGAGCATATACAATTTGCTCAAAAGGCTCATTGTTGATATACATCATATTATCAAGCTCCTGACCCACCGGTGCATTATCTGCATCTGCCTGGGTGAGGTAATAGGCTACAGTAAGGGTTGGGTCACCACCGGTGATTTCGGCGTCTCTAGAGGAGAGCACGAAGAAGTCAAAAACACCGTCGTTATCATCATCACACTCCTCATAATCTGCAGGGGTTACGGGTACCGGCACTGGGAAGCTACGCACACTAAGATTTACTGTTGAGTAGCAAGCCGTCGTATTATCGGTCACACGAGCCACTACAATCTGAGGGTTGGTGGTCATTGTAAACATTGTTTTGTCTGGGATACTTGCATCACCAGCATCGGCCCCAGCCTGGTCTAAGTGGTAGGTGATGGTAAGGTTTGCATCAAAACCACCCGTAATCTCAATATCTTTTGAAGAGAGGTCTACCGTGGTAAGTCCATCTATCACACCATCATCATCACAAACTTGAAGTTCGGTAGGCGTGGTGAGTACAGGGTTCTGGTTTACGATGAGCTCAAAGTTCATTGCCAGGTTGACAAAATCAAACGTAGTACAGCCCGTAGTGGCATTCTCAAGACTGTAATAAATGGTCTGAGGGTTGCTACTGTTTGAAAAAGCAGTAGGGTTAGCAATGGCATTCATCGCCGTGTAATTCCCTACATTTTCATAATAAGTAACTAGAATATTAGGATCACCGCCCGTAATCTCGGCATCGTTCTGGGTTAAATCAAATTGAGCAGCATTTGCGATAGGTGAACATTCTTCAAGTGAAGAGATGTTGGGTAGAAAAGTGGGGTTAGCCTCCACATTAAGCAATACGTGTATCCCTAGACCACGACAGTCGTTTGCAGTATCGCCATCTACACGTACCCAAATACCTTGCTGTCCATTTGTATCTGTATAGGTGAGGTTATTTGTATAGGCATCAATAGTTGCCGTAATAGGATTGGTCTCTGTTTCTGCTTCTTGCTGGGTTTCGTAATAGCTTACAGTAAGCATCTGTCCAGCAGGAAATAAAGCTAGCACTTGTGCTGTAGCATCAGAAAAATCAAATAATGACTGACCATCACTATCTGTATCACACTCAAAATATTCTAATTGAAAAGTATCAGGAATCTCTGAAGTATCTACCTCAAGGTCAATCTGAGCCTGACGTGTACATCCATTTATGGTAGAAATGGTAACGCTTATGGATTCGTTGTTTTGTATTTGGTTTGTGTACGCTGTAGGATTAGCTATTGCAGCACCACTAAGGTCATAATATAGAAATGTCTCATTTTCAGAATCACTACTTAATAAAACTTGCGCCTCAGTTAGATTAAAGAACGCAAAGCCATCTTGATCAATATCACATTGACTTAGTGATACAGGAGAATTTATAACTGGTAAAGGTGCTACAACTATATTAAAAGTAACAATAGCAAAGCAGGCATCGTTTTGAGTGTTTGATACTCTTGCCGTGATAGGTTGTACTTCTGCATCAGTATTAATAAATGTGGTGGGTAGAGCATCATTGTTTGCATTTGCATCTCCTGGATTATCGTGATATGTAACTGTGAAAATTGCAGGATCTTGACCATTGAGAATATCATCGTCTAGTGTAGATAAGTCGAAGGTAGTAAACTGATTTGTGTCATCTCCATCTGCACTGTCATCGCACACTATATATGATCCAGGAGAGTTTATAACTGGTAAAGGTGCTACAACTATATTAAAAGTAACAATGGCAAAGCAGGCATCGATTTGAGTGTTTGATACTCTTGCCGTGATAGGTTGTACTTCTGCATCAGTATTAACAAATGTGGTGGGTAGAGCACCATTGTTTGCATTAGCATCTTCTGGGTTATCATGGTATGTAACTGTGAAAATTGCAGGATCTTGACCATCCAGAATATCATCATCAAGTGTAGATAAGTCAAAAGTAGTAAACTGGTTTGTGTTATCTCCATCTGCACTGTCATCGCACACTATGTATGATCCAGGGTCTGTAGCTGTAGCTTGCGGTATAATAGTTAAAGTAATGTCTGTAAAATCTGCGCAGTTATTGTTACTTACATTTTCTATTCTGGCAGTAATAGTTTCTGTGCCGGTAACAGTAAAATTAGTAGGAGTTGTAATTAGATTAGTTTCTGAAGAAGCATCTGTAGGAGTGGGGTAGAAGTCTATATTATATAATGTATCACTTTGAGTTCCTAGGATAATACTGTTAAGAGTTGTCAAGTCAAAGTTCTCTACTCCATCTGCAGAGCTATCATCGCAAATGTTTTGTGTAGGAACTGCATTTGCTGTGGGTTGACTGTCTACTATGAGGTCAATAGCGGTGGTGTCAAAACAAATCGAACTAGAGTTACCCTCTATTCTGGCGTAAATGATTGTGCTTGTTGTTTCATAAGCAGTAGGAGTAACAAAAGGCATTATATTATCAATAGCTTGTTGCTCTGTAGCGTGCCAGCTTACTGTAAAATTTGAAGCGCTTTGAGTACCTAAAATGATACTTTCGGTCAACATTTCTAAGTTGAAAATCGCAGTACCATCATTTGTATTATCATCACATATACGTACTGGCGGAACAGTGTTTGCTATTGCTTCATCTGTAATAGTTACGGTAAAGCTCAGTTCATCTGGACACATATCTGGGTCTGCGGGATTTTCATCATAAACAAATACAGTGGTTGTTGTGGTGATGGGAGTTGTCCAGTCTATAAGCGCAGTAGTAGGGTCAGATTGTAGAGCTGTGTAATATTGAGGGTTGTTGAGAAAATTTCCCGAAAGGGTAGCAGGGTCAGCGAGTGTAAAAGTTTCACAAGCAGTAATATCACCTATAACATTAATAGAAGGGTTGTCAACTAGGGTTATTGTGATATCAACATCTATAGGGTTGCAGTCTCCCACGGCGACGTAGTTATATATAAGTGAAGGATTAGATATGGGATCTGTGGTAGGGTCAAAAATATCTGTACCACTATCTAAAGGAGGTGTCCAAGTTCCTCCTGTGGGCGGATTACCATCAAACCGTTCTAAAAGGTTTATGGGGCCAGCAGCAGTACATATATCTGTATCTGTATCTTCTGGTGTTACAGCAAATCCAGAGTAATATCCGCCAAAACCAGCGGCAAAATTTGCTCCTACTAAGCCAACGGCAATGGGACCCTCTGAGAGAACTGTGATATCTCCCGTTTGATTAATAACATTGTAAGTTACCCAATCTGGTGTTCCAGGATTAGCAAGTGCAGACATAGCAGGCAATATTGTTCCATTTACGATAACTTGATCGCCTACAGCAGATGTAATAAAAATACGACCTTCGTAAGCATTAAAAACAGGGGAAATCTCATTTACAGAAGGAATAAGATTAACCTCATTTTGGAAAAAGCAACTCAAGGGTGGCACAAATACCATACCTGGTGTAGCATTTGCTACATCTGTACCAATGTCTCCTCCAATAAGTTGATAAACATAAACCGATTTACCACCTCCCGTACTTAAATACATATTTCTATGAGGTTCTCCGAGAATATTTGGAAGAAACAAATCATTATCTCTTATAAATTCAAAATCACCAGGATTAGTTAACGTAAATAAAAAATTACCATTAATAGAAACATCCGTATTTGCTTCCGTTGCGATAACTAATATTCTCTCCAAAACATCACTGCCATTACCTCTGACTAGCATATACTCTTCACCAACAAGACGTTCTTGTACAATCTGATCGATTAATATATCCGATCCTCCTTGGCCTATAGAAGGGTCATTGGCATTTATATTTCCAGTCGTAACTACGATAGGGTGAGCGTCATCTTGCGATGTTATTAGTGCGCCAATAAAGCCATCATCATTACCAGGAGTAGATGCACCACTGTATCCAGATAATGTATAAGACTCACCTGCATTGAGCGTTATAGTCAGCACATCATCAGTTATGTTTGGTTCGAAAACTACATCCGTTTCATAATCTGATACAGTTATGATTGTATTATCTTCAACAGCCATAAAGGAAGAGAAAAAATTGTGGTTATCAATTGTATTATTAAGTTCGGAAAAACCCACTCTAAACCTAGTGCCTAAGGCATCATCACCTTTTGCAGTTAAATAGCCAGAATGATTCGAGCTTAAAGACTGTACGCGTAAACTTGTATAAATTAATTCAGGAGCTTCTATAATTAATCCCTTATTTGATAAAGGAGAATTCAATTCGGTAATATCAACAAGAGCGCTTTGATCTACATTAAATGATGCGGGTGATCCAGCAGCTATTGTTACAGTTCCTAATAAGGTTCCATTACCAAGAGAAATGTTTACAGTAATAGGGTCTATCCCATTTGTATCTGGGTCGTCATAAGGTGTAGATAAGTATACATAGGCAGATGTAATATCTTGTCCTCCCACGTCTCTCGCGTGTAACGGCGGTAAATAATGAGTACTACTCAGTTGTGCAAATACAGGAAGTGTACATAGCGTGAGTACTATTAGTAGGGCGTAGTTTTGGATTTTCATAACCTCTAGTTGGTATAAGGTGTGCCTTAAAAATAGTGATATTTTGACTATTAGGGTACTAGAGGGGAGGTAATTGTCTGCCTTTGGAGGTGTGAGGTGTTATATTCCGCTTTCGCGAAAGCGTAAACACTCTTGTAAACTACAGAGGTAAACACCGTAAGTAAATGAGTTTAAAAACAAAAATCCCGCTCAAAAGAGCGGGATTTTATATAAGTGAGATGTATTATTAAATGAGGCTTGCGCCTTACTTTACTTTATTAATTATTGCTTCAAACGCTTCTGGGTGGTTCATAGCAAGGTCTGCAAGTACCTTACGGTTAAGCTCGATTCCATTTGCTTTAACTCCTCCCATAAACTGAGAATAAGACATACCGTGCATACGAGCACCCGCATTAATACGAGTAATCCATAATGAACGGAAATTTCTTTTCTTCTGACGACGGTCTCTGTATGCATAAGACATTGCTTTGTCTACTGCATTTTTTGCAACTGTCCATACGTTTTTACGTCTTCCAAAGTATCCTTTGGCTTGCTTCATCACCTTTTTTCTTCGGGCTCTTTTAGCAACTGAATTTACTGATCTAGGCATAATTTAATGTGTTTTTGTAGCAGGCGACACACGCTGTGTGCTCTTGTGTATCTCACTCATAAGCGGCGAGACGGCCATACTCCAGGGTTTAAAAATAATTTGTTTTAACCGGTTAAAGTGATTACTTAAGGTTAAGCATCAATTTAACATTATTCTCATCTGCTTCGTGTACAAGACCGTCGTGCGTCAGAGCTAGCTTGCGCTTCTTAGATTTTTTTGTCAAAATGTGACTCTTAAAAGCGTGCTTTCTTTTGATTTTACCAGTTCCGGTAAGCTTAAAACGCTTCTTAGCACTGGATTTTGTTTTCATTTTAGGCATCTGTTCCTATTTTTTAAATTATCTCACTTATTTTCTTACTAAACCCTCCTTACTCATTGAGTAGGAGGGTTTTTATAATAACTACAGATCTTGAGTTACACTCGAGACTGTATTGTATTTATTTCTTTTTTGGTGCGATGAACATTGTCATACGCTTTCCTTCAAGTCTTGGGAGTTGCTCTACTTTTCCTAACTCTTCTAGCTCTTGAGCTAGTTTAAGAAGTAGTATTTCTCCTTTGTCTTTATAGATGATAGAACGACCTTTAAAGAAAACATACGCTTTAAGTTTTGCTCCTTCTTTAAGGAACTTCTCTGCGTGTTTCTTTTTAAACTCGTAGTCGTGATCATCTGTGTTAGGACCAAAACGAATCTCCTTGATTATCACTTTTGAGGCTTTTGCCTTCATTATCTTCTCGCGTTTCTTTTGCTCGTATACAAACTTTTTATAGTCTATAATCTTACAAACTGGCGGAGCAGCGTTAGGTGATATTTCAACAAGGTCTAGCTCTAGTTCGCTAGCTAGTGCTTGTGCTTTTTGGATAGGGTAAATCCCTACTTCCACATTGTCTCCCACTAGACGTACTTCTTTTGCACGTATCTTTTGGTTGATTTTGTGTTGGTCTTCCTTAATGATCCTTGCAGGACCTCTCGATCTTTTTCTACGTATTGCTATGGCTTTTCTATTTTAAATTAAACTTAATCAAATGTTTTCATTGTCGATGCAATCTCGGTAGATACAATTTTCGCGAAAGCGTCAATAGTCATACTACCTAAATCCTCACCACCGTGTCTTCTTACAGATATTGTGCCATCTTTTTCCTCTTGCTCTCCTATAATAAGCATAAACGGAAGTTTTTGCATCTCTGCTTCCCGTATTTTCTTACCCATAGTCTCGCCTCGGTTATCTATAAGGGCGCGAATTTCGTGATTTTCTAGCAAATTTAATACATTCTGAGCATATTTCTCATATTTCTCACTCAATGTCAGAATTGTAGCTTGCTGTGGCATAAGCCAGAGAGGGAAATTACCACCCGTATGTTCTAATAATATAGCAACAAATCGCTCCATACTGCCAAAAGGGGCACGGTGTATCATTACCGGCCTGTGCGTCTCATTGTCACTGCCTTTGTACTGTAATTCAAAACGCTCAGGCAAGTTGTAATCTACCTGTATAGTTCCTAGTTGCCAGCTGCGACCTAAGGCATCTTTTACCATAAAGTCTAGCTTAGGTCCATAAAATGCTGCCTCACCAGTTTCAACAACATAGTTAAGCCCTTTTGCTTTTGCAGCGTTAAGAATTGCATTTTCTGCTTTTACCCAGTTTTCGTCTTCTCCTATATATTTATCTGGATTTTCTGGATCACGTAAAGAGACTTGAGCTGTAAAGTCTTCAAACCCTAGTGAGCCAAAAACATAAAGAACCAAGTCTATTACTTTCATAAACTCTTCATCCAGCTGGTCTGGTGTACAGAAGATGTGTGCATCATCTTGAGTAAATCCTCTTACACGCGTAAGACCGTGTAGCTCTCCAGACTGCTCATATCGATATACGGTTCCAAACTCTGCAAAGCGCTTAGGTAGTTCTTTATAACTCCACGGGCGACTGTTGTATATCTCACAGTGATGAGGGCAGTTCATAGGTTTAAGTAAAAACTCTTCACCCTCGTTAGGTGTTTGTATAGGTTGAAAACTGTCTGCTCCATACTTTGCATAGTGGCCAGATGTTTCATATAATTCTTTTTGTCCTATATGTGGTGATACCACCATCTCGTAACCCTGTTTCTTTTGTGCAGCCTTAAGGAAGTTTTCTAAGCGTTCACGTAAAGCAGCTCCCTTAGGTAGCCATAAAGGTAAACCTTGACCTACGCGCTGTGAGAAGGTAAATAGTTCTAGTTCTTTTCCTAGTTTTCTGTGGTCACGCTTCTTTGCTTCTTCTAGAAGTTCTAGGTATTGTTTAAGATCTTTTTGTTTTGGGAAAGAAGTTCCATAAACACGAGTAAGTTGTGGTTTGTTTTCATCACCACGCCAGTATGCACCAGCAACACTCATAATCTTTACGGCTTTTATGATACCTGTATTAGGTATATGTCCCCCGCGACATAAATCTGTAAAGTCGTCGTGATCACAAAAAGTGATAGTACCATCTTCTAGATTTTCAATAAGTTCTACCTTAAACTCATTTCCTTCACCTTTATATTTATCAAGAGCTTCTTGCTTTGTTACAGATCGCATTTTAAAATCGTGCTTTCCACGAGCAATCTCGAGCATCTTATCTTCTATCTTCTTAAAGTCTTTATCAGAAATAGTTTGATCACCTAGATCAACATCATAATAAAAACCATTTTCTATAGCTGGGCCTATAGTAAGTTTTGCCCCAGGGTATAACTTTAATATAGCTTGAGCAAGCACGTGAGAAGAAGAGTGTCTAAAGGCAGTCTTCCCTTCATCATCATTCCAGGTAAATAAGGTAATCGATCCATCTTCTGTAAGTGGGGTAGAGGTCTCTACGGTCTCCCCATTAAATTTTGCAGAAATAACGTTGCGCGCCAGCCCCTCGCTGATGCTCTTTGCGACATCCATAGGAGTAGCTCCTTTGTCCATCTGTTTTACATTGCCATCTGGCAAAGTGATATTGATCATAGTTCGATTATTTATAAGAAGCAAAGATAGGATGTTCGATGTAGGTTTACAATAACTAGGTAATCTGTTTTACATTATATATAGGACAAAGTTTTTTACGCTTTCGCGAAAGGTGTTTTAATTTCAATTGATAGTATATCAGCGTTCTATGGTTTCAATAGCTGTTGTAGTTGGGTTTTTGAGAGCGATTTTAGAAATATTTCACATTTTTTCTTGTCAGGCTTGAACTTCTGTGTATCTTTGCCGTCCGTTTAAATGTGAGCGGTAGTTCTTGTAAATGTTTGTTTAATTGGCTTTAAAATTTATTTCAAATTATTTTCAAAAGATAGTTTGTAAAGTCAAAAAAGGTTGTAGTTTTGCAGCCGCTAACAAATAGATGTTTATTTGTAGGAGTTGTTCTTAGAATTGTTGTTTTTATTGCTTCAGAAAAAAATAATTTTTTTTCAAAATAAAGTTGTCAGTATTAAAAACAGTTGTATATTTGCACCCGCTTAGAGAGACAGTAACACATCTAGCGAAGTTCAAGTAATTTTTTTTGAATGTTTTGGAAGGATAAAAAGGGGTTCGATTCCTCTTGCATTAACATTGATTTTCTAGTTTTTAGGGATTAGGAAAAGTTCATTGACTTATTGAATTGACAGCGCGTATTAATATCTTCGGGTATTATTACAAAGAATTTGAAAACTAGAAGTTTATTATTGACCGGATATTTCGAGTTGTGAGGAGTTAATATTATTAACAACACACGATGAAGAGTTTGATCCTGGCTCAGGATGAACGCTAGCGGCAGGCTTAACACATGCAAGTCGAGGGGTAACAGGAGTAGCTTGCTATTTGCTGACGACCGGCGCACGGGTGCGTAACGCGTATAGAATCTACCTTATACTGGGGGATAGCCTTTGGAAACGAAGATTAATACCCCATAGTATTATTTTTTGGCATCATTAAATAATTAAAGTTTCGGCGGTATAAGATGACTATGCGTTCTATTAGTTAGTTGGTAAGGTAACGGCTTACCAAGACTTCGATAGATAGGGGTCCTGAGAGGGAGATCCCCCACACTGGTACTGAGACACGGACCAGACTCCTACGGGAGGCAGCAGTGAGGAATATTGGACAATGGAGGCAACTCTGATCCAGCCATGCCGCGTGTAGGAAGACTGCCCTATGGGTTGTAAACTACTTTTATATGGGAAGAATAAGGTCTACGTGTAGATTGATGACGGTACCATAAGAATAAGCACCGGCTAACTCCGTGCCAGCAGCCGCGGTAATACGGAGGGTGCAAGCGTTATCCGGAATCATTGGGTTTAAAGGGTCCGTAGGCGGGCATATAAGTCAGTGGTGAAAGTCTGTGGCTTAACCATAGAATTGCCATTGATACTGTATGTCTTGAATTATTGTGAAGTGGTTAGAATATGTAGTGTAGCGGTGAAATGCTTAGAGATTACATAGAATACCGATTGCGAAGGCAGATCACTAACAATATATTGACGCTGATGGACGAAAGCGTAGGTAGCGAACAGGATTAGATACCCTGGTAGTCTACGCCGTAAACGATGGATACTAGTTGTTTGGCCTTCGGGCTGAGTGACTAAGCGAAAGTGATAAGTATCCCACCTGGGGAGTACGTTCGCAAGAATGAAACTCAAAGGAATTGACGGGGGCCCGCACAAGCGGTGGAGCATGTGGTTTAATTCGATGATACGCGAGGAACCTTACCAGGGCTTAAATGTAGTCTGACAGCTTTAGAGATAGAGTTTTCTTCGGACAGATTACAAGGTGCTGCATGGTTGTCGTCAGCTCGTGCCGTGAGGTGTCAGGTTAAGTCCTATAACGAGCGCAACCCCTGTGGTTAGTTGCCAGCGAGTAATGTCGGGAACTCTAGCCAGACTGCCGGTGCAAACCGTGAGGAAGGTGGGGATGACGTCAAATCATCACGGCCCTTACGTCCTGGGCCACACACGTGCTACAATGGTAGGGACAGAGAGCAGCCACTGGGCGACCAGGAGCGAATCTATAAACCCTATCTCAGTTCGGATTGGAGTCTGCAACTCGACTCCATGAAGCTGGAATCGCTAGTAATCGGATATCAGCCATGATCCGGTGAATACGTTCCCGGGCCTTGTACACACCGCCCGTCAAGCCATGGAAGCTGGGGGTACCTGAAGTCCGTCACCGTAAGGAGCGGCCTAGGGTAAAACTGGTAACTGGGGCTAAGTCGTAACAAGGTAGCCGTACCGGAAGGTGCGGCTGGAACACCTCCTTTCTAGAGCTTGTCCCTGTTATTGTGCGTTATGTATTTTATGTATGTAGCTATATCTTTAATAAACAGCAAACGACTTACAGCCGAATGGTTAGTAATAGGTTTTGGTTTTCAATAGCTGTCGATTTAATTATTAATAAGGAAGTAGGAATTGAGTAAGTAAGAATTAGTTTTTACTAACAATTACACTTAATTGCTATAGACTATTAAGACAGTCTCATAGCTCAGCTGGTTAGAGCGCTACACTGATAATGTAGAGGTCGGCAGTTCGAGTCTGCCTGAGACTACTTTTTATGCTTTCGCGAAAGCTTTATAAATCGTGACGTTCATACGTATTACATTTTGAAGGAAATTTTAGAAGTTGAGAATCATTACTTCGTCATTCGAAATCTGATGTCATCATCTTGATTTCATAGAAATGGGGGATTAGCTCAGCTGGCTAGAGCGCCTGCCTTGCACGCAGGAGGTCATC